>NZ_JBQCEE010000302.1:0-2754 GCF_051960575.1 Jatrophihabitans sp.
CCGCCGCACCGCCGATGGCCTGACGAAGCCAGAGATCATCCGCTGTCTCAAGCGCTACGTCGCACGAGAAGTCTTCGCCACGCTTGCCCCGCCACGCGCTCAAACAGTGCCGTCAGCGGCTTGACGAACCATAGGAGCATCCCGGCGGCACCCCGGGCCCGACCCGGGCCGACGGAAATTGTCAGAGGGTCTTCCTAGCCTTCGCACCGACCGCCGACAGCCGGCGGACTGGAGAGCGGAGAGCCGGGATGCACATCGATTGCCACACCTGCGTCGGGCGCGGTCTCGCGTGCGACGACTGCGTCATCAACGTCCTGCTGAGCCGGCCGGCCGAGGGGGTCGACCTCGACGACGCCGAGCAGACGGCGTTCGCCAGCCTCGCCGACGCGGGGCTGGTGCCGCCGCTGCGGCTCGTGCCGATCGTGCGCATCCCGCCCGGATCGGGACAGACCTCGCGGGGGATCGCGTAGTTTGTCCGGGTTCTGGGTGGCCGCGGTTCGGGACTTTCGGCCCCGCGTTGCCGTCCGAATGCACCGCGTCGTAATCTGCCTGAGACCTACGGTTCGAAACGTCCGAAGGGCGTTGCCGCAGGTCCCGCCGAATCGTGAGCAGCGGCGTGGTCCGGCAACGGAGCACGGCGCCGCGAACCGGGGACCCACCGCTCGTGGGGTGAATCGGTGGTGGCGACCGCGTCGACCCGACGCGCGCCACTGCTGTAGGGCTACTTCCGGCCCGAACCCGTCAGCTAACCCGGTAGGCGGACGAGGAAGAAGGAGCTCCGCCGGCTGTGGCGCGACCCGTCGTTCGTCTGCGTTCCCGTTCCGCTCCCCGCGCCGCGTTCCGTGTCGCCGTGGCGGCCGCCGTCGTCACGGTGCCGACGCTGCTGAGCGCCCTGCCGGCCGCCGCCTCGCCTGGCACGTCTCCCCAGGGGCAGCCGACGATCGAGTCGGTGCAGCGGCAGCTGAACCAGCTCGTGCTGCAGAACTCGCAGCTGGTCGAGCAGTACAACCAGGCCCGCGTCGTCGCCACGCAGCGGCAGACGGAGGCCGCGCGCTCGGCACGTGCCGCCCGGGCGGCGCAGGCCGCCTTCGACGCGGCGAGCGTCGAGATGACCCACACGATCGCCGTGCAGTACGAGGGCAGCGACCTGCCGTCGGCGGCGGCGCTGCTGACCAGCCCGGACGGTCAGGCCTACCTCGACCGGCTCGACGCCGAGAACCTGATCGCGACGCACGACGCCCAGGTGGTGAGCGACCTGACGACCTCGCGGGCCAAGGCGCAGCAGGCGTCGGCCGCGGCGCAGCGGCTGCTCGACCAGGCCCGGGCCGAGCTCACGAAGGCCGACCGTGCCCGCGCCGCCGTCGAGCAGCAGATCGCCAAGTACAAGGCGACCCTCGCGCTGCTCGACGCGAAGCAGCAGCAGGCCTTCGCGCAGGCGATCAACCCGGCCGCGCGCACCGCGGCGATCGGCTACATCGCCCAGCACGTCGGCGGGACGAAGCCGGAGCAGACCGCGGTCCGGTTCGCGCTCGCTCAGGTCGGCAAGCCCTACGTCTTCGGTGCAGCCGGCCCGGACGCCTACGACTGCTCGGGCCTGACGATGGCCTCGTGGGCCGCCGCCGGCGTGAGCCTGCCGCACTCGGCGGCCGACCAGTACAACTACGGCCACCACGTCGGCCTCGACCAGCTCTCGCCCGGCGACCTGATCTTCATGTACTCGCCGATCGGGCACGTCACCATCTACATCGGCCAGGGGCTCATGGTGTCGGCGCCGACCGAGGGCGAGCCGGTGACGGTCGTTCCCGTGTCCAGCTTCTCGAGCGACATCGTCGGGGCCACCCACCTCGGCTGAGACCTGCGCGGTCGCCGGGCGGCGACGGGGCAGGATCGAGGCGTGCCCCGCGCCGCCGTCCGTCTCGCGCTCGCCCTGGTGGCGGCCGCGTCGCTGAGCACCGCCTGCAGCGGTTCGTCCGCGCCCACCTCGGCGCCGACACCCACCGCCGTCCGTTCGCTGCTGCGGGCGCACGCCGCGGCGCTGCACGCGCACGACCGGGCCGCCTGGCTCGCCGGTGTGTCCACCGCCGACCGCGATGCGCTGTTCCGCCAGCAGCAGAGCGACGAGTTCGACAACCTGGCGAAGGTGCCGCTCGCCTCCTGGTCGTACTCGGTGGTCGGTGCCGAGTCCGACCCGACGCTGCTCGCCGCCGCCCGACGCAAGTACGGGGCGCCCGCGTCCGTCGTGCACGTCAGCCTCGACTACGCGATCCGCGGCGCCGATCCGCACCCCACGAGCCGCGACCTGTACTGGACGTTCCTGCGCCAGGGCGGCCAGGTCGTGATCGCCGGGGACGACGACGCCGAGTCGCTGGGCGCGACGACCTGGAAGGGTCCCTGGGACTTCGGTCCGCTCTCGGTCGCACGGGGGCGCTTCGGCATCGCGTTCGGCCACCCCGGCTACGAGGCGGTGCTCGACTCGGTGATCCGCGACGTCGACGACGCGGTGCCGGCCGTGACGGCGGTCTGGGGGACGGACTGGCCGCGGTTCGTCGCGGTGGTGGTCACGGCCTCGAAGGCCGAGTTCGACGCGACCGTCGGGGGGACGGCGGGGGCCGGACCCGACTCGGTCGCCGCCCTGGCGGTGAACGACGGCACCGACCCGGTGCACGAGACCACGGTCGGCCGGCGGCTGGTGATCTCGCCCGGCGAGCTGCAGCGCCTCAGCCCCATCGGGCGGCAGATCCTGCTGCGGCACGA
>NZ_JBQCEE010000303.1:0-13342 GCF_051960575.1 Jatrophihabitans sp.
CCTGCTCAACCCCAAGTCCGCACCGGCCGAGGAGGTGGCGCCCGCCGCCCTGCTCACGGCATAGTCAGCACCGAACTCGCTGACGTGATCACGAAGCCGAGTTACACCACGCCACGGGGCGCGACCCCCGGTGGTCGAGCAATCAACGACGCCGGGGAAGCCGTTCGGCTCGCGTGTCGCACAGCTTCCGGAAAGCGACGGTTCGTGATACTGCTCCGGCGCTGTACCAAGCCGCCCCATGGTGTGCGGGAGCAGTTCGCCGTAGCCTCAAGATCAAGGTCAAGATCAAGATCGAGCCGGAGGTCGATGCGTGCCAGCGCCGTCGTGGCAAGAGATGCGGAACCGGGCAACTCGCTTCGCCTCCCGGTGGCGCGGCGAAAGCCGCGAGCGAGCCGAGGCGCAATCGTTCTGGAACGAATTTTTCGCGATCTTCGACCTCGACCGGCGGCGGGTCGCCGTGTTCGAGCAGATGTCGGCCAGGTACTCGACCGGCGGCCGCGGGTGGATGGATCTATTCTGGCCCGGCTACTTGGTGGCTGAACACAAGAGCTTGGGCGAAGACCTCGGCGCAGCGATCGAGCAGGCGATCGACTACCTGCCGAGCATCCCGAGCGAGCATTGGCCGCGGCTGATCGTCGTCTGCGACTTCCACACCTTCCGTGTGAGGAATCAGATCACCGGCGAAGAGATCAGCTTCCCGCTGTCCGACCTTCCGGGTCGGCTGCGCGTCTTCGCGCCGATGCTCGACGCCGAGGTGCAGAGGTACGAGACCGAGGAGGAGGTCAACCTTAAAGCGACCGAGCTCCTCGCTGCACTTCACGATGCGCTCAGGGAGTCCGGCTACGAGGGCCACGCACTCCGCGTGCTGCTCGTGCGCCTTGTCTTCATCCTGTTCGCTGACGACACCCAGGTGTGGGAGCCCGGTCGCTTCCATGACTATCTGCTGCTGAAGACCAGCGACGACGGCCACGACCTGGGTCCCGCGTTGATCCATCTGTTTCAGGTGCTCAACACCCCAAAAGACCGGCGATCCGCGAATCTGGACGACGACCTGAAGTCGTTCGAGTACATCAACGGCGGCATCTTCGCCGAGACGGTCCCGATCCCGGACTGCACCAGGGGCATGCGGAACCGACTGCTGAAGGCCTGCCGGTTCGACTGGTCGAAGATCAGCCCGGCCATCTTTGGGTCGCTCTTCCAGAACGTCATGGAGGACGCTGATCGACGTGCGATCGGGGCGCACTACACCACCGAGGGCAACATCCTCCGCACGATCGACCCCTTGTTCATGGACGAGCTCCGCGCAGAGCTGGATGCAGCCGGGACCCTCCCAGCGCTCCGACGCTTCCGGGACAAGCTCGCCACGCTCACCTTCTTCGACCCTGCGTGCGGATGCGGCAACTTCCTCGTGATCGCCTACCGCGAGATCCGCCGCCTGGAGCTTGAGGTGTTGCGCCGCATCCGCGCCGAGGAGGCACGCCAGGGCGCGCGCGGCAGAGTCGAGCGCGGCAAGCGCGGAGCGCGTCTCCCTGGTCGCGGACAGATGGGCTTCGACGTGTCCGCGGTCGAGTCAAAAGTCAGCGTCGGGCAGTTCTACGGAATAGAGGTCGAAGAGTTCCCCGCTCGGATCGCCGAGACCGCGATCTACCTCATCGATCACCTGGAGAACCTGGCCCTGTCGGCCGAGTTCGGCGAATACTACGCGCGCTTCCCCATTACCGACACAGCGCACATCCACATCGGCAATGCACTCCGCGTCGACTGGAACGACGTCCTACCTGCGACGCGGTGCACCTACCTGCTCGGCAACCCGCCATTCGTCGGCAAGCAGCATCGAACAGCCGACCAACGTACTGACATGGATCTGGTCTTCGCCGGGCGGTCAGGGACCGGCGTGCTCGATTACGTGTCCGCCTGGTACCAAGCCGCGGCGGTGTACATGACCGGAACCGCCATCCGAGCTGCGTTCGTTGCCACGAACAGCATTGTGCAAGGCGAGCAGGTCCCCGCCCTGTGGCCGGAGCTGGTCGAGGCTGGTCTTGAGATCGACTTCGCGCACCGAACCTTCAATTGGAAGAGCGAGGCAAGCGGCGCCGCGCACGTCCACGTCGTCATCATCGGCTTCAGCTACGGCGGACTGCGACCGCACAAAACACTGTTCGACCACCCCACCCTTGACGCGGACCAGGCCGAGCCGCTGCGCGTCCGCAACATCAACCCCTACCTGGTCGACGCGCCCACTGTGATTGCGAGTAAGCGGCGGCAACCGTTACTCCCGGTGCCGCGGTGCCGATTCGGCAACATGCCGAACGACGAGCAGCACCTGATCCTGGACGCTGACGCACGCGAGGAGATCCTGCAGACGGACCCGATCGCGGCCCAGTACATCCGCGAGCTCATCGGCGCCGAGGAGATGCTCAACGGCCTCCACCGGTACTGCCTATGGCTCGAGGACGCAGACCCCCGCGACATCCGCAACAGCCAGGTCCTCCGAGAGCGCGTTGCACGCGTTCGCGCCTATCGGCGTCGCAGCACACGTGCACAAACACAGGCCTTGGCCGCCACCCCAGCGCTGTTCGGGGAGATCAGGCAACCGGCTGGCCGCTATTTATGTCTCCCGCGCCACACGTCGATGAACCGGAGCTACATCCCTCTCGCCTTCTTCGAAAAGGACGACATCGCGCACGACTCGACCCTGACCATCGAGGACGCGACCGAATACATCTTCGGCATCCTCAGCAGCGAGATGTTCATGACCTGGGTCCGCACGGTGGCAGGCCGCCTCAGGAGCGATTTCCGCCTCTCCTCGGATCTGGTCTACAACACCTTCCCGTGGCCGGATGCGAACGCTCGGAAGACCACCCAGGTCGCTCAACGCGCCGGTGAGGTGCTCGCCGCGCGGGAGCGGCACGCGGGAGCGACGCTCGCGGAGCTCTACGACCCCGCGACGACGCCAGCCGATCTCGCCCGAGCACACGCAGCACTCGACCGAACCGTGGAAGGCCTCTACGGCCGCCGCGCCATCTCCACAGAGCTCACACGTCAGGCCAAGCTGTTCGACCGATATACCGAGTTGACCGCTGCCTAGCCATCTTGCAGCCTGCCCTTCGGTACGGCGAACGGAAATCGGACACGCGCCATCGCGGCCGGCGAGCGACCCCTCGATTCACCGTGCCCGCAACCGTGGGACATGAGCCATGGTCACAACTTTGGTCACGAACTAGCCCGGACAGCACCGGATAGGGCCAGACTCGCGGTTCAAGCGAGCCGCCGCGGCCCCACGGAAGAGCGGGTCACATGGACGGAGGCGGCCAGCACCGGACGGGATGGCCCGGAGTTCAAGTCCCCCCTCGGACACGTGATGAGGCCCCGGTCCCCGGGGCCTTCGTCGTCGCTCCGAGCTTGGTCTCGGCTCATCACCCCGATGCAGCGCTAGGCGGGCTGTGAGCACCGTCGAGCATCGATGACCTCCAGCGCGCCGTCGTACGCCGCCAACCGTGCTGCCGGGATTGACTCAAGGACACCACCGCGGACGGTGGCGCGAGCGCGGTGGCCGTGGGCGACCAGTTCGCTGATGCACCAGCTCCCAACGGATCCCGGGCCGCCGGTGACCGGGACGGTCCCGACGCCGGCTTCGCTGGCCTCGACGCGGGCGGACATGGCCGCTTCGTCGGATGGGCGCGGGCGACCGGATGGGATCGCTCAGGCGACCGCTCGGAACACCCGCCGGGTGACGAGCACCGCCCCGCCGAGGATCACCAGGCTCGCGACGAGCAGCGGCACAGCCGTCGACCCCGAGGGCTGGCTGTTCACGCTGGCCAGTTCTGCCTGACGCGCGAGACGTCGCGTCGCCTCGACGGGAGCGGTCTTCGTGACCGCTCGCGTCGCGCCGCTGCCGGTGAGCGGCGTGGCCGACAGCACCGAGGTGCTCTCGGTGCTCACGGGGGTCGGCGCCGACCCGTCGGACGTGCCAGCACCGCCGGGACCCGTCCCGGAGCCCGAGGTCGGGCTCGGCACGGGCGGCGTCGGCACCGAGGGCGTCGTGCCCTGCCCCGTCGCTCCGGGCGTGGGCGAGGTGACCACCGGGGTCGGCACCCGCGACGTCGGCGCGGGCGTCGACTGGGTCGGCACCGGAAGGCTCGGCAGGCTCACCGGCAGCCCCGGCAGCGACACCGGCGGCAGGCTGGGCAGGCTCACGGGCGGCAGCGTGGGCACCGAGACAGGCGGCAGCGTCGGGAGCGACACCGGCGGCAACGGCGAGACCGACACCGGCGGGAGCGTCGGCACCGAGATCGGCGGCAGCGTCGGCACCGAGATGGGCGGCAGCGTCGGCACGGGCAGCGGCGGCACGGTGAGGCTCACCGTCGGCAGCGGCGGCAACGTCGGCACGGGCAGCGGGTCGCCGCTCGGCACCGACGCATGCGCCACCGTCGTCGAGCACGTGACGAGCGCGGCCAGGCCGAGCCCGGCCGTCCCAGCGGCGGCCCGGATGACGGTGGACCGACGGTGACCTGTCTGCATGATGCCCCCGGGCGGGTGACGGCGCGGCGTGACGCGCTTCCAGGTGAAGCCGACCGTTCAACGCGTACCGGGCGCGTTGGTTACGCAGCGCGACCGATCGTCTGCTCGGGTCCTCGCGAAGGCAGATGCCGGTGTGCAACACCGGCTGGACGAGGAAGGATTCGCCCCTCCCAGCCGGCGACCGCGCGAAACTGCGCGGCGGGATCTTGGCTCTTGCCAAACACACAGCGACGGGCGAGGCTCGGCGCGCGGCCAAAGACGGCCGCCCCAGCCCTCCAGGGAGTGATCAGTGGCTTCGTCCGCTCGTCTGCGCCTGTTGTCCCTACCCCTCACCCTCGCCGTCACGGCCGGCATGCTGGCGGCGGTGCCGCCCGCCGCGAACAGCGCGCCGCCACCGGACGACACGCCGGTGAAGCTCACGCCGAAGGGCGAGATCGCCGACGAGTTCCGCGGCGCCGACGAGACCCAGGCCGGCGTCGAGAAGCTCAAGGACGCCTACTACGCCACCCGCCTGCTCTCCGGCGACTCCCCCATCTCGCTGACCGAGGCCGCGAGCCTGCGCGGCAAGGCGCTGCAGGCGGCGCGCGGCACCGCGCACTCGGCGCCGCCGCGCGCGACCCGCGGCGGTGCGTGGACCAACCAGGGGCCCGCCCCGATCGTCCAGGTCGGCCGCACGACCAACACCTTCGAAGCGGTCTCCGGACGCACCACCGCACTCGTAATCCGCAACGACGGCACGATCATCCTCGGCGCGGCCCAGGGCGGCGTCTGGACCTACGACCCGGCGAACGGCGGGACGTGGACGGCACGGTCGAACGCCGCCGACAGCCAGGCCGTCGGCGCGCTCGCCCTCGCCCCGAGCAACGACAAGATCGTCTACATGGGCTCGGGTGAGGCGAACCTCGCCGGTGACAGCTACTACGGCGACGGCTTCTACCGGTCGACCGACGGCGGCATCACGTGGCAGCACGTGTCGACCCTGTTCACCGGGCAGGCGGTCGCGGCCATCGTCGTCGACCCGACCAACCCGCAGCACGTCTACGCGGCGACGGCGCGCGGTCGCGGTGGCTCGCACCGCACGACCAGCCCGACGGCGCAGCCCTACGGAATCTACGAGTCGACCAACGGCGGCGCCACCTGGACGCTGCGCAAGGGCACGACCGACGAGTTCCACGGCGCCACCAACCTCGTGATGGACCCCCGGCACCCGAACGTCCTCTTCGCGTCCTTCTGGGGCGACGCAATCTACAAGTCGACCGACGGCGGCCGGCACTGGGCGACCGCGATGAACGGTCTCCCGGCGGGTGACTTCAACGCGGCCGGCAGCCGGTTCGCGCTGACGATCAGTGACCCGGCCGGCGCCACCGCGCCGACGCTCTACACCGGCTTCGACTACAACGTGGGTAGCGGCCGGCACCCCGCCGTGGTCTACAAGTCGACCGACGGGGGCGCGAACTGGGTGCAGACGGCGAACGGGTCCGGCATCAACTCCATCTCCGACTACTGCAGCACCCAGTGCTTCTACGACAACGTGCTCGCGGCCGATCCGTCGAACCCGAACACCATCTACGTGCTCGGCTGCTACGGCTACAACTTCAGCCCGGCGTCCGGCGGCATCTTCCGCTCGACCGACGGCGGTCAGACGTGGAAGAACCTCGGCTACGACCTGCACCCCGACTTCCACGCCTTCGCCTTCCAGGCCAACGACCTGTCGCACATCGCGATCGGCAACGACGGCGGTGTCTGGGACTCGCACACCGGCGGCGGCCGCACTGCGCCGACCGACCCGTTGTCGGCCGCCGACTGGCAGGACCTCAACGGCCAGGTGAACCCGAACACCGCGGCGCTGATCCACGCGACCGGGCTGTCGATCAGCCAGTTCGACTCGATCGCGGTCGTCCCGAACGTGCCGGGCCAGTACTGGGGTGGCACGCAGGACAACGGCACGCTGCGCAAGTCGACGGCCAACCAGCGCTGGTTCGACCAGTCGAGCGGTGACGGCGGCCAGGTCGTCGTCGACCAGACGACACCGAACACGGTCAACCCGGCCGTGCCGGCCTACGTCTTCGGCGAGTACTACAGCATCTCGCCGTACCGCTTCGACCCGAGCGAGGCGAACACCTTCTTCGGCAACGAGCCGATCGACACAGGGATCGACCCGAACGACCGCTCGGAGTTCTACGTGCCGATGGTGCAGAACCGCGGTGACGTGAACCAGCTGTTCCTCGGCACCTACCGGCTCTACCGCACCGACAACGCCGAGGCGCCGAGCGCGGGCGATGTCACGTGGTCGCCGATCAGTCCCGACCTGACGAGCGGGTGCACCGGCACCGCGCCGAACGGCGCGCGTGGCTGCCTCATCTCCGCGGTCGCGGTGGCCGACGGCGGCGACGGCGCGTACGTCGGCACCGACGAGGGCTGGATCCAGGTGAGCCCGAACGCCGTGACGTCCGACTCGCCGACCTGGACGCGGGTCGGGAAGGGCGTGCTGCCCGACCGTCCGGTGAACCAGATCGTCACCGACCGGTCGAACTGGCGCATCGCCTACGCGGCCTACGGCGGCTTCGCTGCCGCGACGCCGCACAACAGCGGCCACCTGTTCGCCACCAGCGACGGTGGCAAGCACTGGACGAACATCAGCGGCAACCTGCCCGACAGCCCGGTGAACACCGTCGTCGTCGACCCGGCCGACGCGAAGACGCTCTACGTCGGCACCGACGTCGGCACCTTCATCTCGACCAACGGCGGCAAGAAGTGGTTCGTGCTCGGCTCGGGCATGCCGGAGGTCGCCACGTGGCAGCTCGACTACGACGCCAGCCACGGCGTCCTGGTCGCCGGCACGCACGGACGCGGTGCCTACACGCTCACCAACGCCGCCGCTCGGCCGGCGCTGATCGTGTCGACCACCGACACCGGCAAGCCGGTCGGCCCGGGCAGCACCATCGACGAGACGATCACGGTCCGCAACATCGGCAACGCCGACGACACCGTCTCGATCACCGACCCCGTGCCGGCCTACACCAAGGTTTCGGTCGGCTCGGGCGGCTACGTCGGGGGCAAGAAGCTGCACTGGGACGGCGTGCAGGTGCCCGCAGGCGGCAGCGCGTCGGTCTCCTTCCAGCTGCGCATCGACCCGGCGCTGCCGGCCTCGGTGACGGCGATCGTGAACGACGGCGTCGTCGTCAAGGACGCGAACGGCGTCGCCACCACCGGCAGCCCGCACACGACGCCGCTCGCGCCGGCGCACGCCGCGACGGTCGAGCCGACCTCCGGGCTCGAGGGGGCGAAGGTCGGCACCAGCGCCACCTTCACCGAGCAGATCACCAACGACGGCTACAAGACCGACACCTACGCCGTCTCGGCGTCGGGCGGCGCGTGGCCGACCGCGGTGTACGACGCCACCTGCACCACGCCGATCACGGTCACCCCGACCGTGGCGGCCGGTGACACGACGACGGTGTGCGTCAAGGTGGACGTGCCGGCGAACGCCGCGGACAACGCCACGAACGACTCGTCGTTCACGGCCACGTCGACGAGCGATCCGTCGGTCACCGGCTCGGCGAGCCTGCGCACCATCGCCGTCGCGAGTGACACGCTGCTCGTCGACGAGGACACCAACAGTCCGGTCGACTCGGCGCCGTACTACAAGGCGGCGCTGGACGCGAACAACGTCACCTACGGCTACTGGGACCTGTCGGTGAACCCGACGATCCCCGAGTCGTACCTGGCGGCGCACCACAACGTCGTGTGGTTCACGGGCAACAGCTACCCCGGACCGATCACGCCGTACGAGCGCGAGCTGGCGGCCTTCCTCGACGGTGGCGGACGACTGCTCATGTCGGGTCAGGACATCCTCGACCAGGCGGCGGGCACGACCCCGTTCGTGCACGACTACCTGCACATTGACTGGGACGGCTCGGAGGCGCAGAACGACAAGTCGACCGCGGACGTGCACGGTGTCGCCGGCAGTCCGGTCACGGCCGGGATCGGCGCGGTGCCGCTCGACCACTCGGTGCTCCAGGCGAACTTCGAGGACCAGGTCACCCCGATCGACCCGGCGACGGCGGCGTTCACCGACGACACCGGTGCGACCGACGGCCTCACCGTGGCCGCCGGGGCGTACAAGGTCGAGTTCCTGGCCTTCCCGTTCGAGGCCTACGGCTCGGCTGCTGACAAGGCCGACCTGATGGGCCGGACCATCACCTGGTTCAACAGCTGACACCCGGTCGGGCGCGGCCTCCGCGCCCGACCGCACAGCAGCGACGAACGCCCCCGGCCGACCGGCCCGGGGGCGTTCTGTCCGATCGGCCGATTGCGGCCCCCAGCTGCGCTGTGTCACCGTTCGGCACGTCGTCGCCTCGACCCCAGGAGCGTCCGTGCCGGTCATGTCCCGCCGACCGGTGCTGCGCGCACCGGTGACGCTGGCGCTTGTCGCCGTGCTGGCCGCGCTCGCCGCGAGCGGCGGGGTCGACGCCGCCGCAGCGACGGCACCGACCTCGACGTCCGTGGCACCCGCCTGCGACCGGGACGTGCCGCCGGGCGTCATGACCTGCTTCGCGCTGCGCCGCACGGACGCGGGCGTGGCGCGACCGATGGTCATGTCCCCCGCGACCTCGCCGGCCGGGTACGGGCCGTCCTCGCTGCAGAGCGCTTACGGCACCGTCTCGGCGTCCGCCACCGGGGGCACCGGCCGGCGGGTGTTCGTCGTCGATGCCTACGACGACCCGACCGCCGAGGCCGACCTCGCCGTCTACCGCGCGCAGTACGGCCTGCCGGCGTGCACCACCGCGAACGGCTGCTTCGCGAAGATCGACCAGCGCAGCGACGCCGGCCCCCTGCCCGCGGCGGACGGCGGCTGGGCCGCCGAGGAGTCGCTCGATCTGGACATGGTGTCCGCCATCTGCCCGAACTGCTCGATCACCCTCGTCGAGGCCGACAGCGCCGACGGATCGGACCTGTACGCCGCAGTCGAGCTGGCGACGGCGCTCGGCGCGAAGTACGTGTCGATGAGCTGGGGCGGCGCCGAGTACTCCGGTGAGACCGCCGACGACACCCAGGTCTTCGCGCCCGGCGGGGTCGTCTACACCGCGTCGACCGGCGACAACGGGTACGGGGTCTCGTACCCGGCGGCCAGCCCGCGGGTGATCGCCGTCGGCGGCACGCACCTCGTGGCTGCTGCCGGCACCCGCGGTTGGGACGAGACCGCCTGGTCAGGAGCGGGCTCGGGCTGCTCGGTCGTCGAGCCGAAGCCGGACTGGCAGCAGACGGCGGTGCCGGACAGCGTCTGCGCCGGCCGCGCCGTCGCCGACGTCAGTGCGGACGCCGATCCGGCGACCGGCGTCGCGGTGTACGCGACCTCCACGACGTACCCGGGCTGGGGCGTCTACGGGGGTACCTCGGCCTCGGCGCCGATGATCGCGGCGATGGCGGCGCTCGCGGGCCCACCGGCCGCCGCCTCGGCGCCGGTCGGAACGATGTACGGGCACGCCGCCTCGTTCGTCGACGTCACGTCGGGCTCGAACGGGCTGTGCCTGCCCCTGCCGCTGTGCACGGCGGGCGCGGGATGGGACGGCCCGACCGGCCTCGGCGCACCCACCGGCCCGGCGGTGTTCGACACCGGCCCGGTCACGGCGCCCGACCCGGTGCCGCCCGCGACGCCGACGCTGTCGATCACCGCACCGCGCGCCTGGACGACGAACGCCGGCTGGGCGACGAGCCTGCAGCTCGCGGCGATCGATGCACGGCAGCAACCGGTGACCTGGTCGGCGTCGGGCCTGCCGGGCGGGCTGGCCATCGACCCGGCGACGGGCCGCATCGCCGGCACACCGCGTGCCGCCGGCCGCTCGACCGTGACGGTCCACGCCGCCGACCGCCTCGGGGGGAACGCCACGGCCACTTTCACCTGGACGGTGGCGCCGAACCCGTGCGTCCCGAACGCCGTCTCGAACGCGGGCTTCGAGACCGGTCTCGCGCGGTGGTCGTCGTCCGCCGTCGCGGTGCCGACGCGCCGCAGCAGCGCGCACAGCGGCATCCGGCACGCCGTGCTCGGCGGCACGGGCACGGCCCACCTGTCGACACTCGCGCAGACGATCACCGTGCCGGCCGGGTGCGCGGCGACGCTGGCCTGGTGGGTGCGGATCGCGAGCAACGATCACACCGGACGCGTGCACGACACCCTCACGGTCACCGTCGACGGCCGCACCGTCGCTACGGCGTCGAACCGGGACGCATCGGCCCGCTGGGCCCGCCGCACGATCACGCTGCCTGGGACGGCGCGGCGGACGCTCACCATCCGGTTCGCGGCACGCGAGAACCGCGGTCTCGCCACGGCCTTCAACCTCGACGACGTGGTGCTCGCGCTGCGGCACTGACCCTGCCGCCGGCTGGTTCCGTCAGAAGTCGCCGGACTCGAGCTCGGCCTCGTCCGCGCGCAGCGCGGCCACGATGCGAGCGGCGACGTCGGCCGGCGCCTTGCCCTCGCCCAGCTTCGGTGCGGCGCCCGCGATCGGGCGCGTCGCGAGCCCGGTCTCGGTGTGCGGCGGGCGCACGTCGAGCACGCGGATGCCGGCGCGGCGCAGTTCGCGCGCCACGGCGCGGTCGAAGGCGGTGAGCGCCGCCTTGGACGCGGCGTAGGCGGCCATGCCGGGCAGCGGCGTCTCGGCGACGACCGCGCTGAGGTTGACGATCGCGCCCCCGCGGCGCAGCTGTGGCGTCGCCTCGCGCACCAGCCGCACGGGCGCGATGAGGTTGACGAGCAGCAGTTGGTCCAGGGTGTCGTCGTCGAGCTCGGCCGCCGGGCCGAACGCCACCACACCCGCGGCGTCGATCAGCGCGTCGAGGGCGCCACCCGCGGCCACGGCAGCCGCGACGATGCGCGCCGGCACGCCCGGATCGACCAGGTCGACCACCTGCTGCGACACGACCGAGGGGCCGAGTTCGCCGGCAGTCGCGGCGAGGCGGCCGGCGTCGCGCCCGACCAGGCTCAGGCGCGCGCCCTCGGCCGCGAGGTGCGCGGCGATCGCCGAGCCGAGGCCGCCGGTGGCGCCGACGACGAGGACGTGAGCACCCGACAGTTCCACGCGACGAGCCTGCCAGAGCGGTGCCGGCGGCACGCGCTGCACAGGATCGGTCGAGGCGCGACCCGCCGCGCGGGCCGCGCCCCCGACCGGGCGGATCAGCTGACGGTCAGCGTGATGACCGCGCTGTGCGAGCCCTTGTAGGTCGACGTCTTCACGAAGACGACCTCGTACTGCTCCTTGTGCCCCTTGCGCGCGCCGGGCAGCACCGTGAACGTCGTCCGGCCCTTCGCGTCCGTCGTGCGGGTCTGGACGACGGTGAACCGCTGCGCCGTGTGGGGGGCACGCTTCTCGAGCAGCACCGTCTCGCCCGCGAGCGCCTTGCGACCCGACTTGAGCGTCGCGGTGAGGGTGTCCTTGTGCTTCGGCGCGACCGTGGCGTGCGCGGCGTGCAGGGTGATGCTCGTCGGCTTCAGGGTCGTCGGCGTGGCGGCCTGGGCGGACGCGGCGCCGGCCAGCGCGGCGGCGGCGGCGGCAACGGCGAGGGAACCGATGACTAGGGGGCTCTTCTTCGACACAGTGGCATCTCCTTCGGTAGGGGCGGTTCGGGGTGAACCGGCACGGACGCTAGGAACGCGCTTCTGTGCGACCGCTGACGCGGACAGGTCGCGGTCAGCCGAACAACAGCGGATGCTCAGCCGGCGAAGGCGGCGTCGACGGCCTCGATGCTGAGCACGTGGTCGAGCACCAGTTCGGCGCAACCGCGCACACCCGCCTGGTCGGCGTGGGTCGCCGGCACGATCTGCAGGTTGCGGGCGGCGACCGCGTTCGCCTCGCGGAACACCGATTCGCGCAGTCCTGCGACAAAGAGGTCGTAGGCCGGCACCATGTCGCCGCCGATCACGATCACGGCCGGGTTGAGCAGCGTGACGGCCGCGGCCAGCACCGTGCCGATGTGCCGTCCGCTGCTGCGGATCAGCCGTCGCGCGGTGCTGTCACCGGTGACGGCGAGCGCCACGACGTCACGGATGTGGGCGACGTCGGCACCCGCCTCGCGCATCGTCTGCACGAGCGCCCACCCGGCCGCGATCGCCTCGAGACAGCCGGTCTCACCACAGCGGCAGTCGAGCCGGGCGGCCGGCGCGTAGCGCACGTGGCCGATCTCGCCGGCCGCGCCGTCGGCGCCGTGGTGCAGGCGCCCGCCGGAGATCACCGCGACGCCGATGCCGGACGACGCCTTGAGGATGAGCGCGTCCGGGTGGCCTGCGAGATGGCCACTGCGCTCGGCGAGCGCGATCGCATTGGTGTCGCTGTCGAGGTGCACCGGCGCGTCCGTGAGCGACCGGAAGTAGCCGTCGAGGGCGATGCCGTTCCAGCCCGGCATGATCGGCGACTCGTGGCTGCACCGCCGCGCCGGGTCGACCGTGCCGGGGATCGACAGGCCGATGCCGCGCACGGCGTCGAGCCGATGGCCCGAGCGCACGAGCAGGCGGCGCAGCGCGCGCACCACGGTCGGCAGCAGTTGGTCGGGGTGCAGCCCGATCTCCTGGTCGAACTCGTCGGACGCGAGCACCTCCCCCGCGAGGTCGCACACCGCGAGCTGCGTGCGGCTGCGGCCGAGCGCGGCCGCGAAGACGACGCCGGCGCCGGCGTCGAACTCGAGGCGGGCGGCGGGCCGCCCGACCCGCGACGGCGCCTCGTCGGGGTCGCGCCCCACGCCGGCCTCGAGCACCGCCGCGCGGCGTGCCGTGGCCGCGGGGCGCGACAGGCCCGGGAGCCGGGCGATGTCCGAGCGGGTCGCCGCC
>NZ_JBQCEE010000304.1:0-4374 GCF_051960575.1 Jatrophihabitans sp.
GTTGTTGATGTGCCGGTACGCGTCCATGTCGGACCAGCGCATGTGCACGTCGTGCACGAACCGGGCCATCAGTCGCGGGTGAGCTTCCGGTGGGTGACCGCGTGCGGGCGAGCCGCCTCGGCGCCGAGCCGGTCGACCTTGTTCTTCTCGTAGGACTCGAAGTTGCCCTCGAACCAGAACCACTGCGCCGGGTTGTCGGCCGTGCCCTCCCACGCCAGGATGTGCGTCGCGATGCGGTCGAGGAACCACCGGTCGTGCGAGGTGATCACGGCGCAGCCGGGAAAGTTCAGCAGCGCGTTCTCGAGCGAGCCGAGTGTCTCGACGTCGAGGTCGTTGGTCGGCTCGTCGAGCAGCAGGACGTTGCCGCCCTCCTTGAGGGTGAGCGCCAGGTTCAGCCGGTTGCGCTCACCGCCCGAGAGCACGCCGGCCTTCTTCTGCTGGTCGGGGCCCTTGAAGCCGAACGCGCCGATGTAGGCGCGGCTGGGCATCTCGACCTGACCGACGTTGATGTAGTCGAGCCCGTCGGACACGACCTCCCAGACGTTCTTGTTCGGGTCGATGCCGCCGCGGGTCTGGTCGACGTAGCTGAGCTTGACCGTCTCGCCGATGGTCAGCGTGCCCGAGTCGGGCTGCTCGATGCCGACGATCATCTTGAACAGAGTCGTCTTGCCGACGCCGTTCGGGCCGATGACGCCGACGATGCCGCCGCGGGGCAGCGAGAACGAGAGGTCCTTCATCAGCAGCTCGCCGTCGAAGCCCTTGTCGACGCCCTTGGCCTGGACGACCACGTTGCCCAGTCGCGGGCCCGGCGGGATCTGGATCTCTTCGAAGTCGAGCTTGCGGGTCTTCTCGGCCTCGGCCGCCATCTCCTCGTAGCGCTGCAGGCGGGCCTTGCTCTTCGCCTGGCGGCCCTTGGCGTTCTGGCGCACCCACTCGAGCTCGTCCTGCAGCCGCTTCTGCAGCTTCTGGTCCTTGCGGCCGGCGACCGCGAGCCGCTCGGCCTTCTTCTCCAGGTAGGTCGAGTAGTTGCCCTCGTACGGGTACGCGCGGCCGCGGTCGAGCTCGAGGATCCACTCGGCGACGTTGTCGAGGAAGTATCGGTCGTGGGTCACGGCGAGGATCGTTCCCGGGTACTTGGCCAGGTGCTGCTCGAGCCACTGCACCGACTCGGCGTCGAGGTGGTTGGTGGGCTCGTCGAGCAGCAGCAGGTCGGGCTGCTCGAGCAGCAGCTTGCACAGCGCCACCCGGCGCCGCTCGCCCCCGGACAGGTGGGTCACCGGCTCGTCGCCCGGGGGGCAGCGCAGGGCGTCCATGGCCTGCTCGATACGGCTGTCGAGCTCCCAGCCGTCGGCGTGCTCGATCTTCTCGAGCAGGTCGCCCTGCTCGGCGAGCAGCGAGTCGAAGTCGGCGTCGGGCTCGCCCATCGCGTTGCTGACCTCTTCAAAGCGCGCCAGCGTGGCGCGGAGGTCCGCCACGGCGTCCTCGACGTTCTCGCGCACCGTCTTGGTCTCGTCGAGCGGCGGCTCCTGCTGCAGCATGCCGACGGTCGCGTTCGGGTCGAGGCGGGTCTCGCCGTTCGAGGCCTGGTCGAGACCGGCCATGATCCTGAGGACGCTCGACTTGCCGGCACCGTTCGGCCCGACCACGCCGATCTTGGCGCCGGGCAGGAAGGAGAGGGTGACGTCGTCGAGGATCACCTTGTCGCCGTGCGCCTTGCGCACCTTGTACATGGTGTAGATGAACTGGGCCACGCACCCAGTCTGTCAGTCCGGGACGAGGACGACGACGCCCGCCCCGACGATCCGGTCACCGCCGACCGCAAGCGAGTGAAGCTTGTCACAGCAGCGACCGCAATCGCTTCCGGAGTGCCGAACGAACTCTTGACAGCTGCACAGGCCGCTCGGGCGGCCTCTCACGGGCGTGAGATACCCGTGACGTGCGCGGATCCCACTCGCATTGTCTTGTGACGCTTGTCACGTGATCTCGGTCACAAAACTTTGCCATTCCGTTACCGAACGGCAGGTTGTTCTGCAGGCCGCGACGGACCGGGACCACCGGACCGGCGCCGCACCGGGCAGGGATGGTGCGACGGACCGAGGCGCTCACCGGCACCACCGGGGGTGGCGGAGGCCGCCGGGGCCGACCCGGGATCCCCGACACCACCAGCCAGCCATGACCGGCCCGCCAGGGCCGGCCGGGCGCGACGGGGACGGATCCGAAGGGCTGCGCAGCACTGCGCGCCGGGAGAGGTAGTTCATGACCACGCGAGACATCGCGACCAACACGACCAGCACCGAGCACGACACCACCGCCCCGCGCCGTTCGGCGCGTGGCATCGCCGTCGCGATGACCGTCGGTACCGTGGCCGCCGCCGCGACCGCCGCCATCGTCTCGGCTGCGCCCGCCGACGCCGCGACGCCCGGCTACTGGGCGACCTGGGACCGCGTCGCCGCCTGCGAGAGCGGCGGCAACTGGCACATCAACACCGGCAACGGCTTCTACGGCGGCGTGCAGTTCTCCGCCAGCACGTGGGCCGGCTACGGCGGCCACCTCTACGCGTCGCAGGCCAACCTCGCCACCAAGGCCGAGCAGATCGAGGTCGCCCGCCGCGTCCTCGCCGCGCAGGGCCCCGGCGCCTGGCCGGTCTGCGGCCCCCGCGGCGGCCTGACCCGCGAGAGCGGTGCCGCCACGAGCACCCGCCTCCCGTCGACCGCCCCGACGACCGCGAGCCGCACCCCGCGGCGCATCGTGCGTCACCAGGCGCCGGTCGTGGCCCGGCACCGCGTCGTCGTCCACCGCGGCGACACGCTCGCCCGCATCGCCAAGGCGCACCACGTGCGCGGCGGTTGGCGCACGCTGTACCGCCTCAACAAGGCGCGCATCGGCAGCAACCCGAACCACATCCGCGTCGGCCAGGTGCTCCGCCTGCCGTGACCGCGCCACCGGTCGCGCCGGGCCCTCCCCCCGCCTGACCGCGCCGGTTCCACGCACCCGACCCGGGCCGTTTCCCCACGGCCCGGGTCGCGTGCTGTCCGGCCCCGCCCGACCCGTCGGCGCCACGCAGCGCGATCAGGCCCAGGCCATCGCGTCCGACTCGGTGTCCTCCGCCTCGGCGTCGGGCTCGACGCTGGGCAGCGCGATGCCGTCTGGCTCGGCGAAGCGGGCGCCCTCGTTGACCGGGAGCCCGTCCTCGCCGACGGCCACGCCGGGCGCGAGGGCGTGCGCCCGCTTCTCGTACGCGGCCACGCCACGGCTGAGGTCGTGACCGACGGCGATCGCCTCGAGCCCGTACGCGATCCGCTTCTGCTCGTTCGACTCGTACTCGCGCTGCTGGAACCGGCCGTGCACCACGACGGGGTGTCCCTTGCGCAACGACGCCGCCGCGTTGATCGCGAGCCCGCGCCAGACGGTGACCGACAGGAACGTCGGCTGGCCGTCGACCCACTTCTCCTGCGCGCGGTCGTAGTGACGCGGCGTGGAGGCGACGCGGAACGAGCTCCACGGCACGCCCGCCGCCGTGTACCGCAGTTCGAGGTCGTCGGTGAGGTTCCCGACGATGGTCATGTAGGTGTCGTTCATCCTGCGTCCTTCCGTGTCGCCCCGCCGGGCCGCCGCCGCTCGGCGACCGGCCCAGTCAAGGCCAGCGACGGCCGGTCCGGGGGCGTCCTCGCCCCGGCTGTGGACGACACGCCAGCTGTGGACGCCGGGCCTGTCGTGACGGAGCTGCCTGCTAGGCGCCCGCCTCAGCCGGCGCGGAAGGTGCGCCGGTAGGACGCGGGAGACACGCCCACGATGCGCGCGAAGTGGTGCCGCAGCATCGCACCGGTGCCGAACCCCGCCCGCGACGCCACTGTGTCGATCGGGTCGTCGCCCTGCTCGAGCATGCGGCGCGCCATGAGCACGCGCTGGTGGGTCAGCCAGAGATGGGGCGTGGTGCCGGTCTCGGCCCGGAAGCGGCGGGCGAACGTCCGCGGGCTCATCGCCATGCGGGCGGCGAGCGACTCGAGGGTGTGCTCGAGGTGCAGCTCGGACGCCAGCTCGTCGAGCAGGGGCGCGAGCGTGTCGGCGGGCCGGATGCGGATCGGCGCGTCGACGTACTGCGCCTGCCCGCCGTCGCGGTGGGGAGGCATCACCATCCGGCGCGCGACCTTGCGCGCGATCTCCTCGCCGTGGTCGGCGCGGATGAGGTGCAGGCACAGGTCGAGACCGGACGCGCTGCCGGCAGACGTCAGGACCGGCCCGTCGCAGACGTAGAGCACGTCAGGGTCGACGCGCGCCTGCGGGAACTCTGCGGCGAGCCGGTCGGTGTAGCGCCAGTGCGTGGTGCACCGCCGGCCGTCGAGCAGTCCGGCCCGACCCAGGACGAACGCTCCC
>NZ_JBQCEE010000305.1:0-2322 GCF_051960575.1 Jatrophihabitans sp.
AACTGCTCGGCCAGCACCTCGCTCGCGAGGCCCGCGAACGCCAGCCGGCGCGCCGGGCCCGCGTCGGCATAGCACGCACCGATCATGCCCAGCCCGCCTGCGGCCGACGCCGCCGACCCGACGAACACGAAAGGCAGTTCGCGGCGTGCGGAGTTCCACGCCGGTGTTGCGGTGTCGGCGAGCAGCACCGCGGTGTAGGACGCGACCGCGGGTGCGACGACTGCGGCACCGACGCCGGCGGCACGCACGAACCGGCGCAGCAGCCGGCGCACGAAGCGCGGCAGGAACCGCAGCTCGGCCGCGCCGGCGAGCCCCGCGACCGGCCCGTAGAGGCTGAGGATCCAGGTGCCGACCGACATCGGCGACGTCGGTTTGGCGACCCGCAACATGTTCACGAAACGCGATGGCTTGCCGAGGTCGTGCACCAGCGCCACGAAGCTGAGCGTGATGCTGACGAGTGCGCCGAGGCGCCCGGTCCGCCGCAGGGTCGGGCGGTCGGTCAGGTCGGCTCCCGCGGCCAGCATCGACGAGCCCGCGGCCAGGCCGCCGAGGAACAGGTAGGCCGGGATGTCACTTTCCCACGGGGACGGTTTGACCACCGGACGTCCGTAGTAGGACGTGAACTCGGCATCCGGCACCACCGGGGCCCCGTCGGCGTTGCCTCGGCGACGACCTCGGCGGCCGGTGTCCTGAGTGCTCATCGCGGTGCTCGTTTCCGTCCGAAGAAGGTGGCGACGACACCGGCCGCGAGCGCGCCGGCCGCCGCTGCGGCGTGCCGCCACATCTGCGGCAGGTCGCGGGTGGGGACGACCGGGTCGGGCGGCAGGCCGTAGGTCTCCGGCTCGTCCAGCAGCAGGAACATCGCTCCGGCGCCGCCGACGCCGTCCGACGGGTCCTCGCCGTAGAGCCGGGCCTCGGCGACCCCCTGCTCGTGCAGGGTCTCGACCCGCGCCGCGGCCCGGGCCCGCAATTCGTCGATGTCGCCGTACTGGATCGACTCGGTCGGGCAGGCCTGCGCGCAGGCGGGCATGTGGCCGGCATCGAGCCGGTCGTAACACAGCGTGCACTTCTGCGCGATGCCGACGTTCTTGGTGTGGTCGTCGCCCGACCGGCGTTCGATCACGCCGTAGGGACAGGCCGGCACGCAGTACCCGCAGCCGTTGCAGATGTCGTCCTGCACGACCACGGTGCCGAACTCGGTGCGGAACAGCGAACCGGTCGGGCACACGTCGAGACACCCGGCGTGCGTGCAGTGCTTGCACACGTCCGAGGACATCAGCCACTGGATGTCGCCACCGGGCTTGGGCTTCTCGATGAACGCGACGTGCCGCCACGTCGAGGCCCCGAGCGCACCGGTGTTGTCATAGGACGAGCCGAGCAGGTTGAACCCGTCGTCAGGGACGCCGTTCCACTCCTTGCAGGCGACCTCGCACGCCTTGCAGCCGATGCACACCGAGGTGTCGGTGAAAAAACCCATCCGCGGCCGGCTGTGCTCCCAGCCGGCGTGCTCCGCGACCTGCGGGTCGGGCCCGCTCAGTTGCCCCATTTACCGCTCCGTCCGCAGATGGTTGCCGGTCTCGACGGTGATCCCCGCTCGGCTGCGGTAACCCTCGACGAACTGCAGCAGGCTCGGCCCGGTCGGCCGGCGGCCCGCCACGATGTCGCACGACGCGACCTTCGATTCCTGGATGTGCACGTTCGGATCGAGGGTGACGCCGAACAGGTCGTTGGCCGAATCGCCAGTCACCAACGCCGAGGACCCGACGCCCCAGTGGTACGGCAGCCCGACCTGGTGGACGGTGTTGTCGCCGAGTTGCAGCGGGGTCATCCGCTCGGTCACCAGCACCCGCGCCTCGATCGCGGTACGCGCGGTCACGATCGTCGCCCAGCCGAGATGCTCCAGACCGCGCTCACGAGCCAGCTCCGGGGACACCTCGCAGAAGAACTCCGGTTGCAGCTCCGACAGGTACGGCAGCCACCGGCTCATGCCGCCGGCCGTGTGGTGCTCGGTGAGCCGGTAGGTCGTGAACACGAACGGGAACACGTCCGACGCGGGTTCCGGCGGTGACGGGTTCTGCAGGTTGTCCTTGCGCCGGAAAACCTCGCGGGCCGGGTTGGCCTGCTGGCGGTAGAAGGGATTGCGCACCGGCGACTCGGTCGGCTCGTAGTGGGCCGGCAACGGGCCGTCCAACAGCCCGGCCGGCGCGAACAGCCAGCCCTTGCCGTCGGCCTGCATGATGAACGGGTCGTCGCCGGAGAGCGCCGCGATCCCGCCCGCCTCGGGATCGGGACGGTACGTCGGGGGCTTGGTGGCCTCGAAGT
>NZ_JBQCEE010000306.1:0-60690 GCF_051960575.1 Jatrophihabitans sp.
TCGGTGCGGTCGGTGCGCGACGTGCGTGTCGCGCAGAAGCACGAGCGCAAGGCCGAGTCGCGCCAGCGCAGCGTCACCGAGGCCGCGTACCAGCGGGGCCGTGAGGACGAGGCCGCCGAGCGTGAGCGGGCGATGGCGAACGCGGGTGCCGGCGCCGGTGCCGGCATGGCCGGTGCCCCGGGTACCGAGCCGCAGCACCACCGCGGCCTGCACTTCGGCCACTCGCACGCCGACCGCGTCCCCGAGCAGACCCAGCAGGCCCAGCCCGGCTACCCCCAGGCCACGCCGGACGGCGGCTACCCGCCCGCGCCGCCGCAGCAGGGCTACCCGCAGCCGGAGCAGCCTCCGCGCACCTGAGCGACGCGGAACCCCCCGCTCTGGCCCAGTTTTCGTCTCGGAAACGGGCCAGAGCGGGGGGTTTTCGCTTGTCCGGTCAGCGGTGCTCGGCGAGGACGGCGTCGGCGAGGGCGGGCCAGGCGTCGATCGCCCAGGGTCCGAACGGGCGGTCGGTGAGGGCGACGAGGGCCAGGTCGGCGACCGGGTCGATCCAGACGAACGTGCCGCGCTGCCCGAAGTGCCCGTAGGTGGACGGCGAGTTGCCGGCGCCCGTCCAGTGCGGCTGCTTGTGCGCGCGGATCTCGAACCCCAGGCCCCAGTCGTTCTCGGCCTGCGGCCCGTACCCCGGCAGCACGCCGCGCAGGCCGGGGTACTGCACGGTGCGCAGGTCGGCGAGGGTCTCGGCGGCCAGGAACCCGGTCGGACGCAGCAGCTCGGCCACCACCCGCGCCAGGTCGGCGACCGAGGCGCGGCCGCCGTGGCCGGCCGAACCGTCCAGCGTGGTGGCCGTGAGCCCGAGCGGGCGCACGACGGCCTCGCTGAAGTAGTCGCCGAACGGCATGCCGGTGCCCGCCTCGACCAGCCGCGCGGCCTGCTCGATCGCCGCGTTCGTGTAGATCCGGCGCGTGCCCGGGGGCGCGACGACGCGGGCGCGGCGCAGCGGCGGGATGTCCGTCGGGCCCGTGCGCACGTTGTCCTCGTTCAACCCGGACGCGTGCGCGAGCAGGTGGCGCAGGGTCGCGCCGGGCAGCAGCTCGGGGTCGGCGGGGTCGTCGAGCGACACCGCCTCCTCCTCGACCGCGACCAGCACTGCCAGCGCGGCCAGTGGTTTCGTGACGGACGCGAGCCAGAACGGCTCGTCCACCGGCCCGATCGTGTCGACGACGCCGGACGGCCCGATCACCGCCGCCGCGGCCGTCGGCACCGGCCACGACGCGACCGCCTCGAGCGCGGTCACTGGGTGAGCCGCGCGCGGGCGGCGGCGAAGAGCAGGCGCAGCTCGTCGTCGATGCCGTCGGGCAGCTCGTCCCAGCCGAACCAGCGCAGATCGAGCGACTCGTCGCTGCGCACCGGCTCGGCGCCATCCGGCGCGACGGCGAGGAAGCGGACGTCGAAGTGCCGGGTGGGCGCGCCGAGCGAGCAGGTCAGCGGGTGCACGTCCAGGCCGAGCGGTTGCGGGTCGAAGGACAGCGCGCCGATGCCGCTCTCCTCGCGCGCCTCGCGGGCGGCGGCGTCGAGCAGGGTGCGGTCGCCGGGTTCGCAATGGCCGCCGAGCTGCACCCACCTGCCGATGCGCGGATGCAGCGTCAGCAGCACGGCGCCGCGGCTGCGGTCGACGACGACGGCCGAGGCGGTGAGGTGGCCGGGGGCGCAGCTGCGGGCCATCGCGTCCGGCCGCGCGGCGAGGAAGCCGAGGAACGACTCGCGCAGCGCGGCCTCGGCGGGCGAGTGCGTCGCGAGCGCCGTGATCGTCGCGACCGCGTCGGCGTGCAGGGCAGGGTCGCTGTCGGCGCCGATGCCCGCGTCGGCCCGCCCGGCGGCGATCGCCTCGACGGTGCCGAGCCGGAACATGTCGTCGGCCGCACCGCGCAGCAGCGACCGGCTGCCCAGGCCGTCGTCGACGAGCTTGCCGTCGGGCGCGAGCCCGCGCACGACCGCGACCGGGATGCCCGCGAGCTTGCCCTTCACCAGGTCGGCGGCCGCGGCGATCTCGTCGGCCACGGCCACGCGGGTCACCTCGAGCACGTTGCCGTAGACGTCGCGCTGCCCGCGCGGGTCGGTGACGGCCGCCAGCCCGGCGACGCCGATGGCGTTGTCGACGATGCCGTCGCGCCAGGGGCGTCCCATCGAGTCGGTGACGATCACACCGAGCTCGACGCCGAGGCGTTCGCGCAGGGCCTCGCGCAGCAGCGCGGCGGACGCGTCCGGTTCGGCGGGCAGCAGCGCGAGCTCGTCGCGCGCGACGTTCGAGGCGTCGACGCCGGCTGCGGCGAGCACCAGCCCCTGGCGGGTCTCGACGATGCGCAGCGTGCCGCGCTGGGCGACGACGCGCACGGTCTCCTGCTCGATGGCCCGCTGCCGCGCGGCCTCGCGCTCGGCCGGGTCGTCGGAGTCGAGGCGCAGCAGGCGTCCCTCGACCTTCGAGACGGCCTTCGACGTCACGACCAGCACGTCGCCGTCCTGCAGCGGCGGCGCGGCCTCGGCGATGATCGCGGCCAGGTCGTCGCCCGGACGCAGGTCGCCGATGCCGAGCACCGGGAAGACCTCGAGCCGGGGCGCGTTGTGGTCGGCCGTCACGCGAGCTCCACCGCCGCGCGGGCGATCGCCGCGGAGGCCTCGTCGTCGGTCATCAGCAGCGGCACGGCGCGCACCTCGACACCCGGCACGTCGGCGGTGTCGCCGCTCGCGACGAGCCAGCCGTCGAGCAGCCCGCCGGTCTTGCGGGCGCCGTAGTGGGCGCCGACGCCCTGCGCGGACACCTCGACGCCGATCGCCGGCAGGCAGCGGTCGGCCATGCCGCGCACGGGGGCGCCGCCCACGATCGGCGAGACACCGACGACGGGCGCCGACGTCTCGACCACGGCGGCGCGGATGTCGGCCAGCCCGAGGATCGTGCCGATCGACACGACCGGGTTGCTGGGGGCGACGAGCAGCACGTCGGCGTCCGCGATCGCCTCGAGCACGCCGGGCGCGGCCACGGCCTGGTCGACGCCGACCTGCACGAACGCGAGCGGGTCGAGCGAGGCGCGGTGCTTGATCCACCACTCCTGGAAGTGGATCGCCTTGCGCGCGCCCTCGAGCTCGACCACGACGTGCGTCTCGCAGCGCTGGTCGCTCATCGGCAGCAGCTGCACGCCGAGCTGCCAGCGCTCGCAGATCGCCGCGGTGACGTCGCTCAGCGGGTAGCCGGCGTCGAGCATGCGGGTGCGCACCAGGTGCGTGGCGATGTCGAGGTCACCGAGGCCGAACCAGGTCGGCTCGGCGCCGTAGGCCTCGAGCTCGGCCTTGATGCGCCAGGTCTCGCCTGTGCGTCCCCAGCCGCGGCGGTGGTCGTGCACGCCGGCGAGGGTGTACATGCAGCTGTCGAGGTCGGGGCAGATCCGCAGGCCGTGCAGGGTCACGTCGTCGCCGGTGTTGACGACCGCGGTGATCGTCGCGTCCGGGTAGGCGGCGCGCACGCCGCGCAGGAAGCGGGCGCCGCCGATGCCGCCGGCCAGCACTGTCAGTCGCACCGTTCGAACCTACCCGCGAGCGACGGCCGCCCGCCGACGGCGCAGCAGGGCGCCGACCTCGTGCATCGTCACCTCGATCGCGCCCAGCTCGATCGCCCGCGGACGCAGGGGAGCGGGCAGGTCGTGGTGCCAGCGCCACGGGTGGTCCTGGAAGAACCGCTGCGGGATGCCGAGCGCCTCGGCCATGGCGTGCAGCTCGTCGCGCGTGTCGGCGAGCAGGTGGCAGAACTCGGTGTGCCGCAGTCCCGCGTCCGGATACGACCGCACCGTGTCGACGTAACAGGCCATGATCAACACCCGTCCAGACCGGTCAGGGGCGGTCGCAAGGGGTGTTGATCACTTCTTGGCCGCGACCAGCAGGCCGTCGGACACCGGCAGCAGGACGCTGACCAGCCGGTCGTCGTCGCGCACGGTGCGCGAGAGCTCGCGCAGCACGCTGGTCTCGTGGTCGCGCTGGGTCGGGTCGGCGACGCGGTCGTGCCAGAGCACGTTGTCGAACGCGACGATCCCGCCGGTGCGCAGCAGCCGCACCGCCTGCTCGTAGTACATCGGGTAGGTCGACTTGTCGGCGTCGACGAAGACGACGTCGTAGGCCTCGTCGCGCAGCCGCGGCAGCACCTCGGGCGCCGAGCCGTTGATGAGCCGGTAGCGGGACGCCGCGATGCCGGCCTCCGACCACGCCTCCTTCGCCGCCCGCTGGTGCTCGCCCTCGATGTCGATGCTGGTGAGGATGCCGTCGGGCCGCATGCCGGCGAGCAGGTACAGGCCCGAGACGCCCGCGCCGGTGCCGACCTCGACCACGCTGCGGGCGGCCGTCACGGTGGTCAGCAGCCGCAGCGTCGCCGCGCCCGCCGGACCGATCGGCGTGCAGCCGAACTCGGCGCCGCGCTCGCGGGCCTTCGTGACGGTCTCGTCCTCGACGTGGAACGACTCGGCGTACGACAGACTCGCGGTGTTCAGCATCGCCTCGGCCATGCGCGGAACCCTATGCCATCGAGTCGATGATCAACTTCAGGTCGTCGGCGGTCGTCAGCGGGTTGACGACGGCGAAGCGCGCGCACATGCGTCCGCGATGGGTCGTCGGCGTCACGAAGGCGACCTGCTCGGCGAGCAGCTGCGCGCTCCAGGCGGTGTACTCGGCGTCGGTCCAGCCGAGACGCTCGAACACCAGCACCGACAGGTCCGGCTCGACGAGCAGCCGCAGGTGCTCGGCCTCGGCGATCAGCCGGGCCCCCTCGCGCGTCACGGCGAGCGTCGTCTCGACGGCGTCGCGGTAGGCGTCGCTGCCGTGCACGGCGAGGGAGAACCAGAACGGCAGGCCGCGCGCCCGGCGGGTCAGCTGGATCGCGAAGTCCGACGGGTTCCACTCGCCCTCGACGGTCACCGGGTCGAGGTAGCCCGCGCGCTGGGTGTGCGCGGCCCGGGCCAGGGCGGGCTCGCGGTAGAGCAGCGCGCACGAGTCGAACGGCGCGAACAGCCACTTGTGCGGGTCGACGATGAACGAGTCGGCCCGCTCGACACCCGAGAACAGGTGCCGGACGGACGGTGTAGCCAGCGCCGCCCCGCCGTAGGCGCCGTCGACGTGGAACCACCAGCCGTGCTCCTCGGCCACGTCGGCGATGCCGGCGAGGTCGTCGACGATGCCGAGGTTGGTCGTGCCGGCCGTGCCGACGACGGCGAAGATGCCGTCGCGCACCTTCGGCGACAGGGACGCGACGGTGTCGCGCAGCGTCGCGCCGACCATGCGGCCGCGGTCGTCGCCGGGCACCTCGATCATGTCGACGTCCATGATCACCGAGAGGGCGTGCTTGACCGACGAGTGCGACTCGCCGGTGACGCAGACGGCCCAGCGGTGCGGCGCCTGGCCGCCGCGGCGCTTGAGCGCGGTCTCGCGCGCGGCCACCAGGGCCGACAGGTTGCCGATGGTGCCGCCGGTGGTGAAGACGCCGCCGGCGCCCTCGGGCAGCCCGGCGAGGTCGGCGATCCAGCGCAACGCCTGGTTCTCGGCGTAGACGGCGCCCGAGCCCTCGAGCCACGACCCGGCGTAGACGTTGGCGGCGCTTACCAGCATGTCGAAGCCCGCCGCGGCCTTGGTCGGGGCGTTCGGGATGAAGGCCAGGTAGCGGGGGTGGTCGACCGAGAGGCACGCGGGCCCGAGCACCTTCACCCAGAGCTGGATCGCGGTGTCGACGCCGATGCCGTCCGCCGTGATGGTCTGGCCGACCAGCTCGTCCAGCTCGGCCGGCGGCAGGGGGCGGTCGAGCGGGGCCTGCATGGCCAGGCGCTCGAGGCAGTAGGCGGCGAGTTCACGGACGGCGCGCTCGGTGTCGCCGGTGAGCCTGTGCACGACCGACAAGGCTAGGTCAGGTGCGCGCCGACGGCTTCCCCCGCCCGCGTGTTGCGCAGCACGTGGGCGGGAACGGGAACGTGAGGGACGGCTGCGACGTTCAGCTGGCATCTACATTGGTGGTGTTCCGTCGACCGTGCAGCACACGGTGTGACGGCAGAGGTGAGGACATGAGCACGGTCGAGGCAACCGCGGTCGCGGCCCCCTGGGCGCCGCCGAGCTGGGACGAGATCGTCCGCGAGCACGCGGACCGCGTCTACCGGCTCGCGTTCCGCCTGAGCGGCAACCGCGCCGACGCCGAGGACCTCACGCAGGAGACGTTCATCCGCGTGTTCCGGTCGCTCGCCAAGTACCAGCCCGGCACGTTCGAGGGCTGGCTGCACCGCATCACCACCAACCTGTTCCTCGACATGGTGCGGCGGCGCCAGCGCATCCGCTTCGACGCCCTGCCCGACGACGTCGGCGACCGGCTGGCCAGCCACGAGGCCGGCCCCGACCAGACCTACCAGGACACCCATCTCGACCCCGAGATCCAGCGCGCGCTCGACGCCCTGCCGCCGGACTTCCGCGTCGCCGTCGTCCTCTGCGACCTCGAACAGCTGAGCTACGAGGAGATCGCCGCGACCCTGGGCATCAAGGTCGGGACGGTCCGCTCGCGCATCCACCGCGGCCGCGTGCTGCTGCGCGAGGCGCTCGCGCACCTCGCCCCGGGGGTGCGCCCGGCGGAGCCGGGGCTCGACGCAGTCGCTGCCGGAGGCGCCTGATGTCCGGCACCCACCTCTCGGACGAAGCGGTCGCCGCCTTCGCCGACGGCAAGCTCAGCGGCCTGGCCCGTGACCGCGCCGTGCGGCACACACGCGCCTGCGCCGAGTGCAACCACGCGGTGGCCGTGCAGCGCGAGGCGGTCTGGGCCCTGCGCGCGGCGCCCGCGCCCGGGCTGCCCAGCGGCCTGATGGACCGGCTGCGCGGCCTGCCCGAGGTCACCCCGATCACCCCGCTGCCGACGGTGCTCGCACCCGACGGCACGACGATGCTGTCGGTGTTCGCGCCGACCGCGGCACTGGTCGCCGCCCCCGCCCCCGAGCGTCCGTCGCGGGCCAAGCACGTGGCCGGCGCGGCCGCGTTGCTCACCACCTTCGGCGTGCTCGCTGCCGGGTCGGCGTCCGCCACGGCCGACGGCCCGGCGCTGCCGGCCGCGCCGGTGCACGCCACCTTCGTCCACCAGACAGGTCGTTGATCCGCTCGTTGGCCGCCGGTCGCCGTCCTCAGGCACACTCGACGGGGACGCACGGCGATCGGGAGGTATGGGCGTGACCGAGCACGGCGGGACGCCCGCGCCGCAGGCCGCGCAGCCACCGGTCGATCCGGACGGTGCCTTCGGGCGCCCGGACGGCGTGGCCGGCGGGTTCGCGCCGCGTGCCGAGCCGCCCGCCTACGCGCCGCCGCCGCCGACCGTCTCGCCGGCCGAGCAGGCCGTCTTCGGCCGCCCGCAGGGCGCGGGTGCCTTCGCGCCCGCCCCGGGTGAGCGGCTCGCGCCCACCTACCAGCCGCCACAGCCGACGCCGCGGATCTACAGCGAGGCGTTCGGGCCGACGCCCGGCGCTCGCGACGGCTTCGCGCCGGCGCCGGGTACCCGGCTCGAGCCCCGCGCCGCCGGCCCCGGATCGCCCTGGTGGAAGCCGGACGCCCAGCGCGACCCCTGGCGCGACCCGAACTCGCCGTTCTGGCTGGGCCGGGGAGCGATCTTCGCCCGCGGCCAGTTCGCCCAGCGGGCGCCGGAGCTGGACGAGGAGACCGCGGCCGACGACGAGGTCGAGGACGCCGACGAGGCGACGCCGGCCGCGGCCGCGCCCGTCGCGGCGACCCCGCGGCTGCGTCTGCTGGTGCTCATGACCGTCGTCGCCCTGCTCGTCGGCGCCGTCGGCGGGGTGGTCGGCTGGTTCATCGCCGACACCACCGGCAACGCCCTGCACCGCGACGACGTCTCGCTCGCCCAGGTCGACAAGCCCGCGAACCGGCCGCCCGGCTCGGTCGCCGACCTCGCCCGGCGCGTCGGCCCGGCGGTCGTGCAGATCGACGTCCAGACGCCGCAGGGCGCGGGCGTCGGCTCGGGCGTCGTCATCGACAAGCACGGGTACGTGCTCACGAACAACCCCGTCGTCGCCGGCGCGACGAACATCCTGGTCGTCTTCAGCGACGAGGCGACCTCCGATGCGAAGATCGTCGGGACGGACCCGGTGAGCGACCTCGCGGTGATCAAGGTGTCGGCCGACAAGCTCACCGTGGCGACCCTGGGCAACAGCGACACCCTGGCGGTCGGCGACCCGGTGATCGCTATCGGCTCGCCGCGCGGGCTCACGGGCACGGTCACCGCGGGCATCGTGTCGGCGAAGAACCGGCCGGTGCCGGTGGCGAACGAGGACGGCTCGGCCGACGCCGTGCTGGACGCGATCCAGACCGACGCCCCGATCAACCCCGGCAACTCCGGGGGTGCGCTCGTCGACGCCGCCGGCGCGGTGGTCGGCATCAACTCCGCCGCCGCGCTCGGGTCGTCCAACGGCGTGACCTTCAGCGGGCTGGGCTTCGCGATCCCCATCAACTACGCGCGCGACATCGCCCAGCAGCTGATCCGCACCGGCAAGGCCGTGCACGGGTCGCTGTCGGCGCGCGGGCACAGCGTGCAGTCGGGCATCCGGTTCGGGGCGTACCTGTCGCAGGTGCAGCCCGGCGGCGCCGCGGCGAAGGCCGGACTGCGCAACGGTGACGTCATCGTCGTCGCGACCGGCCGGGTCGTGCAGACCTTCGACGCCCTGCAGGTCGTCGTCGAGGAGCACAAGCCCGGCGACAAACTCGACCTGACGTTCTACCGAGGATCGGCCAAGCACACGGTGACCGTCACCCTCGACAAGGCCTAACCTTCCATCGTGTTCAACATCGGGCCGATGGAGATGCTGGTGCTCGCCATCGTGGGCCTCGTCGTGCTCGGGCCCGACCGGCTGCCCGACATCGCCCGCGACGCCGCCCGCTTGCTGCGCACGCTGCGCGACATCGCGACCGGCGCCCGCCAGCAGCTCAAGGACGAGCTCGGCCCCGAGTTCGCCGACGTCGACCTGCGCAACCTCAACCCGCGCACGGCGGTGCAGCGGGCGCTGCTCGGCGAGGAGTTCGACCCGGCGTCGGTCTCGCTGCGCAAGTACCACCCGCGCAACGCGCTGCAGGACCTGCTCATCGGCGACCCGGACGACGGCATCGCCGAGGAGGTCGCGTCCGCCAACGGGCGTGCGAACGGTGTCTCGAGCAACGGGGTCTCGGCGAACGGCCACTCGCCGAACGGCGCGGTGTCGATGAGCAAGCCCGACGGCCCGTCCGGCACGAAGCCGGCCGATCCTGGGGGCCCGACCGCGCGCCCGCGGCCGCGTCCGGCGCCGGCGGCACCTGAGGACGCGCCGAAGTACGACCCGGACGCGACCTGACCACCACCCGTCGCGACGGGTTCCGTTCAGGCGGGCGGGGGCACGCTGGCCCCGTGCTCGACACCGTCCGGATGACCCGCGCCGAGCGCGTCTCGCCCCGGCGCCCGGCGGCCCTGGTCGTGGCCCTGCCGGTCCTGGTGATCGCGACGCTCGGGCTCTGGGACCTGGGGCGGCCGTCGATGTACGGCACCGAGGCGGTGACGTGGTGGGCCGCGCACCTGAGCCTGCCGCAGCTCGGGCACGTGCTGCTGCACGTCGACGCGGTGCACGGCACGTACTACCTGCTGATGCACGCCGTGCTCGCCGCCGGCGGCGGCACGTTCATGCTGCGGCTGCCGTCGGTCATCGGCGCGTGCGTCGCGGTCGCGGCGACCGCGCTGCTCGTCCGGCGCCTCACCGGACGCGACCGGCCGGCCCTCTTCGCCGGGCTCGCCCTCGCCGTGCTGCCCCTGACCAGCGCGACCGCACAGCAGGGCCGCTCGTACGCCATCGACATCGCCGCCGCCGTGCTCGCCTGGCACCTGTTCGTGCGCGCCCTCGACGACGGGGCGGCTGCCGGCGCGTGGCGCCGCTGGCCGTGGTACGCGCTCGCCCTGGCCGGCTGTGCCTACCTGCACGAGATGACGCTGCTGATGATCGCCGCACACGGGGCGACGCTGCTCTGGGCGGGCGCCGGCCGGGACACCGTGCGCGCGTGGCTGCGCGCCTGCGGGCTTGCGGTCGTGCTCGCGCTGCCGGTGCTCGTGCTCAGCCTGACCCAGAGCGGGCAGGTGCAGTGGATCCGGCCCTCGACGCCGGGCACCCTCGTCGCCGCCTACCGCGCCCTGCTCGGCCCCGGCTCGGCGGTGCTGCTGCTCAACCTAATGTTGATCATGATCTCCGCGACGGCCCTGCTCGCCCGGCACCGTCCGTCGGCAGCGACGGACGGTGCTGCCGACATCGGTGGCGGCAGCGTCGGACGGCTGTCCGTGCCGGTGCTCGCGCTGCCGCTGCTCGTGCTGCCGCCGCTGCTGCTCGTCGGCGAGTCGATGGTCGCGCACCCGCTCTACGGCGGCACCCGCTACGTGGTGTGGTGCCTGCCGGCCGCGGCGATGCTGATCGGTGACGGCCTCGACCGGCTCCTCTCGTCCGACAGCGGCAGGAACCCCCTGCTGTGGCTCGTTCTCAGACGCGAAAGTGGGCCACAGCGGGGGGTTTCGCGCGTTATGGCGACGCTCGCTGCGGTGCTCGGCGTCGGCGTGCTCGCCGGTGCACTGGTCGCGCAGCGGGCCGTGATCGAACGTGCTCACACCGCGGCCGGGGCGCCGCAGGACCTGCTGGCGGTGGCGAGCTACATCCGCGACCACGCACGGACGGGCGACGGGGTCGTGTTCGCGCCGCGGTCGTTCGAGTCGGTGGTGCTGGGCTATCCGCGCGACTTCGCGGGCGTGCGCGACCTCGTGCTCGCCGTGCCGGGCGACCGGTCTGGGACGCTGTACGGCACCGATCGGCCGGGGCCGGCGATCCGGCGGGCCGTCGACGCCACGGCGCGCGTGTGGCTGATCGGCACGCGCACGCCGGCGGCACGGCACGACCGGCCGGAACTCGAGGCGCTGGCCCGGCACTTCCGCGTCGCGCAGCGCACGCACGTGCACGGCGCGACGATCACGCTGTTTGAACGGATCAGCCGCGCGTCGGGGTGAGCCCGAGCGACCGGCCGACCAGGCTGGTCTGACGCCGTGCCAGCCGCTCGGCGACCGCGGCGATGGCCTGGGCGGCCGCCGACTCGGGGGACGCGAGCACCACCGGCGTCCCGGCGTCGCCGCCCTCGCGCACGCGCTGGTCGATCGGGATCTGCCCGAGCAGCGGCACGGTCGTGCCGGTCGACTGCGAGAGCGAGTCGGCCACGGCCTGGCCACCGCCGGAGCCGAACAGCTCCATGCGCTCGCCGGTCGGGAGCTCGAGCCAGCTCATGTTCTCGACGACGCCCACGATCTGCTGGTGCGTCTGCAGCGCGATCGAGCCGGCCCGCTCGGCCACCTCGCGCGCGGCGAGCTGCGGCGTCGTGACGACGAGCAGTTCCGCCGACGGCACGAGCTGCGCCACCGAGATGGCGATGTCGCCGGTGCCGGGCGGCAGGTCCATGAGCAGCACGTCGAGGTCGCCCCAGAAGACGTCGGCGAGGAACTGCTGCAGCGCGCGGTGCAGCATCGGGCCGCGCCACACCACCGCGGTGTTGCCGGGCGTGAACATGCCGATCGAGATGACCTTCACGTCGTGCGCCGACGGCGGCATGATCATCTGCTCGACCTGCGTCGGCTTGCCGGTGACGCCGAGCATGCGGGGCACCGAGAAGCCGTAGATGTCGGCGTCCACGACACCGACCGAGAGGCCCTTCTGCGCGAGCGCGACGGCCAGGTTCACCGTCACCGACGACTTGCCGACACCGCCCTTGCCGGACGCGACCGCGTAGACGCGGGTGCGCGATCCGGGCTGGGCGAACGGGATCTCGTTGGCCGGCGCGTCGCCGCGCAGCTTCTGCCGCAGCTCGGTGCGCTGGGCGTCGGTCATGACGCCGAGCTCGACCGACACCGACGCCACGCCCTCGAGCGGCTGCACGGCCGCCGTGACGTCGCGGGTCAGCTGCTCCTTCATCGGGCAGCCGGGCACGGTGAGCAGCACCTTCACGGCCACGGCGCCGTCGGGCGTCGTGGCGATCGACTCGACCATCCCCAGCTCGGTGATCGGGCGGCGGATCTCGGGGTCGTTCACGCGTGCGAGGGCAGCGCGGATCGCGGTCTCGTTCGGGGCGGGCACGCCGTCGATGGTACGGAACCCCCGAGGGCGGCCTCCTAGGCTGAGGGCGTGACGGAGATCCCGCCGGTGCGCCCCGACGACTGGCGGGTGGCCGTGTGGCGGCGGTTCCTGCACGCGCACGCGGTCGTCGTGCGGGCGCTCGAGCAGGACCTCGCCGCCTCCGCCGACCTGCCGCTCGGCTGGTACGACGTGCTGCTGCAGCTCGCCGAGGCGCCCGGACGACGCCTGCGCATGGCCGAGCTCGCCGACCGGGTGCTGCTGTCGCGCTCGGGACTCACCCGGCTGGTCGACCGGCTCGCCGCCGACGGGCTGGTGCGCCGCGAACCCTCGCCGGACGACGCGCGCGGCACGTTCACCGTGCTCACCGCCGCCGGCGTCGAGCGGCTGCGCCGGGCCGTGCCGCCGCACCTCGCGTCCGTGCAGCAGCACTTCCTCGGGCACTTCGACGACGACGACCTGCGCCGGCTCGACGACCTGCTGCGACGGGTGGTCGGGCGCGACGACGGTGACGCAGGCGGCAGCGCGGGCCCGGCGACCGGCCGCGCGTGAGCGAGGCGACCGAGGACGACCGGCGGGCGGTCGTGCGCGACGCGCTGGGCGTGGGGGTGGCCGTCGGCAGCTACGGCTTCGCGTTCGGCGCCGCGTCGGTGGCGTCCGGGCTGTCGGTGCTGCAGTCGTGCCTGCTCTCGCTGCTCGCGTTCACCGGCGGCACGCAGTTCGCCGTCGTCGGCGTGGTGGCGGGCGGCGGCGGACTCGCGCCCGCGCTGAGCAGCGGCCTGCTGCTCGGCTCGCGCAACATGCTCTACGCGATGCGCATGGCGCCGGTGCTGCGCGTGCGGGGCCTGCGGCGGCTGCTCGCGGCGCACGGCACGATCGACGAGTCGACGGCGATGGCGGTGGCGCGTCCGAACGACGAGCTGGCGCGGGTGGCGTTCTGGTGGACCTTCGCCGGCGTCTTCACGTTCTGGAACCTGACGACGCTGGGCGGCGCGCTGGCGGGGTCGGTGATCGACCCTGCCAGGATCGGTCTGGACGCCGTGGTGCCGGCCGCGTTCCTCGCCTTCCTGTGGCCGCGGCTGCGCACGGGCGCGGTCGAGCGGCGGGTGGCGGCGGCCGGTGCGGTGATCGCGCTGGTGCTGATCCCGTTCACGCCGCCGGGCGTGCCGGTGCTCGCGGCGACGGCGGCACTGCTGCTGGCCGGTCGGGTGCGCGCGTGAACCTCTGGACGCTCGTGCTGCTCACCGTCGCCGGCTGCTACCTGCTCAAGCTGGCCGGCTACCTCGTGCCCGCGCGCGTCCTCGACCATCCCGGCGTGCGGCGGCTGGTCGAGATGGTGCCGGTGGCGCTGCTCGCGGCGCTGGTGGTGGTCGAGGCGGTGGCCGACGGCCGGCACCTGCGCCTCGACGGCCCGCGGCTGGCCGGCTTCGCCGTGGGCGCGCTCGCCCTCTGGCGCCGCGCCCCGTTCCTCGTCGTGATCGTCGCGGCCGCTCTCACCGCCGCGCTGCTGCGGCTCGGGATCTCGTGACGGATTCCGCGTCGAGTGACGGATCGTCGCGTCGGGTGACGGGCCGACACGCCGTCACGCGAGGGCCGAATCCGTCACTCGGCGGCAGATCCGTCACCAGATGGGCGGACGAGGCAGGCTCAGCCCCGCGCGGCGAGGTAGGCGCGGGCACGTGAGCGGTACCAGAGCGACCAGGCAGCGCCGAGCAGCGTGAGGACGGCGAGCAGCGCCGCGGCGAGCCGGGCGCCAGGCCGTTCGGCCAGCGCGAACAGGCCGAGCGCGAGGACGAGGGCGACGAGGCAGACCCCGGCGGCCCACGCATAGCCACGCACGACGCGGGACGCCTCGCCGTCGGCGATGGCGCGCACCACCGGGTCGGCGGGCGGCGTCGCCGAGCGGATGGCCCGCCCGACGGCGAGCCGGTCGGTGCGGGGGAGCCCGAAGACGAGCGGCAGCCGGGGGTCGGCGGCGCCCGGCCGACGACGGACGGTCGCGCCGAGGGCGACGACGAGCGCGATCACGGTCGCCGCCGCGACGAGGGTCGCCGTCGTCGCGGCCTGCACCGACCGCCCGTCCACGAGGGTCAGCAGCGGCGTCAGCACGACCACCGCCGCCGGCAGCGCGAGCATGCGGCGGCGCGAGCTCACCACGGCGCGCTCGCGGATGTCGTCGAGGGTCACGCCATCAGTGTGCGGTCGCGGCGCCGTTCCGGCACGGCGCAACCGTGATCAACACCCGCCGCGCCCGGTCTGCGCCGGTTCGGACGGGTGTCGATCACGGGATGCGGCCCGACGCCGCCCGCGGCCCGGTCAGCGCGCGAGCAGTGCCTCGATGCCGGCGGCGGAGGTCGGGGCCTCGACGGCGCGCAGGTAGGCGCGTCCGCGGCCCGCGCGCCGCCGGATCGCCGCGGCGATCACCAGCCAGCAGCCGGCGAGCACGACGTCGAACACCGTCTGCGCGGTCGGTGTGCCGGGGAACAGCGGCTGCAACAGCAGCAGCACCGCGAACGCCGCCCAGTACAGCCCCATCGTGCGCACGCGCACGTACCGCGCCGCCTCGTGCACGGTGATCGCGGCGAGGTCGGCGGCGGACGGCGGCGTCGCGGTACGGATCGCCGTGTCGAGCTCGCGCCGCTGGTCGGCCGGAAGGCCGAGCCGCAGCGGCAGGCGCCGGTGGGCGAAGAGGGGACGCCGCCACAGCCACAGCCCGACGACGAGCGCCACCACGGCCGCTGCCGTCAGGGCCGCGTCGCCGGGCGCCGTGTTGCCGTCGCCGTCGATCGCGGCGTTGACGAACGCCAGCGCCGCGCCGAGCACCGGCGTCGTCCAGGCGAGCCGCTTCGTGCGCACCGCCGCGAGCGCCCGCACCGCGTCCAGGTCGATCGGCATGCCAGCAGTGTGCGGCACGCGCCGGACCTTGGCACCCTGCTGCGGTCGCCCTGACGATCGACTTGCGGCCACAGCAGGGGACGGAGCGGCTCAGTCGGCGGTGACCGGCCGCTCGACCGGTGCGATCGGCGTGTCTGCGACCTTCGGCTGCTTGGGCTGCTTGGGCGCCTTCGGTTCCTTGACCGGCTTGTCGTCGCGGCCGTCGCGGGACTCGGCGAGCCGGGTGACCTCCGAGCGCAGGAAGTCGCGGGTCGCGACCTCGCCGACCGCCATGCGGATCGCCGCGATCTCGCGCGCCAGGTACTCGAGGTCGGCCTTCGACTCGCGCGCCTCGTCACGGTCGGCCTCGAGGTTCACGCGGTCACGGTCGTCCTGCCGGTTCTGCGCGAGCAGGATCAGCGGCGCCGCGTAGGCCGCCTGCAGCGACAGCACCAGGGTGAGGAACTGGAACGGGTACGGGTCGAAGTGCGGGACGCCCGGAAGGTAGTTCTCGACGATCCAGACCAGGATGATCAGCGTCTGGATGACCAGGAACCGGCCGGTCCCGAGGAACCGGGCGAACCCCTCCGTCCACTGCCCGAAGGCCTCGGGGTCGACACGGAACCGCGGCGTGCGGCGCTCGAAGCGCGGCTGGTCGAGGCGGAACCGCGGCTCACTCATCGTCGGACCGATCGGCGTCGCGCCAACCCTCGGGCAGCAGGTGGTCGAGGACGTCGTCGACCGAGACCGCGCCGAGCAGCCGGTCGTGGTCGTCGACGACCGGCACCGCGACGAGGTTGTACGTCGCGAGGTGGCGGGTCACGTCCTCGATGGACGCGTCGGGGTGCAGCGATCCGGTGTCCTTCTCGCACACTCCGCTGACCAGCGACGACGGCGGTTCGCGCAGCAGTCGCTGGATGTGTGCGGTGCCGAGGAAGCGCCCGGTCGGCGTCGCCTGCGGTGGGCGCACGACGAACACCTGCGCGGCGACGGCGGGGGAGAGCTCGGGGTTCCGCACCCGTGCCAGCGCCTCGGCCACGGTCGCGTCCGGCAGCAGCACCACCGGCTCGCTGGTCATCATGCCGCCGGCGGTGTAGTCGCCGTAGGTCATGAGCCGCCGCACGGGCGCTGCTTCGTCCGGCTCCATCAGTTCGAGCAGGCGCTCCTGGTCCGCGGCGGACATCTCGCCGAGCAGGTCGGCCGCGTCGTCGTCGTCCATCGCCTCGAGCACGTCGGCCGCGCGCTCGTCGGCCAGCCCGCGCAGCAGGTCGACCTGGTCGTCCTCGGGCAGCTCGGACAGCACGTCGGCCAGCCGCTCGTCGTCCAGCGCGGTGGCGATCTCGAATCGGCGCTTCGGGGTCATGTCCTGCAGCGCGGCGGCGACGTCGGCCGGGCGCAGGTCGGACAGCGTCGCGAGCAGCGCGTCGGTGCCCTGCTCGGGACCGCTCAGCGCCAGCCCGTCGACCTCGTTCCACTCGACCTGGAACAGCTGGCCGCGGCGGCGCGCCAGCCGGCCGGTGCTCGTGCGCACCGCGAGGCGCGTGATCACCCAGTCGCGGTTGCGATTCGGCTCCATGCCGACGTCGACGACCGACGCGCTCTGGCCGTTCTCGCGCACGGTCACGGTGCGGTCGAAGAGGTCGTTGATCACGAGGACCTCGTTCGCCCGGCGTTCGAACCGCTTCATGTTCACGGTGCCGGACGAGAGCACCACGCTGTCGGGCTCGATGCGGGTGACGCGTCCCATCGGCACGAAGATGCGCCGGCGCTGGACGAGCTCGACGACCAGCCCGAGGATGCGCGGCGACTGCCGGTCGCTGCGCAGCATCGTGACGGCGTCGCGCACCTTGCCCAGCTGCTCGCCGTAGGGGTCGTAGACGTCGATGCCGACGAGGCGGGCCAGGAATACCCGCGTGCCGGTCATGTCGTCTCTCCCACGAGAGAACAGGCTATCCGGCGGCCGTGACGTCGCCGCGCAGGCGGACGCAGCCCCTCAGCGGATCACGTCGAGACGCGCCGGTGCGTGCTCGCGCGTCCGGACATGATCGCCGCGGCGGCTACCCCAGCGCGGCGATCGCGTCGGCGATGGCCAGCGTGCGCCGCGCCGACTCGACGTGCAGGTTCTCGATCATGCGGCCGTTGTAGGTGACCACGCCCGTGCCGCCGGCGTTCCAGGCCTCGAGGATGCCGCGGGCCTCCTCGACCGCCTTGTCCGACGGCGCGAAGGTCGCGTTGGCGCCCTCGACCTGACCCGGGTGGATCAGCGTCTTGCCGTCGAAACCGAGCTGCCGCCCCTGCTCGCACTCGCGCAGGAAGCCCTCGGTGTCCTTCACGTCGTTGTAGACGCCGTCGATGATCACGATGCCGGCGGCGCGCGCGGCGAGCAGCGCGAGACCGAGGCCGGGCAGCACCGGCTGGCGTCCGGGCACGTGCTCGGCGTAGAGCTCCTTGACCAGGTCGTTGGTGCCCATGACAAAGCCGGTCAGCCGTGGGGACGCGGTCGCGATCTCGAGCGCGCGCAGCATCGCGATCGGCGTCTCGACCATCGCCCAGAGCGTCGTGTGCTCCGGCGCACCGGCGGCCTCGAGCCCGGCGACCAGCTGCCGCACCTCGTCGGCCGAGTTCACCTTCGGCACCAGCACGACGTGCGGGCCGGCGTTGGCGGCGGCGGCGAGGTCCGCCTCGTGCCACTCGGTGCCGATGCCGTTGACGCGGATGATCAGCTCGCGGCGTCCGTACTCGCCCGACTGCACGGCCGCACAGGCCGACTCGCGCGCGGCGGGCTTCGCGTCAGGGGCGACGGCGTCCTCGAGGTCGAAGATGATCGCGTCGCACGCGATCGACTTCGCCTTCTCGAGCGCCCGCTCGTTCGAGCTGGGCATGTAGAGGACGGAACGACGGGGACGGAAGCTCATGCCGACACCTCGATCGCGTCGTACTGCTCCTTGAGCTTCGGGTCGATCGCCGCGAGCTGCTCGGCCAGCTGCACCAGCACGAGGCACTGCTTGAGCGACGCGTCGTCCTCCATCTTGCCGTTCAGCATCACCGCGCCGGTGCCGTCGCCCATCGCGGCGACGACCTCGCGGGCGTGCTTGATGTCCTGCACCGACGGGCTGAAGACCCGGTTGGCGATCTCGATCTGCTTCGGGTGCAGCGACCACGCGCCGACGCAGCCGAGCAGGAAGGCGTTGCGGAACTGGTCCTCGCACGCCACGACGTCGGCGATGTCGCCGAACGGGCCGTAGTAGGGGTAGATGCCGTGCATCGCGCACGCGTCGACCATGCGGGCGATCGTGTAGTGCCAGAGATCCTGCTGGTAGATCGTCCGGTCGCCGGTGATGTCGCCGCCGACCGGGTCCTGCCGCACGAGGTAGCCGGGGTGGCCGCCGCCGACGCGGGTCGTCTTCATACGGCGGTCTGCCGCGAGGTCGGCCGGGCCGAGCGACAGGCCCTGCATGCGCGGGGACGCCGCACAGATCTCCTCGATGTTCGCGACGCCGCGCGCCGTCTCGAGGATCGCGTGGACGAGCAGCGGCTTCTGCAGCCCGGCCTTCGCCTCGAGCTGGGCGAGCAGCCGGTCGACGTAGTGGATGTCCTCGGCACCCTGCACCTTCGGCACCATGATCACGTCGAGCTTGTCGCCGATCTCGGAGACAAGGGTGACCAGGTCGTCCAGCACCCACGGCGAGTCGAGCGCGTTGATGCGCGTCCAGAGCTGCGTCGGGCCACTGGAACCGAGACCGTCCGTCTCCTTGGCGATGCGGACGAGTCCCTGCCGCGCGGCCTCCTTGTTGTCGGCCTTGATCGCGTCCTCGAGGTTGCCCAGCAGCACGTCGACGGTGCCGACCATGCCGGGGATCTTCGCCGCCATCTTCTCGTTGCTCGGGTCGAAGAAGTGGATCGCGCGCGACGGCCGGGCCGGGATGTCGCGGGGTGGCGTCGGCGCGCCGACGGCGAGCGGGGCGAAGAAGTCCTTGGCGGGACGCATCGGGGCGACCTCCTGGCGTGTCCGGGCCGGAATGTGGGCGTTGGGCGACCGTAGCAATGGGGTGCCCGTCAGAGCGTCCCGAACGGGCCGGGCTGTGACGAGGACGGCGATCAGGGCTGGTTCGTCGCCGGGGTGAGGTAGAGCTCCTGCTCGAGCGCGAGCAGCTGCGGATCCTGCGGGGTCGTCGGTCCGTCGAGGTACCAGGCGTCGAAGACGGCGACGCCGTTGTCCTGGCCGACCACCCGGAACGCCTCGTCCGCCGGGATGTGGTCGGCACCGGGGATGACGTACCCCTCGCGCAGCAGGTCGTCGATGCTGCCGGTGTTGTCGGCGTTCTCGAGGGCGATGAACCGCTCGGCCCACCGGTAGATGTCCGGCGCGGGCGCGGGCGGCAGCCCGACGTCCTCCACCGCCAGCGCGACGGTGCGGGCCTGTCGGGGGAACGTCCAGAGCAACCGGTCGGCGCCACGGCACTGGTGCTGCCGGAAGAAGGCGGCCACCTGCCCGTACGAGTGGGCGGCGCAGTCGGTGATCCGGTCGTGCGCCCAGAGGTCCATCGTCAGCGCACCGCCCTGCGGCAGCGGCACGTGCACCGTGCGCATCGGCACGGCGGGTGCACCGCTGCCGGACGGGCTCGCGGTGCCGGGCGCGGGCAGGCCCGGGCCCGCGGGCGGCGCGGCAGTGGGCGACGCCGACGGGCCCGACGGCGTGGACGACGTGGCGGAGCCCGTGCCCGTGCCGGTGCCCGTCACGACGGTGCTGCTGCACGCCGCCAGCAGGACGGCCGCGGCGCCGAGCAGGAGGCCACGCACGGGCGCAGCCTACGACCGCACCGGGCGTCCCGTCAGTCGTCGATACTGGACGCAACGAGTCGGCAGGGAGGTGGCGACGCGGTGATCGATCCGATGCGGGTGGGCGCCGGCGCGGCGCGCGCGGTGGCCAACGCCCGGTCGCACTTCCTGGGCGAGGGCGTCGAACCGCCGCACGCCACGGCGTCCGAGGTGGTGAGCGAGAACCCGCACGCGCGGCTGGTCCGCTTCCGTCCCTCCAGCGGACCCGGCCGCGGTGAGCCGATCCTGCTCGTGCCGCCGCTGGCGGTGCCGATCGCGTGCTTCGACCTGCGCCCGCAGCAGAGCCTCGCCGCGTTCCTGATCGAGCGCACCGGCCGGCCGGTGTACGTCGTCGACTACGGCAGCATCGGCTTCGCCGACCGGCGGCTCGGGTTCGAGGCGTGGATCGACGGCATCCTGCCGATGACCGTGCGGCAGGTGTCGTACATGCACGGCGGGGCGCCGGTCGACGTCGTCACCTGGAGCCTCGGCGGCACGCTCACGCTGCTGACCGCGGCCGCGCACCCCCGCCTGCCGCTGCGCGCGATCGCCGCCGTCGGCACGCCGATCGACTACAGCAAGGTGCCCCACCTCGTGCCGCTGCGGCAGCTGGGGCGGGTGACCGGCGGGCAGCTCGTGCACACCCTGAACCGCGCGCTCGGCGGGCAGCCGGGGGTCGTCGTGCGGGCCGCGTTCCGGTTCACCGCGCTGCAGCGCGAGCTCACCCGGCCGTGCTTCCTGCTGCGCAACCTGCACGACACCGAGGCGATCGCCCGCATGGAGTCCGTCGACCGGTTCATCGGCGGCATGCCCGGCTACCCCGGCCGGTTCTACGGGCAGCTCTACGCCCGCGCGATCCAGGCCAACGAGCTCGCGTCCGGGCGGCTCACCCTGCGCGACCGCGGCCGCGACCGGGTCATCGACCTCGGGAAGGTGCGGCAGGACGTGCTCATCGTCGCCGGCCGCACCGACGTCATCGCCCCGATCGCGTCGGTGAAGCGCGCGATCGACGTGCTCACGGGCGCACGGTCGGTGAACTACGCCGAGGCGCCCGGCTCGCACCTCGGCGTGCTCACCGGCCCCGAGGCGGCCGGCACGACGTGGCTGGCCATCGACGAGTTCCTCGCCCGCGTCGCGTCCCGCCGCCGCCCGCAACCCCTCGCCCCCCGCTGACGGACCTCAAGATCGGGTGACGGACCTCGAGTTCGGGTGACGGCGAAAACACCGTCACCGGGCGTCCCGACCCGTCACCCGATCACCGGATGCGTCACCCACAGGCGCGTCGTGTAGGTCACCTCACGTCACGAAAGTTGGTCGTCCCAGCAACCTGCGCGCAATACTCGCCGGGAATCGTCCGCCGCTGCGAAGGAGATCCGCCATGGCGCGCCTCGCCCAGACTGCAGGCCTGACCGACATCCAGCAGGAGATCCTGCGCACGGTCAAGGACTTCGTCGACAAGGAGATCCTCCCGTACGCGAACGACCTCGAGCACAAGGACGAGTTCCCCGAGGCGATCGTCGAGGGCATGAAGGAGATGGGCCTGTTCGGCCTGATGATCTCCGAGGAGTACGGCGGCCTCGGTGAGTCGCTGCTGACCTACGCCCTCGTCGTCGAGCAGATCGCCCGCGGCTGGATGAGCGTCAGCGGCGTCATCAACACCCACTTCATCGTCGCCTACATGATCAACCAGCACGGGACGCCCGAGCAGAAGCAGTACTACCTGCCGAAGATGGCGACCGGCGAGATCCGTGGCGCCTTCTCGATGAGCGAGCCCGAGTGCGGGTCCGACGTCAGCGCGATCAAGTCCCGTGCCACGAAGGACGGCGAGTTCTACGTCCTCAACGGCCAGAAGATGTGGCTGACCAACGGCGGGCGCGCGGGCGTCGTCGCCACCCTGGTGAAGGACGACACCGGCGGCGACTCGGTCTACAAGAACATGACGACCTTCCTGGTCGACAAGGAGTCGGGCTTCGGCGAGACGGCACCGGGCGTCACCATCCCCGGCAAGATCGACAAGATGGGCTACAAGGGCGTCGAGACCACCGAGATGGTGCTCGACGGCGTGCGCCTGACGGCCGACAAGATCCTCGGCGGCGAGGCCGGCCGGGGCAAGGGCTTCTACCAGATGATGGACGGTGTCGAGGTCGGCCGCGTCAACGTGGCCGCCCGCGCCTGCGGCATCTCGATCCGGGCCTTCGAGCTCGCCGTCGCCTACGCCCAGCAGCGGCGCACCTTCGGCAAGCAGATCGCCGACCACCAGGCCATCGCGTTCAAGCTCGCCGAGATGGCGACCAAGGTCGAGGCCGCGCACCTGATGATGGTGAACGCCGCCCGGCTCAAGGACGCGGGCCAGCGCAACGACGTCGAGGCCGGCATGGCCAAGCTCATCGCGAGCGAGTACTGCGCCGAGGTGACGCAGGAGAGCTTCCGCATCCACGGCGGCTACGGGTACTCGAAGGAGTACGAGATCGAGCGGCTCATGCGCGAGGCGCCGTTCCTGCTCATCGGCGAGGGCACGTCGGAGATCCAGAAGACGATCATCAGCCGCGGCCTGCTCAAGGAGTACCGCCTGCAGCAGTAGGCGCGACGGGCGGGCAGTAGGCAGATCGCACCACCGCTGCCCGCCGAAGGTCCCGCGCGACGTCACAGCGGCGCAACGATCGTGACCGGCCGGGTATCTCCCGGTTGGTCTGAGTTCCCCGGCGGGTTAACCTGGGTGCGCCCCGCGTCGCATTTCGGACGGCCCGGGACCCCCAGAGAGGTAGCGCCCGTGCGTCGTCGCGCTGCGTTGTCCGGCGCGGTCGTCGCCACCGCCGCCGTGCTCGCGTCCCTGTCCGCCGTCGTCACGGGCCCCGCGTCGGCGTCGACGCCGCTGCGCACCGTCTGGCGCGAGCAGGCGGCGTGCCGTCCGGCCGTGTCCGGCGCCGCCACCTGCCACGCCATCGCGCTCGTGCCGCACCGCGTCGCCGCCACGGCGAAGCTGGCGACGACCGACGTCGCCGCCCCGCCGGCGGCCGCGCTGCCCAGCGCCCTGCGCGGCCCGGCCGGCGGGTACACGCCGGCGGCGCTGGCGAAGGCCTACAACTTCAATCCGCGCACCGCCGCGAGCGCCGGGCAGGTGATCGCCATCGTCGACGCGTGCTACGACCCGACGATCGCCACCGATCTCAACACGTTCGACGCGCAGTACGGCCTGCCCGCCGAGACCGACGACACCTTCCGCGTCGTGCACACGGCGTCCGGCGCCGACCAGTGCGAGCAGCCGGACCAGGACGGTTGGGCGGTCGAGACGTCGCTCGACGTGCAGGCCGTCCGGGGCATCTGCCAGCGCTGCCGGATCGTGCTCTTCGAGGCCCCCAGCGCGTGGCTCCCCGACCTGGCTCGCGCGGTCGACCGCGCCGCCGCCTACCGCTGGGTGATCGGCGGCCGGAAGGTCGCCCCCACGGCGATCTCGAACAGCTACGGCGCCGCCGAGAATGCCATGCTGCCGGCCGGCTACGCGCGACACTACAACCACCCCGGCATCGCGGTGATCGCGGCGAACGGCGACGACGGCTGGTACGGCTGGGACACCATCAACGGCGGGGATCAGCCCGAATCGGCCTCGGAGGTGCCCGCGTCGTTGTCGACGGTCGTCGCCGTCGGCGGCACGAAGCTGACGCTCACAAAGACGGGTGCCCGGGCGGCCGAGACGGTGTGGAATGAGAACGGCAACTCAGATTCAAACGGCATAAACGGACCGCAGGGCGCGACGGGTGGGGGCTGCAGCCACCTGCACGGCGCGGCCGGCTGGCAGCGCAGCGTGGCGACCTACGTCTTCACCCGCTGCGGGACGAAGAAGAACTCGACCGACATCGCCGCCATCGCCGACCCCCGCACCGGCTACGACATCCGCGTCAGCACCAGCGACCCGCAGCAGAAGCCGTGGATCACGGTCGGTGGCACCTCGCTGGCCGCCCCGGTGATCGCCGCGCTCTGGGGACTCGCCGGTGGCACGGCCGGCGTGCCGAACCCGGCGCTGACGCTCTACGGCAACTACAAGAGCCGGCCCCGCTCGCTCTACGACGTGACCCGCGGCGGCAACGCCCTCTGCGGGTCCGCGACGATCAGCAGCTGCGCGCGCGACTGGGACGGCAACCCCAACGCCCAGGCCGCAGCGGTCGCGGGGAAGGGCACGGTCGTCGACTGTGCGTTCGCGCGCACCGGCACCACCACCTACCCGACCACCTCGGAGTGCCGCGCCCGGAAGGGCTACGACGGCCCGAGCGGTGTCGGCACGCCCACCGGGTTGCAGGTGTTCCGCGCGCTGTCGCCGACCGCCGTCGTGGGCGGCCCGCACCGCGTCACCCACCGCACGCGGGTGACCTTCACCGGGGCGTCGTCGATCGACCCGTTCCCGGGCGGCCGCATCGTGCGTTGGACGTGGTCGTGGAGCAACGGCTCGCCGACGACGGTGCGCACCCCGACGACGCAGCACGTCTTCTTCCGCAAGGGGACGTTCATCGTGCGGCTCCAGGTCACCGACAGCTACGGACGCACCAGCGCCTCGACGCCGTACCGGGTGGTCGTGGGCTGACGCCGCTGGTGGCGCCCGCTTGACGGCGCGCGTCCAGAAGTCGAACATGTGTTCGTGAGCGGTGCGACGATCCTGCATGCGGATCTCGACTCGTTCTACGCCTCGGTCGAGCAGCGCGACGACCCGCGGCTGCGCGGGCGGCCCGTGCTCGTCGGCGGCGGGGTGGTGCTCGCCGCGAGCTACGAGGCCAAGGCGTTCGGCGTGCGCACCGCCATGAGCGGACGCCAGGCGCTCGCCCTCTGCCCGCAGGCGATCACGGTGCAACCCCGGTTCGACGCGTACGTGACGGCCAGTCGTGCCGTGTTCGACGTCTTCCGGGCGACGACGCCGCTCGTCGAGGGGATGTCGATCGACGAGGCGTTCCTGGACGTCGGGGGGCTGGCGAAGGTGTCGGGCACGCCCGTCGAGATCGCCGTGCGGCTGCGCCGGGAGGTACGCGACCAGGTCGGCCTGCCGATCACCGTCGGCATCGCCCGCACGAAGTTCCTCGCCAAGGTCGCCAGCGCCTCGGCCAAGCCCGACGGCCTGCTGCTCGTGCCGCCGGAGGGCGAGGCGCACTTCCTGCACCCGCTGCCCGTGCGGCGCCTCTGGGGTGTCGGGGCGGTGACGGCCGAGAAGCTGCACCGCCACGGCATCCGCACCGTCGCCGAACTCGCCGCCCTGGACGAGGCGACGCTGAGCGCGATGCTCGGGCCGGCGGCCGGGCGGCACCTGCTCGCCCTCGCGCAACTGCGCGACCCCCGCCCGGTCACCGTCGGCCGGCGCCGCCGTTCGGTCGGCGCCCAACGAGCCCTCGGGCACGGACGGTGGTCGGACGAACACCTCGACACCGCGCTGCTCGGTCTCGTCGAGCGGGTGACGCGGCGGATGCGGAGGGCCGAGCGGCGCGGGCGCACGGTGACGCTGCGCCTGCGCTTCGACGACTTCTCGCGCGCGACCCGGTCGCACACCCTGGCCGCGGCGACGAGCGAGACGGCGCTCGTGCTCGGCGCGGCACGGCAGCTGTTGCGTGACGCGCGGCCGCTCGTGCGCGAACGCGGTGTCACGCTGATCGGCGTCGCGGTCGCGAACCTCGACAGCGACAGCGAGCAGCTCGAGCTGCCCTTCGGCCGGGCCGGGTCGGTGCTCGACGACGCCCTCGACGACGTGCGCGAGCGGTTCGGCAGCGCCTCGATCGGCCCGGCCGTGCTGCTGGGCCGCGACCCGAGCGAGACGGTGCCGATGCTGCCGGACTGATCCCGGTCCGCGGCCCGTGCCGGGTCAGAACGAGACGCGGGCGTAGCCGTCCAGGATCTGCTTGATCTTCTCGTCGTCGCGGTCGGCCGCCGGGATCAGCACCTCGGCCACGATGTCGGTCAGCTCGGCGACGCGCTGCTGCAGCCGGCGCGACTCCTGGATCTCGCGTTCGAGTTCGGCGACCCGGCCGCGCAGGCCGTCGATCTCGTCCCGCTGCCGGTCGAGCCGCTCGCGCTGCCGGTCGAGCCGGTCGGCCTGCCGGTCGAGCCGCTCGGTCAGCCCCCGCACGGCGGCCGCCGAGTCGATGACGCTCGGCGCGACGGCGCGGGCGACGCGGCGCCCGCCGGCCTGCAACCTGCTGCTCAGCGCTGCCATGTCGCCACCATCCGGCACACCAGCGGGTCCTCGTTCTTGTACACGGCCATCCCGTAGCCCTCCTCGTGGTACTCCACCGAGCCCCCACGTCGTTCGATCTCGGCGCCGACCTCGTCCGGCGTCAGATAGGTGCGGAAGTGCTTGCCGAACTCGTAGGTCAGATTGCGGTCGTCACCCGTCCGGAACTCCAGGTAGAGCCGCCCACGCCGACGCAACGCCATGTTCGCGACCTGCCACAGCGCGTCGCGTCCGCGCGCGTTCAGGGCATGGATCAGGAAGCGGCCGTAGATGTCGAGCGGACCGTCGACGTGCGCGAGCCGGGCGCCCATGGCGAGCACCTGGCGGCTGTCGTACAGGTTGAACACCTCGAACCTGGTGTCGAGCCCGCGCGCCGCGGCCTCGCCGCGACCGATGTCGACCGCGGGTGGCGCGTAATCGAGGCCGGTCACCGTGTAGGCCTGGGTGCTCAGCCAGAGCGAGTCGCGGCCGGTGCCGCAGCCGACGTCCACGAGCTCCCCGTGGGTGTCCGACCGGTCGGCGACCCAGCGGGCGAAGGCCGACGGTTCCGTCGGCACCCGCCGGCCGCCGGGGCCCTCGTAGAAGGGGAGCCAGTGCTCGCGGTTCGCGATCGCGTTGCGGAACCAGCCGTCCATGCGCCGATCGACCGCACGCGGCACCGCGTACTTGAACGACGGGTCGGGGACGCGCCAGTTCGGCCCGTAGGTCGCCTCGAGCAGCGACTCGGGGTCGGCGGGCGCCGGCAGTCGACGCCCCTCGAGCACGACCTCACCGAGCGGCTCGATCCGCACCTTGTACGGCTCGACGGCCACGGTCGGCATCACGTACAGCATGCCGTCGGTGACGTAGGCGCCGAAGATGTCGATCCAGCGCGCGGTCGACCGCACGCCGGGCGCGAGCACCTTGAAGTCGTTGGCCGAGAAGCGCCACGACTTCCAGCCGGCGCGCAGAAACGTGCGCTCGAGCCGGAACGACTCACGGGCGATGTCGGCCGGCACGGTGTGGCGGCTGAGGTAGGAGACGTCGAGGTCGACGTCGTGCCCGATGAGCCGCCCGTCACGCACCGCCCCGAGCAGGCCGCCGAAGGCGAGGAAGCCGGGGACGCCGCACTCGGTGCGCAGGAAGTCGAGCACCCGCTCGGTCGCGTCCATGAGGGCGTCGATCTCGCCCTGGTCGCGCTCGGAGAACTCCCTGCCGAGCGCACCCGTCTTGTCGACGGCGAGCGGGTGGCCCTCGGCGTCGACGAGGCGCACCCGCTGCTCGCCCGCGCCGAGACGGAACTCGCCGTCGATGAGGACGGCGCCGCCGACGTGCTCGCGCACCGTGAACGATCCGATCCCCTTGACCCGGTGGGCGAGCGCCCTCGGCCACGGCACGCGGTGGAGGGTGCCCTCCGGCCTGGCGTCCCGGCGCGGGTTGAACGACCAGATGCGACGACCGTCGAGCAGCACGTCGAGGGCGACGTCATCGGCGCGGTCGAGCCAGATGCCGTCCGTGCGGACCGTCGGCGAGGTGGGCAAACTCGACAAATCCGATGGACGAAGATCTGCCAGCACGGAGTGAAGCTAGCATGAACGCTTCATCTCCCGTTCAGGTGAGTGTCACTCGCGTGTCGCCCGGCGGACAGGGCCCGGCATGAAATCGACGGGTATCTCGGCCAGGAATGGCGCCGCCTGTGCCCTGTGCGTTGAATGTCGTTCATGTCCGGTTCGCATGTGCGCCCCCTGTGCGCCGGAAATCCTCCCTAGCGTCGCTTGTGCCGCGAACGCAGCAAGGGAGACTTCATGGTCGAGAGGCCCACGATCCGGGCACGGGCGATCCGCAAGGTCTTCGGTGACGTCCTGGCGCTCGACGGGGTCGACCTCGACCTGCCGGCCGGGCAGGTCCACGGCCTCATCGGCCCGAACGGTGCCGGCAAGACCACACTGCTCGGCCTGCTGCTCGGCCTCGCGGTGGCCGATGCCGGCGAGCTCGAGGTGCTGGGCAGCCGCATCGACCGGGCGTCGAGCCTTCCCGACGGGGTGGCCGGTTTCGTCGACGGACCAGGGCTGTACCCATCGCTCACCGCCAGGCGCAACCTCGTCGCCCTCGCCCGGTTGCGCGGGCACGGCGGCGACCGCGTCGATGACGCGCTCGAGCGGGTCGGGCTCACCGACGTCGCCGACGACCGCGTGCGCGGCTTCTCACTCGGCATGCGGCAGCGGCTCGGCCTCGCCGCCGCACTGCTGACCGAGCCGCAGGTGCTGGTGCTCGCCGAACCGGCCAACGGACTCGACCCGGCGGGCGCCCGCCACGTGCCCCGCGTGCTGAGCGCGCTCGCCGCCGGCGGCGCCACGGTCGTGCTGTCGAGCCATCACATGGACGACCTCGCCGCGCTGTGCAACGAGGTGACCCTGCTGCTGCGCGGACGCGTCGTGTTCAGCGGCCCCGTCGCCAAACTCGCCGCCGAGACCGACGAGCTCGACCACCGGCTGCGCGCGTCCGACCCCGTCGCGGCACGCACCATCGCCCGGCTGACGCCGCACGTGCAGCTGCTGCCGGACACCGAACCGCGTAGTGGCGACGACGTGCTGTTCGTGCGTGGCACGGTCGCGGCGCTCGACGACTACGTCCTGCGCCTCGGGGCCGGTGACGTCGCGGTGCGCGAGCTGAGCCCGGTCGTGCCGCCGCTCGAGGCCGCCTACCTGAAGCTGACCGGTGCCGAGGCAGGAGCATCATCATGACCGCTGTCATGACCCGGCCGGCGGCCGTGCCGGTGCCGCCCGCACCGACGGTGCACGGGCTGCGCTTCGAGCTGGTCAAGCTGCTCTCGCAATGGCGGATCCGCCTCATGCTGCTCGGCTGTTGGGTCGCGCCGGCGCTGCTCGTGGCCGTCGTCAGCGACCAGAGCTCGCTGCCGTCGGACACCGTCTTCGGGCGCTGGATGGGCCAGAGCGGCTGGGCGGGCCCACTGGTCGTCCTGACGTTCTGCTGCAGCTGGGTGCTGCCGCTGGTCACCTCCCTCGTCGCGGGCGACGTCTTCGCCGTCGAGGACCGTCTCGGTACCTGGCGGCACCTGCTCGTGGCAGTGCGCTCGCCGCGTCGCATCTTCGTGAGCAAGGCCCTCGCCGCGCTCGTCGTGACGCTGGTGCTCACGATCGGGCTCGCGCTGTCGTCGGTCGTCGGCGGGCTCGTCGCGGTCGGCGACCAGCCGCTCGTCGGGTTGAGCGGGCAGTCGATCGCCTCGGGGGACGCGGCGGTCGCCGTGCTGCTCGCCTGGGGGATCGCCCTGGTGCCGACGCTCGCGTTCGCCGCCGTCGGCCTGCTCGGCTCGGTGCTGCTCGGCCGCTCGCCGATGGGGCTGCTCGTGCCGGCGGTGCTCGCGCTCGCGCTGCAACTCGTCCAGATGCTGCCGCTGCCCGTTGCCGTGCGGGTGTCCCTGCCAAGCTGGGCGTTCCTCGCCTGGCGCGGCCTGTTCACCGAGCCGACGCAGCCGGGCCCGATCGTGCTCGGTGTCGTCGTCAGCGCGCTGTGGGCCGTGGCCGCGACCGCGCTCGCGTACCGCCTGTTCCTGCGGCGCGACTTCACCGATCTCGCGCAGGACGGTCTCGGGCGTCGCGCGCTTGCGGTCGGCGTCGCGCCGCTCGCCGCACTGCTGGTCGCGACCGTCGCCGTCATCACGGCGACCACGGACGCGTCCGGCTCGGGCATCGACCGCGGCAAGCTGCAGACCTCGCTCGCCACCGCGTACGCCCATCTCTACCGCCTCCAGACCCGCGAGCTGCATCGTCCGGACGTCACCGAGGCGCAGCTGCGCACCTCCGCGACCTGTGACAAGGGTGGCTCGCTCGTGGCCGCCTCGGCTTCCAGTGGCCCCGGCACCGACTGGCGGTGTGTCGTCGTCTGGCACATCCCCGGCGCCCGCGCCACCGGCTCGGCCATCTACCAGCTCGACGTGACCGCCGACGGGCGGTACGTCGCCGACGGTGACGGACCGCAAGAGGTGAACGGCTTCTTCCAGGTCCGCACGTCGACGGGGGACGCACCCAACCCCCTGTGGCAGTTCGACGGCTCCGTCGAACTGATCAGCCCCACCTCGAAGGGATGACCCATGCACGTCACACGACAACGAGTGGCGAAGGAGCGGTCCGGTCTGCTCGACCGGGTCGGTCGCCGGAAACTCGTCGTCACCGGCACGGTCGCGGTGCTCGCCGCGGGCACCGGACTGGCCTCCGCCTCATCTGCGATCTTCGGCCACAACCAGGTCGGCACGCAGTACGCCGACGGCCTCCAGGTCTCGGACAACCAACTGCTGCAGCCGCTGGGTGACCGCCTGGTCACCCAGATCGGCAAGATCATGGGTTCGTCGGTCAGCCCCGACGGACGCTTCCTCGCCGCGTCCAGCGCGGACAAGAGCATCGTGCTGCAGATCTTCGACCTCGCGTCCTACAAGCTGGTGTGGACGGTCGGCAAGGGCGCGAACGCGAACCAGACCCTCGCCGACGGCAGTGTCGGCCAGGAGGCGCCGATCTTCTCGCCCGACGGCAAGGTCGTCTGGCTGTCGCAGACCAACGGCCTGACCCGGTTCCCGGTGAACGCCGACGGCTCGCTCGGCACGCCGACCACCGTCGCCCTCCCGGTCGTCAACGGCACGTCGGCCCTGCCCGGCAAGCCGGCCTACTCGGCCGACGGCAAAACCCTGTACGTGCCGGTGAACGGCCAGAACACCGTCGTCGCCCTCGATCCGACCACCGGCGCCGTGCAGCACACCTGGAACGTCGGCATCGCCCCGCGCGAGATCGCGGTCGTCGGCAGCAGCCTCTACGTGAGCAACGAGGGTGGCCGCCAGGCGCGCTCGGGCGACACCACGATCAACTCCTACGGCACGCAGGTGCCGGCCGACCCGTTCCTCGGCACGTCGACGACCGGCACCGTCAGCGTCATCGACACGAAGCACCCGAACGCCACCGTCGGCTCGATCAAGGTCGGGCTGCACCCGACCGCCCTGTACGTCAGCGGTCAGGCGCTGTTCGTCGCGAACACCAACAGCGACACCGTGTCGGTGATCGACACGCGCAAGGACAAGGTCGTGCAGACCATCGCCACGCAGCCGTGGCCGGAGTCGAAGGTCGGCTACGAACCGACCGCGATCACCCTCACCCGCGACAACCACCTGCTGGTGACGCTCGGCCGCGCGAACGCGGTGGCGACCTACCAGTACTGGGGCAGGCCGCAGGAGCCGGTGAACTACATCGGCCTGCTGCCGACCGACTACTACCCGGCCGACATCGCCACCGTCGGCGACCAGATCGTCGTCACGAACACGCGCGGCCTCGACGCCCGCGGGCCGCTGCTGACGTTCAAGAAGGGCCAGGGCACGACCAACGCGACCGGCCACGGCACGCACAGCACCACCGCGTCCCTCACCCGGTTCACCCTGCCGAGCGACCGCCAGGTCGAGGCCGACACCGCGACCGTCTTCGCGCAGAACGGCTGGACGGACAGGTCGGTGCAGGAGGCGAGGAAGAACACCAAGAAGGTCGCCCCCGTGCCGGTGCCCGTGCACATCGGCGACCCGTCGACGATCAAGTACGTGTTCCTGCTGGTCAAGGAGAACCGCACGTACGACCAGGTCTACGGCGACGACTCGCGCGGCAACGGCGACCCGACGCTCGCGCAGTTCGGCGCGAAGGTGACGCCGAACCAGCACAAGCTCGAGCAGCAGTTCGGCCTGTACGACAACACCTACGACATCGGCACGAACTCCGCCGAGGGCCACAACTGGCTGATGCAGGGCGACGACCCGGAGTACACCGAGTCGTCGGCCGGTGAGTACGTGCGCAGCTACGACACCGAGGACGACGTGCTCGGTCACCAGCGCTCCGGCTTCCTCTGGACAAGTGTTGAGGCAGCCGGCGGCAGCGCCCGCAACTTCGGCGATTTCACGCAGTTCGAGACCAAGCCGGCCGGCGCGACGTGGCAGAAGTACTACTGCGTGACGAAGGCCGTCGACAACGGCACGGCCCCGGCCGCCACGCTCACCGACCCGTCGGTGCGGCAGGACACCGAGTCGCCGATCCCGTCGCTGAACGTGATCACGAACCACGACTACCCGAAATTCGACACCGACATCCCCGACATCTACCGCTACCAGATCTGGAAGCAGGACTTCGAGCAGCACGGTCCCTCGAACCTCAACATGTTCTGGCTGTCGAGCGACCACACCGGTGGCACGCCCGACCCGGAGGCGCAGGTCGCCGACAACGACCTCGCCGTCGGGCGGATCGTCGACGAGATCTCGCACAGCAAGTACTGGAAGCAGTCGGCCATCTTCATCGCCGAGGACGACAGCCAGGACGGCGCCGACCACGTCGACGGCCACCGCGCGCCGGTGCAGATCATCAGCCCGTGGGCGCAGCACGGCGTGGTGGACGACACCTACTACTCGCAGATCAACATGGTGCGCACGATCCAGCAGATCCTGGGTGCCCAGCCGCTGAACCAGAAGCTGGCCGCGGCGACGCCGATGTACGGCGCGTTCACCGGCAAGCCGGACTTCACGCCCTTCACCGCGGTGCCGAACCAGGTGCCGCTGACCGAGGGTGTGGCGACGGTGCCCGACTGCGGGCCCGACACGCTCGGCCTCACCGGCACCGCGGCGACGAACCTGGCCGCCTACGAGGCGCAGGTGAGCGCCGTGCCGGACGCGGAGAGCGACATCGCCCAGCAGTGGGCGGCCTGGGCGAAGCACCAGCGCTTCACGGGGTCGTCGGCCGTGCCCGACCACGCGAACCCGGAGCAGATGAACCGCTGGACGTGGTACCGCACCCACCAGTGGAAGGTGCCCTACCCGGGCGACACGAAGATCTACGCGCCCAGCCAGGTGCCCGGTGCGTACGTGCCCAGCAACGATCACGACTGATCACGACCTGATCACGACCTGATCACCCGCACACCACGACGGCCCCCCGGAAAGATACGGCGGGCCGTCGCTGGTTGCGCGGTGCAACGATCGTGCGAGACTGCCGCCATGCCCGCCCCCGTGATCGCGCGTGGACGCCTGCGTGTCAGCGCGATCGCGCTCGTCGTCGGCGTCGCGGCGCTGGTCGTCTCGATCGCACTCTCGGTGGCGGCCTTCCTGACGAACGACCACACAGAGAACCGGCTGCTGCACCTCAAGGTCGCCGAGACGGGCACCGTCTTCCAGACCGCGCTGCCGTCCGTGGCGACACCACTGGTCGCCGCGGCCGAGTTCGCCCACGGCACCCCGGCCGAGGCGCGCGCGGCGTTCCGACAGTTCGCGCGCACGGCCGTCGGCGGCAAGCAGCCGTTCGTGTCCATGACGCTGTGGGATCTCACCGGCTCCGCCCCCCGGCTGGTGGCCACCGTCGGGTCGCGTCCACGACTGGCGGGCGACCTGCCGACGCTCGCGGCGTTGTTCCGCCACGAGACGACGCAGAACGGCATCAGCGTCATCGGCCTGCTCACCGGGCAGCCGCGTCGGCTGGGGTACGCGTACGCGGTCGCGGGCGACCACCCCGACTACGTCGTCTACGCCGAGTCGATGCTGCCGGCCTCGACGCACGTGCCGACGCAGCCCGGCACGCCCTTCTCCGACCTGAACTACCGGCTGTACGTCGGCCGTAAGCCGGTCGCCGCGAACCTGCTGACGACCAACGTCGACGAGCTCGGCAGCCGCACGGCCAGCGTCACCGTGCCGTTCGGCGACAGCGCGTTCACCCTCGTCGGCGCACCGCGCGTGCCACTGGCGGGCGCGCTGGCGAACTGGCTCTGGCTGATCATCCTGATCGCCGGCATCGCGCTGTCACTGGTCGGCGGGGTCGTCGCCGAACGCCTGGCGCGTCGCCGGGCCGCGGCCGAGCAGCTGGCGGCGGACGTCGGGGCGCTGCTCGAGCGCCAGCGCGCGGTGACGACGGCGCTGCAGGAGGCGATGATCCCGGCCACGCCGCCGGCCCTGCCGGGCGCCGAGCTCGCGGTGCGCTACCTGCCCTCGGCCGACGACGTGCAGATCGGTGGCGACTGGTACGACGCGCAGGTGATCGAGGGGGGCCGACTGTTCCTGTCGATCGGGGATGTGAGCGGCCGCGGCATCGGCGCCGGCACGGTGATGGCGTCGCTGCGCACCGCCACGCAGGCCTTCGTCAGCGAGGGCAACGGGCCGGCCGAGGTGCTCGACCGGCTCAACCGGCTGCCGTCGATCCGCACCAGCTCGCACTTCGCCACCATCCTCTGCGTCCAGATCGATCTCGAGCGACGGCGGCTGTGTGTCGCCAGCGCGGGTCACCTGCCCGCCGTGATGCTGTCGGCGCTGGGGCCGGCGCTGCTCGAGGTCGAGCCCGGCCCGCCCGTCGGTGTGCTGCCCAAGCCGCAGTACCGCGAGGACGAGCACGAGCTGCCGGACGGCGCGACGATGCTGCTCTTCACCGACGGGCTGGTCGAGCGCCGCGGCGAACCGATCGACGTCGGGCTCGCTCGGCTCGTCGCGGCCTGCCGCGAGGTGCCCTGCGCGCTCGACGAGCTGCTCGACGGCCTCATCCGCACGCTGCGGGCGGAGGCCCAGGACGACGACACGGCCGTGATGGCCGTCCGACTGCGCTGACCCGATCGTCCGCCGCTCGCGGGAGGGGGGTCAGGGCCAGTGCGTCGCGAAGTGGGTGCACGTGGTGTCGTTCTTCCCGTACCAGTAGGTCAGGCGTTGCCCCCAGCGGATGGTCGCGCCCGGCGCCACCGACTGCCGGAAGATGCGGTTGCCGTCGCCGGCCGGGTCGTAGGCGCAGCCGAAGTCGGGCTTCGGCGGGCTGATCCACGACACGTCGTAGGCCATGCGGTCGTCGCTGCACGGCCCGCAGCCGTCCTTACCGATGTAGTTCGGCATGGACAGTGCGGTGTCGCGCACCGTCCAGGTGAAGCGCCGCGTGGTCGTGTGGTGGTGGGTGTCGCTCGCGCTGACCGTCACCGTGAAGGTGCGGCTGCCGATCGAGTCGGCGTGCGTGGTGACGACCGCGGCGTCGGCGGCGATCGTGCCGCTGATGGTGGAGCCTGACGCCTGCAGGCCGCTCGGCAGCCCGGTGACCCTGACGGTGACCGAGTCGCCGTCGGGATCGCTCACACCCACGGTCACGCGGGGGGACGCGAGTTCGTCGTCGGTGCGCGCCGCGATCGCCGCGATCACCGGCCACCGGTTCGGCGTCGTGGTGGTCGTGCCGGTCGGCGTGCCGGTGCCCCCGCCGCCTGCGGGGGTCGTCCCGCCGGTGATCGGCCCGCCGCCGGTGGCGATGCCGCCGCCGCCCGGGGTGGTGGAGCCCTGGTCGGCGCCCGGGTTGAAGCCGCCCGGCGTCCCGCTCGTGCGGGTGAGGCTGCGCAGCACACGCGTGATGCGGTCGGTGGCGGCGTCGACCGCGGCGGCGTGCCAGGTCGCCACCTGGATCAGGTAGTCACGGGTCGGGGCACCGGCGGCCGGCAGCGGCGTCGACCACCCGAGCTGCCGGCTGGCGCCGGGCAGGATCTGCACCTTCCACAGCACGACGGGGTCGCGCTGGACGATCTGCGCCGGCTTCGGCGTGAATGTCACCGCGCCGACGTCGCGGGCCAGCTGCTCGGGCACCGCCTCGGCCCAGTATCGCGTGATCGGTGACCCGGTCGTGTTGGTGAGGCGGATGCTCGAGCGCACCGTGTGATCGGTGCCGATCGTGTAGCTCTGGCGTACCTCGACCCCCGCGGTGGTCACCGTCGGGTCGGACACCGTGAGGTCGGCGACGGGCGCGACCGGTGCGGACGTCGACGGGTTGCTGCTCGACGGCGCGGTCGCGCGGGGGCGGTCGGACCCATCCGGCCACGCGGCGATCGCGGCGGCGCCCCCGCCGACGAGCACGACCGTCGCAGCGGCCGCGACCGCGATCCGGCGCCCGCTGCGGCGTTGGCGACCCGGCGTCGTGGGGACGGCGGGGAGGGGGAGCGGTTCGGGGACTCCGGCCGGCAGCGCGGGCGCGCGCACGGTGGTGTCGTCCTTCCCTCTAGGCATGCGGTCGGTGACCTCGCCGATCACTGCGGCAGCACGGGCCACCTGACCGTCGGAGCCGACCGGGACCTCGACCTCGTCGGTGCCCATCGACCGCCCGGCGCGCTGCAGGGCGCGTCCGAACTCGGCCGCCGACGCGTACCGCTCGGCGGGTGCCTTCGCCAGGCCCCGTTCGATGACGAGGGCGAGCGCATCGGGCACACCGCGCGTCCGGAGGTCCGGCGGTGGCGCGGTGACGATGCGCGAGAGCAGCGGCAGCAGCGTCTCCTCGTGGTCGCCGCCGTCGAACGGCGGCCTACCCCAGAGCAGGGTGAACAGCACGGACGCCAGTGAGTAGATGTCGGCCGCAGGCGTCACGGGGGCACCGGCGACGACCTCCGGTGCGGCATGGTTCAGCGTCGCCGTGACGTACCCCGACCGCGTCTCGTAGGCGGTGCGGATGCGGGCGATGCCGAAGTCGACCAGCTTCAACGCGCCGTACTCCGAGAACAGGGCGTTCTCGGGTTTCACGTCGCGGTGCACGATGCCGGCGCGGTGCGCTGTCTCGAGGGCGCCCGCGAGCGCGCCGCCCCAGAGCACCACATCGGCGGCCGCGACCGTCCCCTGCGTCGAGAGCCGGTCGGCGAGCGACCCGCCGCCGAGGTACTCCATCACCAGGTAGTGGTCGCCGTCGTCGCTGACACCCGAGTCGTACACCGACACGATGTTCGGATGCCCGGACAGGCTGCCGAGCGCGAGGCACTCGCGTTCGAAGCGGGCGACGACGTCGCGGCCGAGGCCGACGTCGCGGATGATCTTCACGGCGACGGCGCGGCCGAAGCGCTGGTCGTGAGCCCGGTAGACGACGCCGAAGCCGCCGCGGCCGACTTCGACGAGCTCGGTCAAGCCGCGCACCGCGGGCACCGCCACCTGTTCCCCCAAGAACGGCCGTCCTGGTGGCAGATCGTAGGTCTCCCGGCCCGGTCGGGCCACCGGACGGTGATCGCGGCGGTCCGCTCCGTCCCCGATCGACCGGTTCTGACAGTCGACTGGTTCCGCCGAGGACTTAAGTCCCGTGTGAAGTGGTCGATAGGTCCGGTGTCAGCTGCGCGGGGTTGTCACTTGGAGTGATCGTTGTCCACGCACCGTGCCGCCCGCCCGTCGCCCGCTCCCCGCCCCCGTCGACGTCCCGTGGTGCTGACATCGGTCGTCGGTGTGCTGGCCGCCGCGGCTACCGTGGCCGTGGTGGGCATCGATGTGAGCGCGGTCGGCGCCCAGGGCGGCTCGACGACGAGCAGCCCGGCGTGGAAGGCGGCGCACATCGCACCGGCACTGCGACGGTCGAGGACCACCAGCCCGACCCCGACCTCGACGTCGCCCGCGCCGACGACCTCGAGCACGACGTCGTCGGCCACGCCGCCGCCCACCACCAGCACGACCTCGCCGGCGCCGACGACCTCGCCCGCGCCGACCACCTCGACGAGCAGTGCGCCGGCCCCCGTGGCGTCCACGAGCGCCGCGCCGACGCCGTCCGCGACGACGGCCCTCGGCACGCTCGTCACCCAGACGGGACACGCCTCGTACGAGTCGTCCCGTGGCGTCCGGGTCGCGATGCTCGAGCTCAACTGGGGCGCGTACGAGCCCGCGGACGGCCAGTTCAGTGCGACGTACGCCGCGAGCATGAAGTCGCAGCTCAACGCGTACCTGTCGGCCGGCATGCGGGTGACGCTCGGGCTCGGCATCCACTACACCCCGTCGTGGGTGTTCGGCCTCCCGAACAGCAGTTACGTCGACGAGCACGGCAGCGTCGTGCAGTCGCCCAACCTGGTCTTCAACCAGCAGGTGCGCAACCGCGTGGCCGGGTACCTGGCCCGGATCAACAGCGACCTGGGCCTCGGCAACTTCTGGGCCGTCCGGGTGAACACGACCGCCGAGATGCTGTACCCGGGCAACGGCTCGTACTTCGCCTTCGACGCCAACGCGCAGAACGGTCCCGACCTGCCCGCCTCGCAGGCGCGCAACCCGTTCCCCGGCTGGCACCCCGGCACGACCGGGCTCACCTCGGCCCAGGTCGACCAGTGGGCGCGGTGGTACGTCGGGGCGCTCTCGAACACGGCCGACTGGTTGATGACGACGATGCAGGGCCTGGGCTTCCCGGGCTGGTTCCAGATCCTCACGCCCGGCTCGGGCATCCGTCCGGACGGCTGGAAGCGGGCGATCGCCGCCAACCTCCCCGATGGCCTGATCGGCGTCGGTGCCGCCTGGGACGTCTTCTACGGGGCCCTGACCCAGCGCACCCACGTCGTCGTCTACGTCTCGTCGGTCGCGGACGGATCGGGCGGCAACGACTCGTGCCAGAGCGCCGACACCTCGGTCTCGCTCACCGACCCCGCCGCCGACTCGTGGTCCGCCACGCGGTGGCTCACCCGGATCGCGCGGGCGTCGGGCATGCAGGTCGCCGGCGAGAACCCCGGGTACAGCAGCGCGTCCGCCGCGTACTACACGGATCTCTCGAGCGCGGGGCTCATGGCGACGTCCCTGCGCCAGGCCGTGAGCTGCGGGTTCCAGGTGCTGTACTGGGCGCACGACGACCGGCTCTGGGACGGCACGGTGCCCTTCGACTCGTACGCCACGCAGGGCGCCGCCGCCATCGGCTCGACGCCCGGCCTCCCGGCCCTGGCGGGCTGACCGGCCGCGGCGTCAGCGGTCGGGCGAGCCGGCCGCGTCCGAGGTCGAGGACGTGCCGGCGCCGACCGGCGCCGTGTCGCTGCGACGACGCTGCAGGCGCGCCGCCACGGCGATCACGACGAGGTCGGCCAGGAGCAGGCCCCCGCCGATCGCGCCGAACTTCAACGCCGATGCAGGCTCGTCGGGCTTGGGCAGCGGGTCGACGCACCCCGGCAGGGTCGAGCCGGCCGGGACGACCGGCGTGCCGACCTCCCACAGCGAGATGCTGTCGCTCGTCGTGCTGGACGCGGCGAACACCTCGCGTCCGTGCGACTTGATCCACGCCTCGAGTTCGGGGCTGCTCGGGCCGTACCGCAGGTCGGCGTCCTTGGGGGAGAGCAGGAACAGGTGCACGCCCTGCTGCAGCGCCTCCGGACCGGTCGTGTACTCGGTGATCGGGTTGGTGCGCAGGGTGTACGCCCAGTGCGTCGTGTCGCCGGTCGAGTTGATCGGGATGCACGCGGCGTAGTGCGCGCGGATGTAGCGCTCGACGCGGGCCGTGGCGTCGTCCGACGCGATGATCGAGTACTGCAGCCAGCTGGCCAGGCCGAGCACCGTGGCCACGGCGGCGACCGCGGTGCCCGCACGGACGGCGGTGTCGCGCGACGACGTCTGCACGAGACGGTCGAGCCCGACCGTCGCGAGCAGGACGGCCGCCGGCACCGCGTAGACGGTGAGCTGCTCGTTCGACTGGCCCGCGACGAAGCTGTAGCCGAGGAAGGCGTACGTCGTGACGCCGAGGGCGACGACCGACGCGAGCGCCTCGTCGGCCAGCCGCAGCCTCGCCCGCGCCCAGCGCCAGGCCGCGACGAGCAGCACGACGGCGCCGAGCAGGAACAGGACGTAGCCCCCGAGGTACTGCCACAGCGTGTCCAGGGCGCTCGCCGACCTGTTGACGCCCGGACGGTTCAGGCCGGTCACCTGCACCACGCCGAACAGGCGCCGGATGCTCAGCGTCTGGGTGTCCTGGAAGTTGTGCCACTGGCCGATCGAGGCGGCCCAGAGCGGGAATGCCGACCAGAGCACGGCACCGACGGCGAGTGCGGCGACGTCGCGCACGACCTGCCGCCCGGCACGCTGCAGGATCGCCGCGACGAGCGGGGCCAGCACGATGAACAGTGCCGGTTCCTTGATCAGGATGGTGACGCCGATCATCCCGCCCACGGCGGCGACGTAGAGCGCCGTCGAGGCGTGCCGGAGGCGCCACGCGACGGCGATCGTCCCGATGCCAGCGAGGACGGCCATCGGCTCGAGGATGAGCGTGCGGCCGAAGCGGATCAGGAACGGGTTGAGCGCCGCGAGGACGACGGCGAGCACGACCACGCGGCCGCGTGCCGCGGACGGTCGCCCCACCGTCCACTGCCGGGCCAGGCCGCCGATGCAGACGACGAGCCCGATGTCGAACGCCGCGTTGAGGTACCGGCCGGCGTGGATCGTCGTCACCACGCCGCTGTGCAGATGACCCGTGAGCCCGAGCCAGCCCGCGACGGCGAGGAAGAACAGCGGTGGGTGCACCAGGATCGGCGAGTACTCGAACGTCACGGCGTTCCCGCCGCCGATGTGCTGCCCGGCGAGGGCGTAGACGGTCTCGTCGAAGTTGAAGTCCGGCGCGCTGCTGAGGTTGATCAGGAACGTCAGCGCGGCGAGTGCGGCACCGCCGAGCAGGACGAGCCCTGCGTGCGCGTCGGCCGTCTGCCACGCGCGGGACAGCGGTCCGGGCGCGCGGTGCACGGACCCGTGTCGCGGCCCGCGGTCGCCGTGGGTCGCAGCACCAGGTTCGCCCATGTCACGGTCAGTCCTTCGTCATCGCACGGTCCCGGATCGGGACGAGTCGGGCGCTCGGCGTACCCCGCGCCGGTCCGGCCGGACGCGGCACAGCGCAAGAGGGTACGTGGGACTCAGCCCGCCTTGGCGGCCGGGGCGTCGTCGTCCGCCTGCCGCCGCAGCACCGAGACACCGGCGAGCTGGTGCGAGACGCGACCGGCGTGGTCACGCAGGGTGTCCCGGAAGAGCGCCTCGTGCCGCGTGGCCGTCGCCTCCGCGGTCAGAGCGCTGGCCCGCCGCACGGAGGCAGCCGCCAGCTCGCGGCGATGGGTCGGGTCGGCCTGCAGACGCCGCAACGCCTCGCGGATCGAGTCGGCGTCGCCCGGCCGCACCAGCACGCCCGACGGACCGGCCACCCCACGGACCCCGGGCAGGTCGGACGCGAGTGGCACGCACCCGGCGGCCATCCCCTCGACGAGGACGATCCCGTAGGCCTCGGCGCTGGTGACGCTGGGCAGCGCGATCACGTCGTGGGCGCTGTACGCCCGCCACAGCTCGTCGTCGTCGACGCGGCCGAGGAACCGCACGTTCGACAGCCCCCACTCGGCCACCTGCGCCTCGAGTGCCGACCGCTCGGGCCCGTCGCCGATCACCGTGAGCCGGATGTGGTCGAGGCCGCGCAGACCCTGCAGCAGCACGGGCAGACCCTTGTAGGGCCGGAGCTGTCCGACGAAGAGCACCCGCAGGTCGTCGTGCCCGTGCTCGGCGCGCTCGACCACCTTGTCGGCGGTCTCGATGCCCCAGGGCACGACCTCGACGCGCGTCTCCTCCAGGGCGGCGAACTGACCGGCGTACTCGTCGCTGCTGACCAGCACCGCGTCGGCGACGCGGGCCAGCCGGCGCTGCAGCAGGTTGTACGGCGCGCACAGCAGCCGGAGGCCGGGGATGGCGAGGTCGCTGTGGTGGGTGTAGACGATCCGCGGTCGCGCGACGGCCGGCCGGCGGGCCATCAGCATCAGGAAGACCTCGCTCATCGTCGGCACCGGGCCGTGCACGTTGACGACGTCGTACTCCTCGAGGCGTGCTGCGAAGCTGCGCCACGAGAAGACGAAGGCGGAGAAGCGGAACTCGCGGTAGCTCAGGTGCGGGAAGTCCGCGCGGCTCACGACATCGACCTGATGGCCTCGTGCGGAGAGCGACCGGTGCAGGTTGCCGACGGCGCGGGAGATGCCGCTGACGACGGGCGGTGCCTCGGACGTCAGGATCAGGATGCGCAGGGGCCGATCGGCGGCGTGCGTCGCGACCGCGTGCGTCGACCGCCGGTACAGGGCGGGATCGTCGATCAGGGCGAAGGCCGCGCGGCGTTCACGCACCGCGTGCCGCCGCAGGCGCGCGAGGTGGCCGGCCCGCCGTCGTGCCGCGCGGGCGGACGGAACGCGCCGACCGCGGCCGGTGGTCGTCGGGGCCGCCGGCACGTCGGTGCACCGGGCCCACCGGCCCTTCACCAGCACCTCGAGCAGCAACGTCTCGGCGTCCGGGCGCACCTCGACGCCCTCGAGCACGTGCCGGCGCATGGCGAACAGGGTCGAGGTCGGGTCGGCGGTGACCCGCGAACGACGCAGCAGCAGGTGGGCGGCCGACCGCGGGCGCCGACCGGAGCGGTGCGGGCGACACGAGACCGCGAGGTCGTCGGTGCCGTTCAGCGCAGACATGAGCGCGGGCACCGACGCCGCCACCTCGTCCAGCGCAGCGGACGCGACGACGATGCGGTCGGCGGTGCTCAGCCGGACCGCCGCGAGCAGCGCCTCGTTCCGGCCGATCGGGCCGCGGTGCTCGTAGCGGACGTGCGCACTGGCCGCGGCGAGCGTCGCGAGCTCGCCCGGACCGGCGTCGCCGTGCTGCACGACGACGAGCTCCCACGGCCGGTCGTCGAGCATGCGGACGAGCCGGTCGTGCAGGTCGATCACGTCCTGGCCGCGGCCCTGCGCGGTCACGCAGATCGAGACCCCGTGCGCCCTGAGTCGGGCAGATGGCAAAGCGCCAGCGTGATTCGTCGACATAGAAAAGAAACCCCCCGCGACGCGTCCCCCCGGATCAGCGTCAGGATCATGGTACCCGGCAGGGCCGCCCTCGGCAGACCGACGACGAGACTCGGCGAATGCCCGATATGAGGCGTGTCACGCTTCCTGGTCGGCGTCCTGCGCCGACCGGTCGAGCAGGTGCCGGAGGCGGTGCACGCTCGAGGTCCAGGTCAGCTGCGTGATGGCCGCGCGTGCCGCCTGCGCACGGGCCGTGCGCTCGCCGGGCGCGGCTGCGGCGACCGCCGCCCCGGCCCAGCCGGTGACGTCGTCCGGCGGCACGAACCGCACGCCCTGTGGTGCGAACTCGTGGAACACGGGGATGTCGCTCGCGACGACGGGCGTGCCGACGACGAGGGCCTCGAGCAGCGGCAGACCGACACCCTCGATGTGGGACGGGTACAGGAACGCCGCGGCGCCGAGGTAGAGGTCGCGCAGTTCCGCGTCGGTGACCGACGGCAGGTGCACGACGCGGTCGGCGAGACCGAGCTCGTCCACCAGCGCCGGCACAGGGTCGGGGAACCGTGCGTCGACGGTGCCGACCAGGACGAGCCGGAACTCGGGAGGCACGACCGCGAGCGCCCGGACGAGCACGGCGACGTTCTTGTGCGGGCGGCGCGCGCCGACGTGCAGGAAGTACGGCTCCGCGAAGGGACGCGCCGGGTCCGACGACCCGGTGTCCGCGAGGAAGTCGGTGTCGGCGCCCCACGGCACCACCTCGATCGAGGCCGCCGGACGACGGTAGAGGCGCGCGACGTCGCGCGCCGACCACCTGCTCGGGGCGATGACCTCGGTGCGGCGCACCACCACCGCGGTGAGCAGGCGGTACAGCAGCCGGGTGCGGGTGTCGGGCGCGAAGGCCGGGTCGGTCTCGAGGATGCAGTCGTGCACGACGCTCAACCGGCGCGCGCGACCGCTCAGCGCCGCACCGAGGTGGTACGGGAAGAGTGCCGCGTCGGCCCGCAGCCCACGCAACAGCCGCGGCCAGGCGAGGTACTGCCGGGGCGAGGTCAGGGTCGGCGCGAAGCGGGCGACACGATGGCCGAGACCGGTGGTCAGCGCGTCGAGGTCGAAGCGTTCGGCCCGCTGGTCGGGGTTGAGCACGACGGTGACGTCGCAGAAGTCCTGGGCGGCGATCTCGCGCAGCAGCGCGGCCGTGACCCGGCCGATGCCGTGGTACCGGTCGTCCAGGACGCGGCCGTCGACGACGAGGTGCATGCGGCTCATGACGTCCCCCCGGCGTGCTTCGCGCGGCGGAGGTACGGACGCAGCGGACCGAGCACGCGGTCGACGTCCTCGTCGTCGAACACCTTGAGCAGACGGGCGGACACGACGTACACCAGCAGTCCCACGACGATCAGCGACCACGCCGCGAAGGTGCCCGAGGCCGAGGCGGCCAGGAAGGCGAGCGCTGCGGGCACCAGCGCGACGAGGTACCTGAGCGCCACGCGCGTGGGGAACTCCCGCACCCGCTGCACGGCGACGTAGGTCGGCAGGAGGACGAGCACGGCGATCCAGCAGCCTGCGCAGAAGGCGATGCCGGCGCCGGTGATGCCGTCGCGTGGCACCAGCACGGCCAGCAGCACGATGAGCACGGCCGCGCCGACGGGCAGGCCGATCGCGGCCGCGCCCGGGCGGCCGAGCGCGAACAGCGACTTCATCACGTAGTTCGCGACGACCAACCCGACCGTGCCGATCGCGACCAGCCGCAGCACCTGTCCCTCGTGCGCGTAGGCGGCCGGGAAGAACAGGCGCAGCAGGGGGATCGGTGTCAACGCGAAGACGAGCTGGATCGGGACGATCAGCAGCGGGATCCAGCGCGCGGCCGTCGTCACCCAGCGATGCGAGTGGTACGGCGATGCCCTGTTCGCGGCGATGAACGGGAAGATGGCGTCGATGATCGCGTCGGACAGGTAGTACGCCGCGCGGGCCAGGATCACGCATGCCTGGTAGCGCGCGATCTCCGCGGCGTCGAGGTGGGCACTCGGGCCGAGCACGCTGAGGCCGAGCACGTCCGCCGTCTGCAGCAACGAGAAGGAGACGAATGCCACCCACGTCGGCAACGCGCTGAGCACCGTGCCGGCGCCCGCGAGCGGCCCGACACCGGGCAGCACGTCGTGCAGGGTCCTGAGCGCGATCACCGTCGCGACGGCCGAACCGGCCACGAACGCGACGCCGACGGAGATGGCGGCGGCGTGGAAGGCGAGGATCAGCGCCAGGGCGACACCGGTCTTGACCAGGATCTCGACACTCTGCATCGCACCCTGGCCGGCGAAGCGACGCGTGCCCTGACATGCCGACACGAGCACCGAGTTGAGCGCGAGCAGGACGATCTCGACCGCGACGGTGAGGTTCAGCGGCCAGGACTCCGAGGGGACGATGCGGACGCCGGACGCCTGCGCCGCCAGGAAGGCGGCGGCGAGCACCACACCGAGCGCGAGGTTGCCCGCGAGCGCCGTGCGGAACTGCTGCGCCTTGTCCGCCGCGCCCAATGACGGGTCGGCCAGACGGCCGGCGAGCACCCACGGGAAGCTCGCCGTCAGCAGGCCGGCCGCGAGCAGGTAGACGTTCTGCATCGCAGCGACCGTGCCGAAGGCGTGCTTGTCCAACAACCAGGTGAGCGAGACGCCCAGCGCGTAGTTGAGGACGGCGCCGACGGCGAAGCGGATGACCAGGATGCGGCCGCCCGACCGGGCCGACTGCTCGGCCGACAGTGACGAGGTCCGCGGACGACGGGCCCCCCGGTTCAGCGCGGACGTGCGGAGTGCCACGTGAGCACCGACGTCAGTTCACGTCGGCGTTGTCGACGGACATCGCCGCGGGGAGTCGACCCTGGTACGTCCGCGCTGCGGTCGTCGCCGGCTGGTGCGTCCAGCCGTAGACATACCCGGCGAGCACGGCATACGTCGAGAGCGTCTTCAACGGCCGGAACCCCATCTCGAAGCGCCGATCCGGGTCGAAGTACACGTGCACGAACAACGCGACGGGGAACGCGAGCACGGCGAGCGGGACGAGCACGCGGCCCCGCCAGTCGCCCAGGTGCAGCAGGTCCATGCCGCGGCTCGGGTCACGCCGTGCCTCGTGCGCGTGGCCGACGCCGTAGAAGAAGCTCTTGCGCAGCAGGAACTTCAGCGACGGCGGCGGATCGTGGTAGACCCAGGTGCGTCCGGCCAGCACGATCCGATGACCGTCGGCGCGCACACGCGCGAAGAACTTCGTGTCCTCGCCACCGGTGCCCATCGATTCGTCGAACCCGCCGATCTCGTCGAACACGCTGCGTCGCACGGCCGCGCACGTCGTCGTGATCGCCGTGAAGCCGTACTCGCCGAGCGGCGGATTGCTCTCGGTGTCCTCGTCCTCGACCGGGTACGACATGCGCGGCACCTGGTCGACGACGGCCCGCTGGAACCTCGAGGCGTCCGGCGGTGCCAGCTTCGACGTGCCGGTGACGGCGATGGACAGGTCACCGTCGAGCACGTCGACGAGACGTTGCATCACGTGCTCGTCGCCGAGGTAGGCGTCGTCGTCGACGAAGAGCAGGATGTCGCCGGTCGTGTTCTGGGCGCCCAGGTTGCGAGCGCGCGCCGCGGGGGAGACGCCCCGGACGATCTTGATCTCGAAGTCGGAGAAGGTCTGCTCGCGCAGGCTCGCGACCAGGCGGTCGACCTCGCCCGTCCACGACGGGACGATCACCGAGACGCGGGGCGAGGCGGAGCTCATGGCGTCCAGTGTGCCGCATGGATCATGCCGCGAAGGCTGAACGCAGTGGCACGCTGATTTTGCCGGGGCACCGTCGCGAGGCGAAGATCTCACGGTGACGGCCGCGCCAGCATCGCCAGGTGCCCTGCGCAACGCCCTTGCGAACTCGGGCGGTCAGATCACCGCACTGGTGATCGGCATCGCACTGACGCCGCTGCTCGTCCGGCACCTCGGCGACACCGGCTACGGCGTCTGGGCCCTGGTCGCCGCGTTGCAGGGGTTGGGCGGCGTGCTCGATCTCGGCGTCACGGCGAGTGTGGTGAAGTACGTCGCCGAGTACCGGGCGCGCGGCGAGGACGCGGTCGTCAACCGGATCATCGGCACCTCGGTCGCCGTCCACTTCGTGCTCGGCAGTCTCGCCGGCGTGCTGACGGCGGCCGTCGCGGTGTGGGGGCTGCCGCATCTGCACGTGGGCGCTGCCGAGCAGCACGAGGCACGGGTCGCCCTGCTCATCGCCGGGGTGGGTCTGGTCGTGGGCCTGCCGACGGGCGTGCTCGCCAGCGTCCTGACCGGACTGGCGCGCTACCCCGCGTCCAACGCGGTGACGGTCGTCCAGGCGGTGGTGAGCGCGGGCGCCACCGTGGCACTGGTGGAGGCGGGCACCGGCCCGGCCGGCCTCATCGCGCTGAACACGGTGTCCCTCGTCGGGGGGAACGTCGCACGGTGGCTGCTCGCCCGCCGGGCCGCGCCGGGTCTGACGGTCGACGTCCGCCTGGCGAGTCGGGCCACGATGCGGCTCATCGGTGCCTACAGCGTGTGGGCCCTGCTGCTGGACGTCGCGAACCGGTTGTTCCGCAGCGGCGACGCAGTGATCATCGCGTCGGTGCTGCCCGTCGCCGCGGTCACGGAGTACAACCTCGGCTTCCGCCCGTCGGCCGCCGTCGCCTATCTCTCGGCACCGGCCGTCGGCGTGCTGCTGCCACTGACATCGGCGCTGGGTGCTCGCGGTGCGAGTGGCGAGGTGCACCGTCTGCTCGTGGCGGCGACCCGGCTGGCCGTCGCGATCACGATGCCCGTGGTGCTCTGGCTGGCGATCTGGGGCGGTCCCGCCATCACGGTGTGGGTCGGGCCGAAGCATCATGCGGCGGTGCCCATCCTGTGGGCCTTCCTCGGTCTCGCGCTGACGGCTGCCGCGCAGAGCGCCCCGGCGACCATTCTGCGCGGCACGGGCCGCATCCGGTCGCTCGCGCTGGTCGTCGGATGTGAGTACGTGCTCAACATCGCCCTGACCATCTGGCTCGTGCACGAGATCGGGGCGCTCGGCGCGGCGCTCGGCACGTTGATCCCGGGAGCGGTCAACGGGGCGCTGGTGATCCCCTGGCTCGCGTGCCGCGCGCTCGGGGTGCCGTGGCGCCGGCTCGCCGGGCAGGCCCTGCTGCCACCGGTGCTCGTCGCCGTGCCGGTCGCGGCCGGCCTGCTCGTGCTGCGCACGGTGCTCGACGCGCCGACCTTGACCACGCTCGTGCTCTCGGCCGCGACGGCGGGTCTTTCATACCTCGCGCTCTACGGCTGGTGGGGCGCGGGTGACGAGGAGCGGCGGATCGCCGCGGCGACCGTCGGCGGTCTGCGCGCGCGCCGGATGGCCCGTGGCGGCGCGGCGGCGGCGGACGCCTCGTCGGAGGGGCGGGGGCGATGACGGACACCTCGGTGAGCGTGGTGATCTCGACCCTCGACCGGCCCGAGCGGCTCGCCCGCTGCCTCGACGCGCTGCTGTCGGGCGACCGCCTGCCGGACGAGATCGTCGTCGTCGACCAGGGCGACGCCGACCGCACCGCCGGGATTATCACCGCACGGTCCGCCCGCGGCGTGCCGCTGGTGCACCTGCCGCAGCGACGCCGGGGGGTGTCGGTCAGCCAGAACGCCGGGGTCGCCGCGGCGCGCTCGGACCTGGTCGCCGTCGTCGACGACGACTGCATCGCGGCGTCCGACTGGCTCGCGGAGATCGTGCGGCTGCACACCGCCGTCAACGGTCCCGTGCTGCTCACCGGCCGCGTCCTGCCGCAACCGCCGGTCGGCGACCGGGTCGTGCCGATCTCGTCCCGGACGTCGCTGCGGCCCGCGACGTTCGACGACCGGTCGGCGTCGTGGGATGTCGGCACGGGCGGCAACTTCGCTGTGACGCGCGCCGCCTATCTCGCGGTGGGCGGCAACGACGAGCGGCTGGGCACTGGTTCGCCCGGCCTCGGCGGCAACGACCTCGACCTGTTCCGTCGACTGCTGCGCGCCGGCGTGGTCGGGCGCTACGAGCCGACGCTCGTCGTCGAGCACGAGCGCGGCACCGTCGCCGACCACCGCAGCCGCCGGTGGTCGTACGGCTTCGGTCTGGGCGCCGCGCTCGCGCTGTGGTGGCGGGACGGCGACCCGCTCGCCCGGCCCTTGGCCTGGCAGTGGTTCCGGCTGCGGGCCGGACGGGTGCGGCGCCACCCGCGGTGGTCGGTGGTCCGCGACGAACTCCGTGTGCTGGCCGGCACGGTCGCCGGCTTCCGCCACGGGCTCAGGGTCGCTCGGCTGCCGTCCGGTCGGACGGGGACGTCGTGACGGACGCAACGATCGACGTCGAGGCGCCCGCCGCGCCCGGCGGCGTCGAACCGCTGCGCGAGCCGCCGACTCTCTCGGTGCTGATCGCGGCGCGGAACGCGGCGCGGACGATCGGCGAGGCCGTCGAGTCGGTGCTGACCCAGACCCCGGCTCCGGCCCAGGTCATCGTGAGCGACGACGGGTCGGAGGACGATCTCACGGCTGCACTGCGCCCGTTCGGCGACCGGGTCGAGCTGGTGCGTGGCCCGTGGGGTGGCGTGTCGGTCGCGCGCAACTGGGGCGCCCGGGCGGCGCGCAGCGACTGGATCGGGCTGCTGGACGCGGACGACGTCTGGCTGCCCGGCCGGGCCGCGGCCCTGACGACCGCGGCACGGGTGCGGCCGGACCTGTCGATCATCACCACCGACGCGATCGTCGTCCGTCAGGGGCGACCCGAGCAGGGCAGCTACTACGCGACGCGGCGGTTCGACACGACCGACCAGCTCACGGCGATGCTGCGCGAGAGCTTCGTCTTCGGCGCCGCCGCCCTCCGGGCCGACGCCCTGCGTGCCGTCGGGGGGTGGTCGCCGGAGGCGCGGGCGGCCGAGGACTGGGACCTGCACCTGCGGCTCGTCCTGGCCGGCGCGCGCGCCGGGCTCGTGCGCGCGCCGCTCTACGAGTACCGCCGGAGCGGCAGCAGCATCACCGCGTCCAGGGTTGAGCTGGCGCTAGAGGTGCGCGCGATGCTCTCGCGCCTCCGCCCGACGGTGCCGACCGACCGACAGCACGTGCTCGACGCGACCGACCGCGAGTGGGCGTACCGCGCGGCCCAGTCGGCCCGGGCCGCTCGCGATCCGCGGGCGCACGCGCTCGCCGGCACGGCGCTGCGCGGGACGACCCAGCCCCCGCTGCGGCGGGCGCGGCTCGCCGCGTGGTGGGCGACGACGCGGTGACGATGTGGCACGTCGCCGGTCAGCGGCGCCGTGCGCGCGCCAGCAGCCTGCGGAACGGCGCCTGCCCGAGCAGCAGTTTCGCGCCGAACCGGATCGCGCCGTCGGTGCCGTCGATCGCGATCCTGCGGTAGGCCCAGCGGTCGGTGCCGACGTCGTTGAAGCCCGCGTGCACCGCGAACGCCGCCGTGTAGCCGGCATCGCGCGCGGCCGCTTCGACGGCCGCGTCGTGTGCGCCGTAGGGGTAGGCGAGCAGCCGCACCTCGCGGCCGAGGGTCGCTTCGAGCACGTTCCGCGACTCCCTCAACTCGTGTTGTAGCTCTGCCTGCTCGAGGCGCGTCAGGTCGCGGTGGGTCATGGCATGTGACTGCACGCGGAAGCCGGCTGCGTCCAGCCGACGCAGCTGCGCGCGGTCGAGCAGCGGTTTCGGTGCGGTGCCGGCGCTGCGGTCCCACGCGTTGTCACGGCCGATCAGCCCGGCCACGGCGAAGAGGGTGGCCGGCGCGCGCTTCCGTGCGAGTACGGGGGCGGCGTGGTCGAGGTTGTCGACGTACCCGTCGTCGAAGGTCAGCGCCACCGACCGGCGGGGTACCGGGCGGCCCGACTGCAGCGCGGCCACCGCCTGCTCGAGATCGATCACGCGCCGGCCGAGCACCCTCAACACCGTCAGGTGCCGTCGCAGCCGGCGGGGCGGCACGGTGTAGCGGTCGGCGCGCCCCGGGGCGACGCTGTGATACATGAGCACCGCGAGACCGGGGCGGTCGAGCTCGCGCCACCGGGCGGCGGGCGCGGCGCTACGGACACCCTGCCAATAGCGGTGGCTGCGCACCGCCGTGAAGACACGCTCGTGGGCGAACTCGACGCCGGACCTCGCCCACGCGACGACCACGCGCTCGACGACGCGGTCGACCGCCGGGATCGAGGTGGCGGCGAGGGCGAGCCGGCGGACGACCCGGAGCTGGACGGTGCCGTCGCTCGGCCGACCGACGGGCAGGTCGGCGATCGCCTCAGGGTGCTTGGCGACAATGGACACCGCCGCCTGGCCGGCGTGGAACAGGTCGCGCAGCTGCCGCTCCGGCGACTTGGGGTTGTCGACGACGACGGCGGCGTCCGACTCGTACACCAGCGGCACCCCGCCCCGCACGAGGCGGTACCCGAACTCGGCGTCCTCGCCGTAGGGCAGGGCTGCGTCGAAGCCGCCGAGGCGGACGGCCGCTGCGCGCCCGACGCTGAGGTTGCCGGTGTAGACGTCGGTCCAGCGCGGTGTGCGGTGCTCGAGCCTGCGGTAGTGCTCGGCCCACCACTCGTCGAGCGAGCGACCGGCCATCCCCGGCGTCGGGCGCTGCACCATGCGTCCGAGCACGACGCACCCGTCGTCGCCCGCGCGCCGCTGCGCGCGCACGTGCGCCTCGAGCAGTCCCGGCTGCGCCTGGACGTCGTCGTCGAGGAAGAGGACGGAGCGTCCTCGTGCCGCGTCCAGGCCGGTGTTCCGCGCGGCCGCAGCGCCCGCCCACTCCTGCGTCCGGACGGCGAGACGCAGGCCGTGCCAGTCGGTACTCGCGGCCAGGTCGGCGACGGCCGCCTCGCTCTCGTCCTGCGGGCCGTCGAGCACGACCACGATCTCGGTCTCGATGCCCGCCGCCGCGGCTGCGCGCAGCTCCGGGGCGAGGCCGGCCAGGCAGACGAGCAGTCGGTCGCGGCGGTCCTTCGACGGGATGACGACCGTGAGGTCCAGCTGCTGGTCGCTCATCGTCGCGCCTCTCGGGCGGTCGACTCGAGCAGCGCGCGAAGTGCCCGGACGCGAGTCCTGTCGTCGGTGAGGGCCGACGGGGCCGCGGCGGACAGCCGGTCGCGCGCCGCCGGATCGGTCAGCAGGCGCACGACTGCAGCGGCGAACGGCTCGGTACCGTCGGCGACCTCGAGATGGTGACCCGGCCGTGCCGCGAGCCCGGCGGCGCCGACCGTGGTGGTGACGATCGGCGTTCCGGCGGCCAGCGCGTCGAGCAGCTTCATCCGCATCCCCCCACCCTGGCGCAGCGGGGCGACGAAGACGGTGCACCGGCGCAGGAACGGCTCGACCGACGGCACCTCGCCGGTGACCTCGACCCCGTCGCCGGCGAGCGCCCGGATCTCGTCGGTCGGGTTCCGCCCGACGAGGCGCAGCCGTGCCGTGGCGTGCCGCCGGCGGATGCTCGGCAGGATCTCGTGCGCGAGCCACACGGCGGCGTCGCGGTTCGGCGGGTGGTCGAAGTTGCCCACGAACAGCAGCTCGTCGTCGACGCGGAGCGACGGGTCGTCGTGCTCGTCCGGGCGCGGTCGCCCGTCGCCGAAGGGGATGACGCTCACGGACGCGCGCGACACGGCGCGTCGCACCAGCGCGGCGTCGGCCTCGGTCGGCACGGTGACGGCGCGGGCCCGTCGGTACACCGCGTGCGCGTAACGGCGCCACCGGACGGTCTCGTAGCGGTCGATGAGCCGGCGCACCGGGCCGATCGGGACCTCGTGCTCGGCGCGCAGCGTCGTGGCGGCGTCGTGCTCCGAGACCACCACCGGTGCCTCGATGGCCGGTGTCGCCCCGTATTGCGCGGCGAGCACGTGCTCGACGAGGACGACGTCGGGGCGCATCCGCCGCGCCGCCGCTGCCACGGCGCTGACCATCGCGCGCGAGCGGAACTCCTGCACCAGCATCGGTCGCGTCGGCAGCACGAGCCCGAGGGCGAGCACGAACCGCTTCCGCACGGTGCCGCGGCGCGGGGGCGGCACCGCGACGATCCGTGCGCCGGCGACCGAGTGCGGCGTCGGCCCGTCGGGTTCGGCGAAGCACACGACCTCGACGTCGTCGGTGCGCGCCAGGGCGGCGACGCGGTCGTACACCGCGCGCGGCGCACCGCTGTGTGCGTCCGCGTCGGGCAGGAACGGCGTCACCAGCAGGACCCTCACGACGCGCTCCCGCCGAGCAGGGCGCGCAGTCGCCGCACCGACGCACCGGCCGCGGGCCGGGTGCTGCGGTTCCATTCGTTGCTGGCATGGTGCAGGTACGTGGCTGCGAGCAGCATCGGCGTCCACTCGCTCGCGATGCCGAGGCGCCTGAGGTGGTCGGCGAGCGCGGCGTCGGCCGCCTCGCAGTAGCCGGGTGCCGGCGGCGCCTCCTCGCCCAGACGGGCGAGGAAGTACGCGAGGTCCGCACCCGGCAGGCCCCACCCGGCCGCCTCCCAGTCGACGAGGCCGGTGAGCCGGTCGTCCTGGCCGACCAGCACGTTGGGTGGTCCGACATCGCCGTGGACGAACACGGCGGGCAGGTCGTGATCGTGCTGCAGGCGCCGAGCCGTGTCGGCCAGCCCGCGCAGTCGGGTCGCCTGGATCGCATCGACGAGCCCCGGGGGAGGGTCGTCCAGGGGAGCGAACCAGGCCCGACACTGCTCGTCGGTCGCCGGTCGGCGACTCCGTGCGGCCAGCTCGGTCAGCCAGTCCGCCAACGGTTGCATGCGGCGCAACCAGTCCGTCGCCGTCCGGCGCCCCTCGCTGAGTGCGACCAGCAGCGGCCGCCCGGGCACGACCTCCTCGGCGCAGACGCGGCGTCCCCGCACCATGCCGCTGCCGACCGCACGCGGCGTGCGACAGATGGTCGGCAGTGCCCACCGGGCGAGGTCGGCCTGGGCGGACGGTTCGACCAGGCACCGGTCGTTGTCGCGCGCGTCGCGCGGCATCTTCACCGCGAGGGCCGGCTCGGCGTCGCCGGCGCCCCACGCGAGGAACGTCATCCGCCAGCCGGGCCCGCCCCCGCCGGGGATGAGCGTGAGATGGGGCGGGGGAGCCGTGTGGTGCGACGACGATCGCTCGGCTGGAACCTCGTCGAGCCACGACGAGACGAGCCGGCGGAGCGCGCCGAAGTCGCCGGACGCTCCTCGCCCGGCGATCACGGCGATCGCGGGGACGGCGGCGCAGAACACCGGTGAGCCGACGAGCGGCCGGAGCGTCGCGCGCATGGCCCGACGTGCTTGCGTCGACGCGTGCAACAGGTGTTGCAGATACCAGCGACGCACCGCGGGCGCGTCCAGCGAGAGCCAGAGGTCGGGTGCCCCTCCGGTCGAGCGGGGCCAGTACCACCGGATGTCGGTGAAGCCGTCGCGGCGCAACCGTCGCTCGACGGACGCCCGTCGCGGGCGCAGGCGTCCGTGCCACAGCACGACGAGCGCCCCGCCGGGCCGCACCCTCGCGCCGAGCTCGCCGACGCCGCGCGCCGAGCGAGCCGTCGACGCGGGCACGGCGACGAGGTCGGCCGCGGCGCCGACGCCGTCGGTGATCCAGCCCTCGCGCGGCAACGCCTCCCGGACGCCGGCGGCCCTGTCGCCGATGACGATCGCCTCGCCGGGCGGCTCGGCCGGCACGAGGGAGAGCCAGTGCGGGGACGTCCCGGCCGGCGCGCCGTCACATCCTGGCAACGAAGCTCCAGGCGCTGGCGGTGCGCAGGGCGAGGTGGCGTTCCTCCGACGACGTCGCCCGGCGTGACCGCAGGCGGTGCTGCCGGGTCTTGATCACGGCCATACCGCGGACGAGCAGACGCGCGAACAGCTGGGCCGACCGCGAGTGGAACCGCGAGTAGTAGCGGTAGAGACCCCGGAAGAACTCCGGCAGTGCGACCGGGCCGTCGGTGCTGCCGCCGCCGAGATGCATCGCCCCGGCCGCCGGCTCGAACCAGACCTGCCAGTGCAGCTGGTCGAGACGGCGGCAGAGGTCGATCTCGTCCCAGTAGAAGAGGTATGCCGGGTCGAACCCGTCCGCCTCGTCCCAGGCGCTGCGCCGCACCAGCCAGCACGCCGCCGCGACCCAGTCGGCCTGACGCGCACGGTCGTGCCGACCCGCGAGCGGCAGACGATCGCCGAGCCGTCGGTCCTTGACGAGCCGCCACAGCGAACTCTGTTCGAGGAACAGCGTCATCGGGCCGGGGAAGCCGTGACAGGACCGTTGCAGGCTGCCGTCGCCGTTGCACAACCGGGGCGCGACCACCGCGATCCGGTCGTCGCTGGTGATGCGCTCGAGCAGCATCGTCAGGCTGTCCGGCGCCAGGAAGCAGTCGGTGTTCACCAGCAGCAGGTACTCGCCCCTGGCCTGCGCGGCGCCGAGGTTGTTGCCCTGCGCGAAGCCCAGGTTGTTCGGCGAGCGGATGAGCCTGTCCGGCCGCAGGTCCGGCGGTACCGAGTCGACGCTGTCGTCGGACGACCCGTTGTCCACGACGATGATCTCCACCGGGTGCCCGGCCGTGCCCTCGCGCAGGCTGCGCAGGCAGCGGGTGAGCAGGTCGCCGCCGTTGAAGTTGACGACGATGACCGAGACGAGCACGTCCAACGGTCACCCCTCCGCTGTGTTGATCGACGGCCAACCTATCGAGGCCGAGTGGCCACCCGCATGACGAATGGTCCCTGTTCGTCGCCCGGCGGGCAGCCGCTCGGTCGCCCGGCGATCGATTCGACCGGTGCGGCTGTCCACACCCTGCCGCTTCGGCGCGCGGCTGAACGCAACCTGTGCCTACCATCTTCGCACTGCTGCGCATGGGGGGGCGGGTGGTGGCGATGTCGGCTGTGTCGATCCTCGAGTCCGAGGTGCGCGAGCTGGTGCGGCGTCGTGGGCTCGACCCGATCGCGCAGGCCGAACAGGTCGCCTCGATCGTCGACGAGGTCGTCGCCGACTACCGCGACCGCGCGATCACGGCGGCGCTCCCGCCGCTCGGTGATCCGCTGGCCGTGTCGCGGTCACTGCTCGATGCCGTCGCCGGCTTCGGCCCGCTGCAGCCGTTGCTGGACGATCCGACGGTCGAGGAGATCTGGATCAACGAGCCTGGTCGGGTCTTCGTCGCCCGGCACGGCCGTTCCGAGCTGACGACCGTCATCCTGACCGCCGAGCAGGTCGCCGACCTGGTCGAACGGATGCTGCGGCCGACCGGCCGGCGCATCGACCTGTCCACGCCCTTCGTGGACGCGATGCTGCCCGACGGTTCGCGCCTGCACGTGGTGATCCCGACGATCACCCGTCGTCACATGGCCGTGAAGCTCGCGAAGTAACACCAGGGTCTTCACACCCTCCTCACGGCTCGTTGCTTCTGTCCGCTGCCGGGGATCTGTCACCGATTGGTGCGGCAGTCCCTAATTGGCCCAGACGACGTCGGTAATTCTGGCGGTCGAACTCGTCCCGCCGCTCCGAGATCTTCGGCATGTCAGGCGCGGTCGGCAATGCCGCGCGCACTTCGGGTACTCGAAACGCCTGCGCGACAGGGCCGCGAGCAGCCGTGCTAGCAGGGCTGTTCACAGCTGCGGTAACCGATGATCTTGGTCGTGTGATCCGGTTCCAGAGTGCCGGCTAATCTGGAGGCTGTGAGCGATGGCCCGCAACCAGTCGCGGGGAAGGGTCGCAGGTGACTGCCGGCGCCCTGTTTCTGGCGGTCTTTCTCGCCTGCGTGGTGGAGGCTGTCGAGGCGACCACCATCGTGCTGGCAGCGGGCATAGCTCGGGACTGGCGTTCGGCACTGCAAGGTGTCGTTGGGGGTCTGGTCGTGCTTGCCGCGATTATCGCCGGACTGGGTCCTGCGGTTTCTGCGATTCCGCTGGGTGGACTGCGGCTTGTCGTGGGCGCCATTTTGCTGATCTTCGGCCTGCAGTGGCTACGGAAGGCTATTTTGCGCGCCAGCGGTTACAAGGCGCTGCACGATGAAGATTTGATCTTCCGGACCGAGGTGGCCGCAGCCCGGGCTGCCGAGCGGCAATCACGCCGCGGCGTCTCCGACTGGTACGCCTTCACCTTGTCGTTCAAGGGGGTCTTGCTTGAGGGCCTCGAAGTCGCCTTCATCGCGCTGACCTTCGGCAGTAACCAGCACGACATCCCGCTGGCCAGCATCGCGGCGGCCGCCGCTGTCCTGGTCGTTGCTGTTGCTGGCGTTGCAGTGCGCGGGCCGCTGGCTCGAGTCCCGGAAAACACGCTGAAGTTCATCGTCGGAGTCATGCTGACCGGCTTCGGCATGTTCTGGGGGGCCGAGGGCGCTCAGGCTCACTGGCCTGGCTCGGATGCCGCGTTGCTCGTGCTTGTTCCGGGGATCGCTGGCCTCGCGCTCGGTCTCGTCGCCGCGCTGCGCCGCCGCCGCAGGCCGGAGCCAGCCTTGTCCGCGTCGGTGCTTGCGAGGGAGCGGCCATGATCGCCAGGATTCGTGCGTTCGGCGCGTTCTGGTACGACTTCGTCGTTGGGGATGACTGGCGGGTCGCGGTGGCTGTCGTGATCGGCCTGGCTATCACCTACGGGGTGTCGCAGGCCGGTGTTCCCGCGTGGTGGGTCTTGCCCGCGGCGCTTGTCGTCGTCTTGCCGGTGACGCTGTGGTCGGCGACCCGACCGAAGTCCTGACCCGACCCGAGGACGGGCGGCCCGAGGACACATTGCACCCGGCCCCCGCTCGCCGGGCGCGGGACGGTGTTGACGGCCGTTCGACGGACAACACGATGGTTCACCTCGGCGGCCGGGTCGTGGCTGGTGTGTCTGAACTGAGGATCGGCGGCGCGTGAATTGAGCTTTTCCTCGTCGGCGAAACATGATCCCTTCATGCACACTGTGATCGCCTGGACCGCGCAGGACCTGCTGTGGGTGATGGTCGTTGCCTTCGCCGTCGTCTGGGTTGTGCTGGAGTCGAGGCGCGGAAAGGTCGAGGTTGGTGCGCAGGCAGTCGTGGGCTTGGCGCTCGCGCTGGTGTTGATGTACGCCGCGAAGTCGGTGCACCACGACCCCCGACCGTTCGTCGCTGATCCCGGTGTCCGCCCGTTGTTCGGGCACAGCCGCGACGACGGCTTCCCTTCCGACCACAGCGTTGCCGCGTCCCTGATTGCCGCTTTGATCGTCGTGCGGCACCGCATCCCCGGACTTGTTATGGCGGCCGCCGCGGTAGCGATCGCGTGGGCCCGGGTCGCGGCGCACGTCCATCACCTACAGGACGTCGTCGCCGGTCTGCTACTCGGCAGTGTCGCCGCCGCGATCGCCATCGCGGTGACGCGACCTGTGCTCGCTGGGCTTGCGCAACGCAGCGAGGGACTCGGCCGCCTCCTCATCGATACCGGTCAATCACGACGGGACTGAGTTGGCCTCGATCGCGACCTCGGCGAGGGCGAGATCTGATGTGTCCGGGGCTCACACCGAATCGCTGGGACACCTGATGTCGCCCGGGTGAGTCACGGCACGCTGCCCTGGCCCGCGTTGTCCGAAGGGTTCGCCGGTCTGGAGCGGCGTAGACGCTGAATGACATGTTGAGTTTCGCCAAAACCTGTCAAGGTCGTCAGACCGGACGCTGCCGAGAGTTCACTCTGCCAGACATGAGGCGGTTCAGTCACCACGGAAAGGACAGTTCGAGTCTGCTGGCCCGGTTCGTACGTGAGCCCCGCGTCGGGGTGAGCCGGGCGACGATGGCTGATGGGTGGCACGCGCATCGGTATGGCTCACGCCAACACGCCCACGCTCCTATGACCAGTTGGCAGGCACAGGTGCACCTTGTGACCACACAAGCAGCAGCGCACTACTGCCGAGCCCGCGCGGTGTCGACCATGGTCGTTGTGATTGGAGAAGCTGACGGCCCTGCGGCGGGCGACCCTGGGGTCGAGGTGAGGCGGACCACGCGCCTGCGGTGGAGGCTGGGGGCCGAGGTTCCCGGGCTTGCCCTTGCGGTGGCGATCGCGACAGCAGCGACGGTCGTCGGCCGGTTCGTCCCGGTGTTGGGCGGCCCTGTGAGCGGGATCGTCATCGGCGTGGCGGTGGCCGCGCTCGTCAAACCTGGAGACCGGCTCCGTCCGGGCGTCAACACGGCTAGCAAGTTCGTGCTGCAGTTGTCCGTCGTCGTGCTCGGTTCCCAGCTGTCGCTCTCGCAGATCGCCCGGGTGGGCGGCCAGTCGCTGCCGGTCATGCTCGGTACCCTCGCCGGCTGCCTGGTGGCGGCCTACGTGCTCGGCCGCTGGCTCGGGATCGTCGGGGATCTGCGCACCCTCATCGGTGTGGGGACGGGGATCTGCGGCGCTTCGGCCATCGCGGCGGTGACGCCCGTGATCGGCGCGATCGGCCTCGACGTCACCTACGCTATCTCGACTATCTTCCTGTTCAACATCGCGGCCGTCGTGACCTTCCCCGTGGTGGGGCACCTGCTTGGGATGAGCCAGCACGCGTTCGGTCTGTTCGCCGGCACCGCCGTGAACGACATGTCGTCCGTGGTCGCGGCCTCAACCACCTACGGAACGACCGCGGCCAATTACGCCGTCGTCGTCAAGCTGGTCCGCACCTTGATGATCATTCCGGTCAGTCTCGGACTCGCGACCTGGGCCGGGCGGCGTGCGGTACCGACCGGGACCGGGCTGCCGGCTCGTGACGTGGCGGACTCGGGTCCGGCATCTCGTGCCCGTGTGCACGTGCTCCGCCTCGTGCCGTGGTTCTTGGTCGCCTTTCTCCTCGTCGCCGCCGTCAACACGTTCGGACTGATCCCTGCCGCCGCTCACGCCGGGCTGAGCACTCTCTCGGTCTTCCTCATCACCGTCGCGCTGTCGGCGATCGGCCTGACCACCGACGTCGCTGGCTTTCGCCGCGCCGGGGCCAAACCGCTGCTGCTCGGCGCATTGTTGTGGATCCTCGTATCGCTGACGAGCCTTGCCCTGCAGTACGGGACCGGCCTCGCGTAGGTGTCGTCCGCGTCCTCGGCGTGCCACGGACCGTCCCACAAGGCCATGTTGTGGCTGCCGTAGCGTTGCGTTGTGGTTCTCAGCCCGCGCATGCCCGATTTGGCTGCCATCGAAGTGTTGGTGGCGGTGTCGCGGGGCGGCAGTCTGGGCGCGGCTGGTCGCGAGCTGGGCATGACACAGCAGGCCGTGTCGGCGCGCATCGCCGCGCTCGAGGCGCAGACCGGTGTCCGGTTGGTGACCCGCACTGCCCGGGGTTCTGAACTCACGGTCGCCGGCAAGCTCGTCGTGCAGTGGTCGGACCGGCTGCTTCACGTCGCGCAGGAGGTCGACGCCGGCATTTCCTCGTTGCGTGCCTCGACCCGATCGCGGGTGCGGATCAGCGCCAGCCTGACCGTCGCCGAGCAACTGCTCCCGGGGTGGCTCGTGTCGTTGCACTCGGTGGCGCAGGGCCGCGGAGAGCTGCCTCCCGATGTTGTGCTCACCGCCACCAACAGCGGCCACGTCGTCGAGGATGTCCGCACCGGCGCAGCGGATCTCGGCTTTGTCGAAGGACCCTGAGCGCCGCGAGGGCTGCGCAGCACCGTGGTGGCCTGCGACGAGCTGGTCGTCGTCGCGCGCCCCGAGCACCGCTGGGCCCGACGCGCTGAACCGATCCTGCCGGCCGAGCTGGCGTCCACCCCGCTGGTCTCGCGAGAGACCGGGTCGGGAACGCGGGAGTTCTTCGAGAGCGCGTTGGCCGATTTCGGCGCCTCACCGTGCCCGCCCGTACTGGAGCTGTCCACTTCGGCCGCCGTACGAGCCGCGGTACTGGCCGGGTCCGCACCAGCGGTGCTCAGCCGGCTCGCCGTGGCCGACGACGTCTCCGCCGGACGGCTCCGCATCGTGCCGGTCGACGGCCTCGATCTGAGACGCGATCTCCGGGCGGTATGGCAGGGCGGCCGAACACCACCGGCGGGCGCGGTCCGCGACCTGCTGGCCCATATCGGGTCGGCGCATCGCCGATCACGCTGACGCCCCGAGAGCCTTCGGGGCCAAAACGGCGGCGGCCGGACGTCGGGGGCCGGGCGTCGGAGACGTGGTCGTCCGACGCCCGGCCCCCGCCAGCGACTTGTTGGTCGGCAGGAGCGCCT
>NZ_JBQCEE010000307.1:0-2344 GCF_051960575.1 Jatrophihabitans sp.
ACCTCGGACGCGGCGCGGTTGCGGTTGTCGGTGAGGCACTCGATCAGCACGGCGACACCGCTGGGCCCGTAGCCCTCGTACATGATCGTCTGCCAGTCGGCCCCGCCGGCCTCGGCGCCGGCGTCGAGCACCGCGGTCAGCACGTCGTCCTCACCGAGGTCGTTCTTCGGCACGAGCACGACACCCTTGCGGCTGAACAGGTACGACACCGAGCCCGGGTCGGCCATCGAGCCGCCGTTGCGGGTCATCGCAGTGCGCACCTCGGACGCGGCGCGGTTGCGGTTGTCGGTGAGGCACTCGATCAGTACGGCGACACCGCTCGGGCCGTAGCCCTCATACATGATCGTCTGCCAGTCGGCGCCACCGGCTTCGGCGCCCGACCCACGCTTGACCGCGCGGTCGATGTTGTCGACGGGGACGGAGTTCTTGCGAGCCTTCTGGATGGCGTCGTACAGCGTGGGGTTGCCGTCGGGGTCACCGCCGCCGGTGCGTGCCGCGACCTCGATGTTCTTGATCAGCTTGGCGAACAGCTTGCCGCGCTTGGCATCGATGACCGCCTTCTTGTGCTTGGTCGTGGCCCACTTGGAATGGCCGCTCACTGCAGTTTCCGTCCTGTCGTCTTCTTCGCCGCAACGTTCATCGCAACCTCTCGATTCTAGCTAGCGGCAGGGCCCCTGCGGCGCACGGCGTACGTGGCGGCGGCGGCGAGGGCGAGCACGCCGACGAGGCCGCCGAACTCGATCCAGGGCGAGCCGGACTGCTGGGGCAGCACTTCGTCGACGGCGATCAGCGCGGCCGCGGCGAGCGCCGGCCAGCCCAGCCGCCGCGTCCAGGCGACCAGGACCGCGCGGTCGACGCGCGCGTCGAGCGGGACGGCCGCGGCGAGGGCGACCGAGACCTGCAGCACGTACAGCGCTGCCGCAGCGGTCGCGGTGCGCTCGACGGGCAGGCTGACCGTCCATCCGGACGCGGTGAGCCAGGCGAGCACGAAGCCGAAGGTGACGGGCAGGCTGCCGACGGTGCGGGGCGCGACGACGGCCCCGGCGAGGCCGCCGACGGTGATAACGGCGGGCAGCGGCGCGACGTGGCCGGGGACGACGACGAGCACCAGCCCCGCGACGACGGCCACCGCGCGGATCGAGACCGGAACGGCGGCGAACCGGCTCATCGCCGCACCCGCGGGGCTGCCGCGGCCCGGCTGAGGCGGGCCAGCACGGTGTTCAGGCTGCCCGCGCCACGCCAGGCGACGGCCGGGATGCCCGCATCGGCAAGCCTGTCCACGTCGAGATCGTGCTGCAGGCGTTGCAGCCGCCAGGCCAGGTCCGGGGTCGAGCCGGGCGGGCCGTCCGGCGTGTACTCGCCGAGGCTGTCGATCACGAGCACCGGGTGACCCGAGCGGGCGAGCTCGACGGCCAGTTCCGGGCGGGCCTGCTCGATCAGCGGGGTGATCAGGATGACCATCGACCGCGGCGCGATCCGGCCGAGCAGCCGGGCCAGGTGCACCGGCAGCCGGCGCCGCCCGGCGGTCGTGTCGACGTCGATCAGCGCGTCGACGATCCGGTTGAGGTGCGCCCGCCCGGCGGCAGGCAGCACCGTGCGCATGGTCTGCCCGTCGTCGACGATGCCAACGCGGTCGCCGGCGCGCAGGTAGTGCTCGGCGATCGCCGCGGCGGCGTGCACCGCGGTGTCGAGGGTGCCGTTGACGCGGGCCGGTTCGTCGCCCGGCACCAGGTCGGTCGAGCTGTCGACCACGAGCATCACGGTCGCGTCGAGGTCGGTCAGCGTCGCCGTCGCGTGCAGCGTCTGGGTGCGCAGCGAGACCGGCCAGTTGATCCGCTTGAGCCGGTCGCCGACCTGGAACGGGCGGATGCCGGCCAGGTCCGTCCCCTCCCCGGGACGGCGTGAGCGGTGGGTGCCGACGATGCCGCTGCTGACCGGAAGCGCATCGCCGACCGAGAACCGCTCGCGATAGGGGACGACCTTGACCGGCCATCCGGTCGCGTCGGTCTGGCGGTAGAACAGGCCCTGCCCGGCCCAGGCGGTCACCCGGGCCGCGCCGACCGACGCGCGCGACCAGCGCAGCGCGGTGACCGGGAACTCCACCTCCCCCGGCGCGCCGTCCGGGGCGGCGGGGACGACCGCGTCCCGGCGACCGCGGCGCCGCAGCCACTCGCCGGGCACGAACGAGACGGTGAGCGCGTCCGTCACCCTCGGCGCGGTCACGCGTACCCGCACGGTGGTCGCCTGGTCCTCGAGCAGCGTGCTCGAGGCCGGCCGCACGCTGACCCGCAGGTCGCCGCCGGGTCTTCTGGCCAGTTGTGCCGCCAGCCAGGTCAGCAACGGG
>NZ_JBQCEE010000308.1:0-6407 GCF_051960575.1 Jatrophihabitans sp.
CGCGCTGCTCGCGCTGGTGCGTGGCCGCGGCACCTCGGCGACGCAGCAGCGCCAGGTGCTCACCCGCACCGGCGACGTCGTCGCCGTCGCCCGTCACGCCGCCGCGCAGACCGTCGCCACGCTGTAGGTCACGGCTCGTCCGGGAACCAGGCCGCCTGCGCGACGTCGACGATGCCGCGACGCAGCGCGGTGCCCTCGGCGAACCAGTGCTCCTGCGCGGCGGCCATGAGGTGCGCGGGCAGGGTGCCGTTCGCGCGCACGACCCGCCACCACGTCACCGCCTCGCCGTCGCGGGCCATCACGCCGCCCACGCCGCGGGGCCCGCCGCGACCGAGGTACTCGGCGATCGCCCCGTAGGTCATCACCCGCCCCGGCGGGATGCGGTCGACGACCGCGAGCACGTCGGCGTGGAACTCGTCGTTCACCACGGCGGCATCGTCGCAGCCGCGCCGTCAGCGCAGCGCCCGGGCCAGGCGCGGCCAGCACAGCGCGAGCGTCGTGGCGCCCTTGCGCAGCACGTCGAGGTCGACGCTCTCGTCCGGGCCGTGCCAGTGGTCGTCGGGCAGGCCGGTGCCGAAGAAGACGATCGGCGCACCGAGCCGCTCGTGCAGCAGGGCGCCGGGCCCCGAGCCCGCGTTGCGCATGCGTCCGGGTTCGGCGCCCCAGGCCTCGCCCATCGCCTCGGTCAGCACCGCGAGCGCCGGATGGTCCTCGGGCGTCACGTACGGCGGTTGGTTGATCGTCTCCATGACCGTGACGTCGGCGGTGAACCCGTCCGGCAGCCGGTCGACGACCCAGGCGCGCACCAGTTCCGTGATCTTCGCCGGGTCCTGGTCGGGCACGAGGCCGAACTGCAGTTCGCCGAGTGCCCGCGCCGCGATCGTGCCCCGCGTCGGCGGCGCCGGGTCGCCGCTCGCCAGCGCCCCGACCTCGACCGCCGGACGCAGGTACAACCGCTCGCCGATCGAGCGGCCCGACTCGCCGACGGCGGCACGGGTGCGGGTGCGCCGCAACCAGTCGTCCTCGTCGGCGGTGAGCCGGGCGACGGCGCCCCGCTCGGCGTCGGAGGCCTCACGCACCTCGTCGTAGAAGCCGGGCATGGCCACCCGCCCGTCGTCGTCGTGCACCTGCGCGAGCAGCCGCACGAGCGCCGTCGCAGGGTTCGGCGCGACGCCCGAGACGGCCCCGGCGTGGATGTCGCGCTCGGGGCCGCGCACCTCGACCTGCGCCTTCATCATCCCGCGGTTGCCGGTGACGACGGCCGGCTGCTCCGCCGACCACGTCATCGTGTCGCTGACCATGACCAGATCGGCGGCCAACCGCTCGACGTGCGCGTCGAGCAGGTCGGCGAAGTGCGCCGAGCCCGCCTCCTCCTCCCCCTCGACCAACAGCATCAGGTGCACCGGCGGGGCGTCGGCGCCGGACGCGAGCAGCGCCCGCAGAGCGAACAGGTGGGCGAGCACCTGACCCTTCGCGTCCGAGGTGCCGCGGCCGAACAGCCGCCGGCCGCGGCGCAGCGGTTCGAACGGCGGGCACACCTCCCACTCGTCGTCCTGGGCCATCCGCACGTCGTGGTGGCTGTAGACGAGCACGCGCGGGCCGTCGGCCGGCCACTCGGCGAAGACGGCGGGGAACCCGTCGGCGTCCCACACCTCGACGGTCGGGAAGCCGACGTCGCGGCACTCGGCGGCGAGCCAGTTCGCCGACCGGGTCAGTGCCGCCTCACGTCCCGCCTCGCCGGCCACCGACGGGATGCGGCACCACTCGGTCAACCGGTCGACCAGTTCGGCCTCGTGCTCGCGCAGCCAGGCCCCGTGGTTCGGGGCGTCCGGCGTCGTCATGCCCGGTGCAGGGCGACGACCGCCCGTGCTGCGTCGTGTGAGCGCACCTCGCCGGCGCGCAGGCCCAGCGGTGCGGCGCGCGCGTCGAGGCGGTCGGCCTGCCGCGCCCCGGCGACCTGCAGCAGCAGCACGCCGCCGGGCAGCAGGTGATCGGCCGCCGCGGCGAGGCAGAGGTCGATCACGGCGAGGCCGTCCGGGCCGCCGTCGATCGCGGTGACCGGGTCGTCGGGCCACCGGGTGATCTCGTCCGTGGGCAGGTACGGCGGGTCGGCGATCACGAGCGGGAAGCGTTCGTCCGGGTGCAGGGCCGTCTCGAGCCGCGCGACGCGCAATTCGGTACGCGACGCCCACCCGGCAGCCGCGGCGTTCACCGCGGCGTAGCCGCCGGCGGTCGGGTCGGCCTCCACCTGCACCAGGTCGCGGTCGGCGAGCACGGCGGCCGCCAGGCCGATGTGGCCTGCCCCCGCACAGAGTTCGAGCAGCGGGCCCGCAGGCATGGTGCGGGCGAGCTCGGCGGCCCACTCGCTCTGCAGCAGCGTCCAGGGGCGGGGCTCGAGCACACGGGCGTCCCACTCGATGTCGAGCGGACCGAAGCGGCAGGTGCGGGCGGGGGTCAGTGCGGTCACGACCGTCCTCTTCCCGGTACGGCGGGTTTCCACTCCGTGTGAACGGGGTATTTCGCGCAGTGTGCCGATCAAGCCGATCGGCGCGACTTCGCACCGCCGCGATCCGTCGGTGCGCCGACGCAACCGGCGAGGACGACATGTTGCTGCCCGAACCACGGGGACCGCTCTCGCGTGCCCTCATCGACGCGCTCGGTGCCGACGACCCGTCGCTGCTGCCGCTGCCCGAGGACATCGGTGACATCGCCGACGCGCTCGCCGACGACGACCTGCAGCTCGCGCTCTGGACCTGCTACGAGCTGCACTACCGCGGCTTCGACGAGGTCGACGACCTGTGGGAGTGGCAGCCCGACCTCATCGCCCTTCGCCTCGGCCTCGAGGGTGAGGTGCTTGCCGCACTGCACCGCGAGGTGCGGGTGCCGTCGAGCGACCGGCCGGTGGCCGAGCGGCTGCGTGCGCTGGTCGACGGCGACGACGGCCCGAGCCTGTCGCGGTTCGTGCAGACCCGCGCGACGGCCGACCAGTTCGCCGAGTTCGTGGTGCACCGCTCGCTGTATCAGCTCAAGGAGGCCGACCCGCACACGTGGGCGATCCCCCGGCTGTCCGGGCGGGCGAAGGCGGCGCTCGTCGAGATCCAGGTGGACGAGTACGGCAACGGGCAGCTGCACCGCATGCACAGCGAGCTGTTCCGCACGCTGCTGCGCGAGCTCGACCTCAGCGACGAGTACGCCGCGTACGTCGACGCGGTGCCCGGCATCACCCTGGCGATCAGCAACGTCATGTCTCTGTTCGGGCTGCGCCGTGACCTGCGCGGCGCGATCGTCGGCCACCTCGCCGCCTACGAGATGACCTCGTCGACGCCGTGCCGTCGCTACGCCAAGGGACTGCGCCGGCTCGGCGGGTCGGACGCCGCGTGCGCCTTCTACGACGAGCACGTCACCGCCGACGCGCTGCACGAGCAGCTGGCCATGCACGACCTCTGCGGCGGCCTGGCCGAGGCAGAGCCCGACCTTGCCGAGGACATCGTCTTCGGTGCGGCGGCGTGCCTGCACGTCGACAACCGCTTCGCCGCGTACGTCCTGGGCCGCTGGGACGACCGCACGACCTCGCTGCGCGCCCCCGTGCGTCCCGCCCCGCGCCTCGCCCACGTCTCGTGACGGATCTCGAATCCGCTGACATTTCCGTCGCGGGATCGGAGATCCGTCACGAGATGCCGCCGCCGGCATCGGAACCGACCTCAGGGGCGGGCGGGGCCCAGGGACGACCCGTTGCGGTGGCTGCCGTCGCAGATCGGCTTGAGCGCCGAGCGGCCGCAGCGGCACAGGGCCAGCGTGCGCCCCGTCTCGAGCACGGTGCCGTCGACGTCGCGCAGTTCGACGTCGCCACGCAGCACCAGCGGGCCGTCCGGGTAGACGGTCACGGTGGCGGCGGGCTCGCGCGAACTGGTCACACGCCGATCGCTACCCGCGTCCGGACGGTGTGAAACGGGAAGGCTGCTGTCGACACGCCCGAACACCGAGGCCGCCGGAGGCACCATGTCGCTCACCGAGCGGCTCGACCACTACCAGCGCAGGCACCCGCGTGCGGGCCTGCCGATCGCGGTGGTCTACAAGTTCGTCGACGACCAGGGCAACTACCTCGCGGCGCTCATCACCTTCTACGCGTTCCTGTCGCTGTTCCCGCTGTTGCTGCTGACCAGCACGATCCTCAACTTCACCCTCGAGGGCAACCCAGGGCTGCGGCACGACCTGCTCGACTCCGCGCTCGGCCAGTTCCCCGTCGTCGGTGCGCAGCTGGCCGACCCGAAGAGCGTCTCGGGCAGCGGGCTCGGGCTGGTCATCGGCATCCTCGGCACGCTGTACGGCGGCCTCGGCGTCGCGCAGGCCGCGCAGAACGCGATGAACACCGTCTGGCGCGTGCCACGCAACAGCCGGCCGAACCCCTTCGCGGCTCGGGCGCGCAGCCTGCTGCTGCTCGCGGTCGTGGGGCTGTCGGTGATCGCCACGACCGGGCTGGCCGCGCTCGGCAGCCAGGTCGACGGCTTCGGTGCGTGGGCGCGCATCGGCATCGGTGTCGGCACGTTCGTCATCAACGCGAGCGTCTTCACCCTCGCCTTCCGCATCGCGACGGCCAAGGACGTGTCGGTGCGCGAGACCGTGCCGGGCGCGATCGGCGCCGCCGCGATCTGGCAGGTGCTGCAGTACGTCGGCGCGTTCTACGTCGGCCACGCCATCCGCGGCGCGAGTGAGATCAACGGCGTGTTCGCCGTCGTGCTCGGGCTCATCGCCTGGCTCTACCTCGAGTCGCTCATCGTCGTGCTCGCCGTCGAGCTCAACTCGGTGCGCGCGCTGAGGCTGTACCCGCGCGCGCTGCTCACCCCGTTCACCGACGACGTCGACCTCACCCCGGCCGACCGCATCAGCTACGCCGAACAGGCGAAGGCCCAGCGGGCCAAGGGTTTCCAACAGATCGACGTAGAGTTCCACGACCGTTGAGACACGTGCCTGGCATCATGCGCGGGTGAGCACTCGCAGCGCGTTGATCACCGGCGGCGGCACCGGGCTCGGACTCGCAACCGCCCTGCGGCTCCACCGCAAGGGGTTCGCGGTCACCATCGTCGGACGCCGCGCAGCGGTGCTCGCCGACGCCGCTGCGCAACTCGGTGCGGACGGCGGCGCGCCGGTGGCGACCGTCGTCACCGACCTCGCCGACCCCGAGGCGCCCGCCGCGTCGGTCGCCGCGCACGTCGAGCGGTTCGGCGGTCTCGACGCGCTGGTGGCAGGGGCGGGCGCGTACGAGGAGACACCGCTGCTCGGCGTCACCGCGGCGATGTGGGACGCGACGATGGACGTGCACGTTCGCGCGGTGGTGCTCGCGGCCTCCGCCGCTGCGAGGATCATGATCGAGGCCGGCCGCGGACGCATCGTGCTCGTCTCGTCGGTCAACGGGTTCCACTCGGAGCCCGACACGATGGCCTACAGCGCGGCGAAGACCGCTGTCATCAGCCTCGCCCGCTCGCTCGCCGTCGATCTCGGCACGAGCGGCGTGACGGCGAACGCGGTCGCACCCGGGTGGGTGACGACACCGATGACCGAGCAGTACCTGGACGCGAGCACGCCCGAGCGCATGCGCCGGGTCAACCCGCTGGGCCGCCCGGGGCGCCCGGACGAGATCGCCGAGGTGATCGCCTGGCTGGTCACGGACGCGCCGGAGTTCCTCACCGGCGCGACGATCGCCGTCGACGGAGGCCAGACGGCACTGGCTCCGCTGCCCTGACGGTGCGCCACAATCCCCGCATGGCCGAACCCCCGCAGTTCACCCGCGCCTACCGCGTCGTGCTCGCCGTGGCGACGCCCATCATGCGGTGGGCCCGGCTCAGGGTGACCGGGGTCGACCTGCTGCCACGCACCGGCCCCGTGCTGCTGGTGGCCGACCACGACAGCTACTGGGACCCGATCGCCATCGCCGTGGCCGCGCGGCGCACCCGCCAGATCCACGCGCTGTCGAAGTCGACGTTGTGGAGGAACAAGGTCGTCGGCGCGTTCATGACCGACATGGGGCACATCCCGGTCGAGCGTGGCGTCAACAACGACGCGGCGCTCGAGCGCGCGATCGAGGCCTTGCGTGCGGGGGCGTGCATCGGCATCTTCCCCGAGGCCACGCGCTCGCTCGGGCGCCCGCGGCGCGCCCGCAGCGGGATCGGGCGCATGGCCGAGCTGGTGCCCGAGGCGCAGATCGTCTGCGTGCGGACGAACGGCTCGACCGATGTGGTGCGGCTGCCGAAGCGCCCGCTCGTCACCGTGGAGTTCTACCGTCCGCGCGGGGGCGGCCTCGCGCCGGGCGAGAGCGCCGGCGACTTCGCGCAGCGACTGGTCGACGAGTTGCGCGAGCGCGCGCCGTACGAGGTCCCCGGCCGGCGCCGGACGGCGACGAAGTTCGCGGC
>NZ_JBQCEE010000309.1:0-9098 GCF_051960575.1 Jatrophihabitans sp.
GCCGCCGCGTCCTGCGCGCCGCCGGCGCCCCGGTCGACGGCCCGTCCGCGGTTGCACCGTCGCCCGCCGGAACCGCGGCGGCCGCCGTCGTGTGTGGCGACGCTGCGGGTGCTGCAACGGCGTGTCCGCCCGCGGCGTAGCCACACACGTCGGGCGCCCCGCTGGTGTGTGGCGACCCTGCGAGGGGTGGGCCGGCGTGTCCACCCGCAGCGGCGCCACGCACCTCCCCACCAGCACGCGGCCGCCGCATGGGTAAGGGATCACCGCAGCGCTGTGGACGCGGCTCGAGTTGTCCACAGCGGCGGCCGGGCGAGCCGACGAGCCACCGCGCGACCGGACGATCGACCGATGCGCGATGCCATCGATCGACTGCTCGCCCGCTCGGGCCGCGCGGCCTCCCGTGCCCGGCTGCTCGAGGTCGTGAGCCGCAACCAGCTGGACGACGAGGTCGCTCGCGGGCACCTCGTCACGCCGTTCCCACGCGTCCACTGCCGCCCGTGGGACGCGGACGATCTCGACGTGCTCGAGCTCGCCGGCGTGCTCAGCGTCGGCCGCCCGGCCGCGCTGAGCCACACGTCCGGACTGCGCCGGTACGAGCTGCCGGTCGCCGTGCCGGACGACCGCGTGCAGGTCACCACCCACATCGGACGCCACCCCATCGGCCGGTCGCCGGACCTGGTCGTCCACCGCACCCGCGTCCCCACGGCGGTGCGGCTCGTCCGCGGCGTCCCGACGGTCGAACCCGCGGTGGCCGTCACCCGGTCGTGGCCGCTGCTCGTCGGCCCCGACCAGCGCGCCGCGGCGATCACCGCCGTCCGCAGCGGGTTGCTGACAGCCGGCGAGCTGGCCGCGGCGGCCGAGCGGGCGGTCGGGATGCCGGGACGCAAGCGATTGCTCGAGCTCACAACGCTGCTGGACGCCGGCTGCGAGAGCGAACTCGAGATCTGGGGCTACCTCGGGGTGTTCGACGTCCCGGGCCTCCGACACATGCGGCGGCAGCGAGTCATCACGGTCGACGGCCGGCAGTACCGCCTCGACGGGGCCTTCGAGGACGAGCAGGTCGCGATCGAGCTCGACGGCGAGCGGTACCACTCGACCCGGGCGCAGCGCGAACGCGACCGGCGGCGGGACGCAGCGCTCGCGACGATCGACTGGCTGACCCTGCGGTACTCGCACGAGCGGCTGCACGACGACGCGCGGGGATGCCGGCGGGACACCCTGCGCACCCTCGCCGCTCGCGAAGGGCACCGTCGGCGCTGGTCACTCACGGGGTGACGCCGCAGGTGTGTGGCCGCGCTGCGGGGCCCGCCACGGCGTGTCTGCCCGCAGCATCGCCACACACACACACACACACACACACGGCGCGGCCGCCGCCTGTCGGGACGGACGAACCGCCGGACGACGACGGCCCCGGCACCATCCGGTGCCGGGGCCGTTCGTCGTGGGGTCGGGTCGGGTCAGGCCGACTTCTCGCGCGGGGTGCGCTTCGGCGTGGCCTCACGCGGCACCAGCGTCGGGTAGACGTGGTCGAGCACCGTCTCGCGGGTGATGACGACACGGGCAACGTCCTCGCGGGACGGCACCTCGTACATCACCGAGAGCAGCACTTCCTCCATGATCGCGCGCAGGCCCCGGGCGCCGGTACCGCGCAGGACGGCCTGGTCGGCGATCGCCTCGAGCGCGTCCTGGCTGAACTCGAGCTCGACGTTGTCCAGCTCGAACAGCTTGGCGTACTGCCGCACGAGGGCGTTCTTCGGCTCGGTGAGGATCTGCACCAGCGCGTCACGGTCGAGCGGACGCACCGAGGTGAGCACCGGCAGACGGCCGATGAACTCGGGGATCAGCCCGAACTTGATGAGGTCCTCCGGCATGACCTCGCCGAAGACGTCGCGCTGCTCGCGGTCGAACTTGGTGTGCAGTTCGGCGCCGAAGCCCAGCCCCTTCTTGCCGATGCGGGCCTCGATGATCGAGTCGAGCCCGGCGAAGGCGCCACCGACGATGAACAGCACGTTGGTGGTGTCGATCTGGATGAACTCCTGGTGCGGGTGCTTGCGCCCACCCTGCGGCGGCACCGACGCGGTCGTCCCCTCGAGGATCTTCAGCAGCGCCTGCTGCACACCCTCGCCGGAGACGTCGCGCGTGATCGACGGGTTCTCGGCCTTCCGGGCGATCTTGTCGACCTCGTCGATGTAGATGATGCCGGTCTCGGCGCGCTTGACGTCGTAGTCGGCGGCCTGGATCAGCTTCAGCAGGATGTTCTCGACGTCCTCGCCGACGTACCCGGCCTCGGTGAGCGCGGTGGCGTCGGCGATCGCGAACGGGACGTTCAGCATGCGGGCGAGCGTCTGCGCGAGCAGCGTCTTGCCCGAACCGGTCGGGCCGAGCAGCAGGATGTTCGACTTGGCGAGCTCGACCGACGAGTCGGACGAGCGCGGCTTGGCGTCACCGCCGGCCTGCACCCGCTTGTAGTGGTTGTAGACCGCGACCGCGAGCGTCTTCTTCGTGTGCTCCTGGCCGACGACGTAGCTGTTCAGGAACTCGAAGATCTCGTTGGGCTTCGGCAGCTCGTCGAAGGAGAACTCGCTGGACTCGGCCAGCTCCTCCTCGATGATCTCGTTGCACAGGTCGATGCACTCGTCGCAGATGTACACGCCCGGACCGGCGATCAGCTTCTTGACCTGCTTCTGGCTCTTCCCGCAGAAGGAGCACTTGAGCAGGTCGCCGGTCTCGCCGACACGTGGTGCCAAGGCGGCTTCCCCTCTGTCGTGCGCCGATGACGCGCACATTCCTCGATGGTCTGTCCCATGCCGCCGGTCAGTGCGGTGGAGACGGCTCCGCAGGCGTACTGAGACCTAGGACGGTACCCGGATTCGGCCCGGAAGTCGTCCCCAATCGCCCGGCGCGGCGCAGGTCGGCCCATCCGGCCGACAACCGGATGGGCCGAACGTCCTCAGGCGTTGTCGATCTTGCGGCTGCTGATGACCTCGTCGACCATGCCGTACTCCTTGGCCTGCTCGGCCGTGAAGATCTTGTCGCGCTCGACGTCGCGGTGGATGGTCTCGATGTCCTGCCCGGTGTGCCGGGCCAGGATCTGCTCCATGAGGTCACGCATGCGCAGGATCTCGCGGGCCTGGATGTCCAGGTCGGAGATCTGCTGGGCGCCCTCGGTGCCGCCGGACGGCTGGTGGATGAGGATGCGCGAGTTCGACAGGGCGTAGCGCTTGCCCTTCGTGCCGGCGGCGGGCAGCACCGCGGCTGCCGAGGCGGCCTGCCCCATGCAGTAGGTCTGGATCTCGGGCCGGACGAACTGCAGCGTGTCGTAGATGGCCGTCAGCGCGGTGAACGAGCCGCCCGGCGAGTTGATGTAGATGAGGATGTCGCGGTCGGGGTCGTTGGACTCGAGCACGATCAGCTGGGCGATGACGTCGTTGGCGACGACGTCGTCGATCGGCGCCCCGAGGAAGATGATGCGCTCCTCGAAGAGCTTGTTGTACGGGTTCGACTCCTTGATGCCGTAGTTCGTCCGCTCGACGAACGACGGGAGCACGTAGCGCGAGGACGGGCCCTGCGCTCCGCCGAAGGGGCTGTACAGGTTCACGGCGAGGCTCCTTATTCCGGCGTCACGTTGCCGCTGGGCACGTCGCTGACGCGGCGCACGATGTGGTCGATGAAGCCGTACTCGAGGGCTTCCTGGGCGGTGAACCAGCGGTCGCGGTCACCGTCCTCGGTGATCTTCTCGACGGTCTGCCCCGTGTGCTGCGCGATGAGCTCGGCCATCTCGCGCTTGGTGAGGTTCCACTGCTCGGCCTGGATCTTGATGTCCGAGGCGGTGCCGCCGAGGCCGGCGGAGCCCTGGTGCATCAGGATGCGGGCGTGCGGGAGGGCGTAGCGCTTGCCGCGCGCGCCGGCCGACAGCAGGAACTGCCCCATCGACGCCGACAGCCCGAGCGACCAGGTCGCGACGTCGCACTCGATGAGTTCCATCGTGTCGAAGATCGCCATGCCGGCCGTGACCGAGCCGCCCGGCGAGTTGATGTACAGGTTGATGTCGCGCTTCGGGTCCTCGGCCGACAGCAGCAGCAACTGCGCGCAGATCTGGTTGGCGATCGCGTCGTCGACGGGCTGCCCGAGGAAGATGATCCGCTCGCGCAGCAACCGGTCGTAGACCGAGTCGTACAGGTTCATGCCGCCGCCGGCACCGCGCATCTCGACGCCCATGCTGTCTCTCAAGCTCATGTCCTCGACCCTACTGAACGGCACTGACAGAAACGCGCCGGACGACCCCGAGTTCGCTGCCGGCGGAACGGCTCACTCGGCGTGGTCGCCGTGATCGTGGTCGCCGTGATCGTGGTCGCCGTGGTCGTGCGCGCCGACCGGCTCCTCGTCCCCGTCGCCGGCCACGACGTCCGCGAGCGCGTCGGGGCTGAGGGCCTTGAGGTCGACCGGGTTGCCCGAAGCGTCGGTGATGACGGCCGACTCGAGCACCTGGGCCAGCGCCTTGTTGCGGCGCACGTCGGCGTAGAGCAGGGGCAGGTTGCCGCCCTGGACGATCTGGTTGGCGAACTCCTGCGGTGCCATCTGGTAACGCTGCGCCTGCCGCACGAGGTACTCGGTGAGCTCGGCGTCGCCGACCTGCACCTGCTCCTGGTCGGCGATCGCGTCGAGGATGAACTGCGCGCGCACCGACTTCTCGGCGTCGGCCCGCAGCTCCTCGGTGAACTCCTCGCGCGTCTTGCCCTGCAGCGACAGGAACTGCTCGAAGACGGCGTCGTCGTGGCCGAGCTGGTGCACGATCTCGTGCTCGCGGTAGTCGACCTCGGCCTGGACGGCCGAGTCGGGCAGCGGGAACTCGACGGTCTCGAGCAGGTGCTCGAGCAGCTTCTCGCGGGCCTGCGAGCCCTGCTCGAGGGCCTTGACGCGCGAGAGGCGGGTGCGCAGGTCGTCGCGCAGCTCGTCGATGGTGTCGAACTCGCTGGCCAGCGTCGCGAAGTCGTCGTCGAGCGCCGGCAGCTCCTTGGTCTTCACCGAGTTGACCGTGGCGGTCACCTCGGCCTCGGAGCCCGCCTTCGCGCCGTTGCGCAGCGTGGTCGTGAACGTCGCCGACTCGCCGGCGGACTTGCCGCGGAGGGCGTCGTCCAGCCCGTCGACCAGGTCGCCGGAGCCGACGACGTACGACAGGCCGCTGGCCGCGCCGTCCTCGACCTCCTCGCCGTCGACGACGGTGCGCAGGTCGAGCGAGACGTAGTCGCCGTCCTCGACCGCGCGGTCGACGCCCTTGAGCGAGCCGAAGCGCTCGCGCAGGCCGTCGAGCTGCTCGTCGATGTCGGCGTCCGAGACGACCGCGTCGTCGACGGTCACCGCGATGCCATCGACGTCGCCCACGGTGATCTCGGGACGCACGTCGACCTCGGCGGTGAAGCTCAGCGACTCGCCGTCGTCGAGCTTGTCGATGTCGATGTCGGGCTGGCCGAGCACCCGCAGCTCGTGCTCGCGGGCGGCGTCCGAGTACAGCTTCGGCAGCGCCTCGTTGATCGCCTCCTGCAGCACGGCCGCGCGACCGACGCGCTGGTCGATGATGCGGGCCGGCACCTTGCCGGGGCGGAACCCGGGCACGCGCACCTGCTGTGCGATCTGCTTGTAGGCGGCGTCCAGGCTCGGATTGAGGTCCTCGAACGGCACCTCCACGGCGAGCCGGACGCGGGTCGGGCTCAGGTTCTCGACGGTGCTCTTCACGCGCGGGTTCCTCGGGTCCTTCTGATCGGTTCGAACGAAGCGGGTCGGGGTGGCGGGATTCGAACCCACGGCCCCTCGCTCCCAAAGCGAGTGCGCTACCAAACTGCGCCACACCCCGGGCGGCGACCCCCCACTCTACGGGCGCACGGGCGCGGGCACGCGGGCCGGTCGGACCGCCCCGGACCGGACGAGGAGCACGGCCCGCGCCAGCACCCGGGCGGGCCCGTGCGTCCGGCTGTCGCCGCCCGCCGCCTCGTTGTCGGACGCGACCCACCAGCCGCCGTCGACCGGGCGCAACGCCCGTTTCACGACCAGCCGGCCGGGCAGGTCCGCGAACCGGGCGAGCACAACATCCCCGGCGCGCACGGACGCGCCGTGCCGCACCACGAGTCGATCACCCGGACGCAGCGCCGGCACCATCGACGGCCCCACGACCCGCACGACCTGCCACGGCAGCAGCGCCTCCCGCGGGCCCCGCGCCGCACCTTTTCGCGGGAGTAAGGTGCGAAACAGGTTGGTCATCCGCCCAGTCTGTCCGCCTGTCCTCACCTCGCGTCCGTCGACCCAGGAGGTCCTCCGTGCGACTCTTCCGCAGCCCTGTCACCGCCCTCGCCCACTGCGACCTGCCCTGCGGCGTCTACGACCCCGCGCAGGCCCGGATCGAGGCCGAGTCGGTGAAGGCGATCATGGAGAAGTACCAGAACAACGACGACCCGGTGTTCCGCACCCGGGCGCTGATCATCAAGGAGCAGCGCGCCGAACTGGTCAAGCACCACCTGTGGGTGCTCTGGACCGACTACTTCAAGGCGCCGCACTTCGAGAAGTACCCGCAGCTGCACGAGCTGTTCAACAAGGCGACCAAGGCCGCGGGTGCGGCGGGCGGCAAGGGCTCGGTCGACCCGGCCGAGGCCGACAAGCTGCTCGAGCTGATCAAGGAGATCGACACGATCTTCTGGGAGACCAAGAAGGCTGCCTGATCCGTCGGGTTTCACCCGGAACGGGCCGTGATCCACAGATGGATCACGGCCCGTTCCGTCTTTGTGTGGCGCCGTCGTGATCACAAGGGCCATACATTGGTGGTGTGGCCGCCCTCGACGATCCGACCCGGCTCGCCGCCGTGCGGGCCGTCGGTCTCGTGCGCCACGACACCGACGAGGTGCTCGACCGGCTGACCCGGATCGCCACCCGCCTGCTGCGCGTGCCGGTCGCGTCGGTCTCGCTGGTCAGCGACACCGAGCACCTGTTCGTCAGCACCGTCGGGGTGCGCCCTGAGCTGCTCGCCGCCGGCGGCATGCCGATCGACGTGTCGTTCTGCCGCTACACCGTCGAGGCGGGCGCGACCGTGGCCATCCCCGACACGCGCCTCGACCCCTGCGTCGCCGACAACCCGGCTGTCACCGAGTACGAGGTCGTGGCCTACGCGGGTCACCCGGTGCGCGAGCCCGGTGGCCAGATCGTCGGCACCTTCGGCGTCATCGACCGGCAGCCGCACGAATGGTCGGTCGACGACCTCGCCACCCTCGAGGACCTCGCCCACGCGGCGGGGGCCGAGATCGGGCTGCGGCTCACCACCCGCAAGCTCGAACGCGAGCAGGCCTTCCTGCGCGCCGTGCTCGACAGCGTCGACGACCCGGTGCTCGCCGCCGACCCCGACGGCCGCGTCAGCGTGGTCAACCGCGCCGCCGTCGAGGCGGGTGCCGCCGGGCTGCCGTTCGACTCGACCAACGCCGCCGCCTACTCGGGCGTCTTCGCCGCCGACGGACGCACGCCGCTCGCCCCACCGGACACGCCACTGTCCCGGGCCCTGCACGGCGAGCAGGTGCAGGACGTCGAGATCGTGTCGCGCCGCACCGACGTCGAGCGCCGCTACATGGTGACCGGCCGGCCCATCACGTCCGAGCACGGCACCCCGCTCGGGGCGGTCGTCGCCCTGCACGACGTCACCACGGCGCACGAGCGCCAGACGCTGCGCGAGGCGCTGCACGCGGTCTCGACCGCCCTGGCCGAGGCACGCAGTGCCGAGGAGGCGACGCACGCCGCCATCGCCGCCCTGGCCGACGCCCTCGGCTGGGAGTACGCCGAGTTCTGGCACGCCGACCACGACGAGCAGTCGCTCGTGCGCGTCACGTGGTGGCATCGCGAGGGCATCGACGCGCAGGCGCTGATCGACACGGCGCCCGCCGAGCGGCCGCGCGGCCGGGGCCTGGTCGGCCGGGTGTGGGACGTGCGGCGCAGCGTCTGGGTGCCCGACCTCGGCAAGGACGAGGGGTACGTCGACCGCGGGCCGGCCGCGCTGCAGGCCGGGTTGCGCACCGCGGTGGGGCTGCCGGTCGTCGGTCATGGCACGCTGCTCGGCGTCATCGCGATGCTGCGCACGCGGCCGGTGACGGCGGGGCCGGAGCTGGTCGGCGTCCTCGAGGCGGTCACCGCCCAGATCGGCGAGTACCTCGTGCTCGCGACCGAGCGCGAGCGGCTGCTGCACCGGCAGGCCGAGCAGCTCACGGCGCTCGGCGAGGTGAGCCGCATGAAGTCCGACCTCGTCGCGGTCGTCAGCCACGAGCTGCGCAACCCCATCGCCGTGATCCGCGCCTACGCCGAACTGCTCACCGACGAGACCGATCTGGACGACGAGCAGCGCCGGTTCGCCGAGATCATCGACAACGCCGCCCAGCGGATGATGCACATCGTCACCGACCTGCTCACCCTCGCCGAGAGCGATGCCGGGCCGCTGACCCTGCAGCAGCGCACGCTGGCCCTCGACGAGGTGCTGCGTGCCGCCGCCGACGAGCAACGGTTCGCCGCGGACGAGAAGGAACTGTCGCTCGTCGTCGACGTGCACGGCACCCTGCTCGTCCACGGCGACCGCGACCGGTTGCGCCAGGCGATCGACAACCTGCTCATCAACGCGATCAAGTACACGCCGAACGGCGGCACCGTGCGGGTCGAGGGCGACATCGAGGACGCCGAGGTGGTCGTGCACGTGCGCGACACCGGCATCGGCGTGCCGCCGGAGCAACTCCCCCAGCTGTTCACGCGGTTCTTCCGGGCCACGACGGCACGCCGCGCCGGCATCCGCGGCACCGGTCTCGGCCTCAGCATCACCCGCCGCATCGTCGAGGCGCACGGCGGCACGGTCGAGGCGGCGGCGAACGAGCCGGCCGGCACCGTGTTCACCGTCCGGCTGCCGCTCGTCGCCCACGCCTGAGCGGCGCGGTGGTCGACGCGGGGGTCAGCGCACCGCGGCAGGCACCCGCGCGAGCGGCAGGGTCACGGTGAACGTCGACCCGACGCCCGGCTCGGACGACACCTCGAGCCGCCCGCCGTGGCGGTCGACGATCGTCTTCACGATCGACAGCCCGAGTCCG
>NZ_JBQCEE010000310.1:0-5211 GCF_051960575.1 Jatrophihabitans sp.
TCGGGCGCGCCGACCGCGCGCCGCGCCGGCCGGGTGTGCCGCACCCGCGCCGCCGCGCGCACCAGCGGCTGCAGCAGGTGGTGCGCGGCGAGACGCAGTCGCTGCGCGGGTCCGCGCACCGGCGCGCGCAGCACGTCGACGACGGTGAGCGTCACCAGGAAGGCGACCGCCGCGGCGGCCGGCAGCACGAGCGCCGGGGTCACGAGCCCGAGGACGGCGGACGGCAGCACGGCCACGACCAGCGGCACGCCGACCTGGTGGGCCAGCTGCAGGCGGTGGTCGGGCTCGGGCGTGCCGCTCTGGAACGGCGCGGCACTGAACGGCCCGCGGTAGACCCGCTGGCGCAGGCCGGACGGCACGAGCGAGTGGTAGATGCGCCCGCTCCAGCGCGCCGAACCCGCGGCGTTGAACCGGTGCGGGTGCCGCGCCTCGACGAGCGCCTCGCTGCGGCCGTAGCCGCGCTGCTGCCGCAGGTAGGCGCGCAGGCTGCTGCGCCGGTGGTGCCAGACGAGGGCGGCCGGGTGGAACCCGAGGCCGTGCCCGGCGTCGAGCACCCGCCAACAGAAGTCGACGTCGTCGCCCGCCGACGTGTACACCGGGTCGAAGCCACCGACCTCGTCGAACACCGAGCGCCGGAAGGCCATGTTGCAGCCGGGGAGGTGCTCGGCCCGGTCGTCGGCGGTGAGCACGTGCACCGGACCGCCGGGCGCGCGCGCCACCAGTTGGGCGGCCGGTCCGTCGCCCGGCGGCGGGACGTTGGGTCCGCCGACGCCGGCGAGCTCCGACGCGTCCAGGCCGAGGGCGAGGTAGTAGGGCCACTCGGGCGAGGGGTAGGCGTCCGAGTCGAGGTAGGCGACGATCTCGCCGCGGGCGGCGCGGTGGCCGGCGTTGCGTGCGGCCGACAGGCCGGCGTGCGGGATCTGCACCAGGCGCACCCGCGGGAACCCGCGCGCGATCGCCGCCGTCGCATCGGTCGACCCGTCGTCGACGACGATGATCTCGAGGTCGGGGTGGTCGAGCGCGCAGGTGTGCTCGAGGCACTCGGCCAGCGTCGCCTCGGCGTTGTAGGCGCAGATCACCACAGATGTTGTAGGCCAGTCGGTACGCAGGTCACGCACGGTGCGCTCGTTCCACCGGGCGACGACGTCGAGGGCCGGACGCGGCGACCGGTCGGTGCGGGTGAGCCCGAAGTGCCAGTCGTCGACGCGGACGTCGCCGACCACCCAGTCGTCGGTCCAGCTGAAGACGCAGGTGCCTGCGACGCCGCGGTCGAGCGCGACGGCGAGCTGCTCGTCGAGCAGGTCGGCCTGCCGCTGCTCGTCGGCGAAGACCGCGAACCGCTCGTCCCAGGTCAGTGGCTCGTCGGCCGGCACCACACCGGCATCCCGGCCGAGTTCCCCCACGACGAGCGGACGGTCGCCGGCGAGGTGGTGCAGGCGGGTGAGGTAGCGGCGCAGGTCGGCGCCGCGCTCGAGGAAGAGGTTGAAGGTGAGGAAGTCGAGCTCGGGCAGCGGCAGGTACTCGGCCGTCGGGTAGTTGCCGTAGGTGACGAGCAGCTCGGGGTCCTCGTCGCGCACCACGTCGACGAGCCGTGACAGCGCGCGCGTCACGCGGTCGACGCCGTGCCAGCGGATGACGTCGGCCGGGATCTCGTTGCCGATCGACAGGCCCAGCACGACCGGGTTCCCGGCGAGCCGCCGCGCGCTCTCGCGGACCGCCGCCACCGCCTGGCGGGCGACGTCGGCCCGCTCGCGCCGGTCGTCGCCGACGAGGTAGCGCCAGTCGGGGAAGAAGGCCCCGGCGAGCACGCTGAGCTCCCAGTCGGCGGCGAGGTCGAGCAGGTCGTCCGTCGGCGTCGTGTAGGTGCGCACGACGGTGAAGCCCTTCTCGCGCATGAGCGCGAAGTCGGCCTTCATGATGTCGCGGTCGGGGAAGCGGGCACCGTCCTCACGCGGCGCGAAGGTGCCGTAGGTGACGCCTCGGAAGGCGAATCGTCGTGTGCCGCGGGCGAAGAACTTCCCGTCGACGGTGATCCGGTCGTCCACGGCGGTCAGAGGATCCGGTCGACCCAGGTCGTGGGCGTCCGTGCCGTGACCAGTTCGAGCGGCCGGTCGTACACGAACTCGCGCGGGCCGACGGCGTCGATCCACTCGATCATCGCGAGCAGGCCCTCGTCCAGGCCGGTCGTCGTGCGGTAACCGAGTAGGCGACGCGCCTTGTCCGAACTGCAGGTCGCGAGCGTCACCTCGCCAGGACGGGCCGGCACGAACTTCGGGTCGAGGTCGAAGTCGAGCAGCGCCGCGATGCGCTCGGCGAGGTGCAGGATGGTCACCGGCTCCTCGTCCGGGCCGATGTTGATCACCTCGCCGGCGGCCTGCGGCAGCAGCGCCATCCCACCCAGGCACGACACGCAGTCGGCCACGAAGCTGAAGCAGCGCAGGCTCGAGCCGTCGCCGTAGATCACCGGCTGCATGCCGCGCAGCATGCGGTTGATCATGATCGCGGCGACGTTGCGGTACGGGTCGTCGAAGCGCTGGCGCGGCCCGATGATGTTGTGCGGGACGGCGATCGCCCACTCGCCGCCGTGGTGCTCGACGAAGGTGCGCAGGAACTGCTCGGAGTTCACCTTCGCCAACCCATACGGGCTCACCGGTGCCGGCGACTGGTCCTCGGTGAACGGGCTCGGCAGCGCGCCGTACCGCGACATGGACGAGCAGTGCACGATGCGGCCGACACCGGCCCGCACGGCCGCGGTGACGACGGCGACGGTGGCCGAGAGGGTGTCGCGGTAGACGAGGCCGGGCGAGAAATGGCTCAGCCCGTCGTAGGCGCTCGCGGCGCAGTGCACGACGAGGTCGGCGCCGCGCAGCAGGTCGGCGTACCCGTCGGCGTCGAGACAGTCGACGGCACCGAACTCGACGCCCTCTGGCACGTTGCCGACCTGGCCACCGGAGAGGTTGTCGATGCCGGTGACCTCGTGGCCCAGATCGCGGAGATGCTCGGCGACGTGGCTGCCGAGGAAACCGGCCACGCCGGTGACGAACGCACGACGCACGGGGCGAGCCCTTCCATGGAAGACGAGGCCCCGCCGGCCGACCCACTCGTCCCTGAGTGAATCTTCACACCAATCTTACTTTGGTTCGGGACGTTCCGCCAGCCCCGCCCCGTCCGAACGAACTGATCTTGATCGGGCCGTTGGTCCCGGACCGCGTGATGCGGACGGTGCGACGAGCCCTCGGATTGGGTAGGACACGCCGACGGGTTTCGTGCGGGCTCGACCAGCAGCCACGACGTCACCCGCAGGCAGGAGCACGCATGGCCGTCCCCGGCGCTCTGCTCGTCACCCCGCGCACCGCTCGAGCGGCGCGCGCCTCCGCATGGCACGCCGGCGCCTACCGCCTCGGCGTGCGCGACCGGTTCCTCGGCTGGGCGCTCGCGACAATCGGCGTCCACCGGCCCGATGTCGATGCGCGCCATCGGGCCGTCTGCCGGTTCACGCCGTCGTGCGTCCATTACGCCGCCGAGGCGCTGGAGACGGAGGGGCTGCGCCGCGGCGCCTGGCTCGCGTCGAAGCGACTGGTGCGCTGCTGGACGGGAGCCCGCGGCAGCGACCGCCGCGTCCCGACAGCCCGCTAGACACGCAGAACCCCCTGCTCCGGCCCATTTCCACCGTCGGAAATGGGCCGGAGCAGGGGGTTTCCGCGGACCGAGCGGGTCAGGCGGCCTTCGGGCCGGCCAGGTCGCGGCCGTGCTGCCGGGCGACACGCTCGGCCTCGACGCGCAGCTGGTCGGCGAGGTCCTTGAACTCGTCCAGCGCCGGGTTCACGCCGACCAGGGTGAACTCGCGCTCGACGACGCGCAGGTCGAGCTGCCACACGTCCTCGAGGATGCGACGCATCCAGCCGGTGGCGTGGTCCCAGCCCTCGCGCGGGGTGCCGGCGCCGTACGCGCCACCGCGGACGGTGACCAGGACGGCGGGCTTGCCGGCGGTCGCCGGGGTCACGCCGGCGGCCATGCGGGGGTCGGTGATGACCAGGTCGACCCAGGTCTTGAAGTGCTGCGAGACGCCGAAGTTGTACAGCGGGACGGCGAACAGGGCGGCGTCGGCGTCGACGAGGGCGTCGGTCTCGCGCTTCGCGAGCGCCACGGCGGCCTGCTGCTCGGGGGTGCGGGCGTCCTCGGGGGTCCACGAGGCGTTCACGGCCGCGGCCCACGCGTCGGCGGGGATCGGCTCGATGCCCACGCGCCGGCGCACGATCGGCTCGGTGGGGTTGGCGGCGCGCCACTCGTGCTCGACGAGGTCGGCGATCGCGCGGCTGGCCGAACCCTCCTCGCGGATGCTGGCGTCCAGGCGGAACAGCGTCATGACTCACTCCTTCTCGGTGCGCGGGCGCTCGTCGTCCGCTTGCTACTAGCTAAATACTAGCTGCTCTCGTAACGCAAGCCGGTGTAACCTATTCCGCATGATCACCGGACGAACGGGCGTGACCGCGCCCGACGACGTCCGCGTCGAGGCGGACGAGCCGTGCTCGCGGGTGGTCGAGCGCTGCGACGCCGCCCTCAGCAGCGCGTTCTCGGTGCTCGGCAAGCGGTGGAACGGCATCGTCATCGGCACGCTCGCATCGGGCACCGCCGGGTTCGCCGAGCTGCGGCGGGCCATCCCCGGCATCACCGACTCGATGCTGTCCGACCGGCTCACCGAGCTCGCCGCCGCGGGCCTCATCGAGCGCACGGTGGTCACCGACACGCGTCCGCCGGGAGTGTCCTACGCCCTCACCGACGCCGGCCGCGCGCTGCAGCCGATCCTCGACCAGCTCGCCGACTGGGCCACCGCGCACCTGACCGCCCGCTGACCGAGCCTCCGCCCAGCTCGCCCCGCAACGGTGCCACCTCGGCCGCGTTCGCCCCGCAACGCCGGCACCTCGGCGGCGTTTGCCCCGCAGCGCCGGGTTTTCGGCGCGCAATGTCCCGGCACAGCGGGACAAGGCGCGGCCGGAAGCCGGAGTTGCGGGACAAGCGGCACCGAACCGGCGCGCCGACCCACGGGCCGCTCCGCGCGGAAGCCCCGGACACACCGACGGCCCCCGGTGACCGGGACCCGGGGCCGCGAGCGGGGGGGGGTGGGGGCATCGAACCCGCGGGCGCCGGCGCGTCCAAACGACGTGGACCGGGGCCGGGGGGGGGGGGGCGGCGCGGGCCCCCCCCTCAAGC
>NZ_JBQCEE010000311.1:0-5991 GCF_051960575.1 Jatrophihabitans sp.
CGCGCACGCTCGGCCCGGTACGCGCGTTGCCGCAGCACCGCCGTCCGGAGCGCCGCTACCGTGCGCTGCTGGCGGCCCAGTTCGCGCCACGTCACCACCGTGAGCGCGACGCAGACCAGGACGAGCAACAGGTCAACCAGTGACATGGACCTGCACGTCCGCCTGCACCTGGTGCTTCGCGAGCTGCTCGCGGGTGATCTTCGCCGCTTGGTCGTAGACGATGGAGCGCACCGTCGCCGGGGCGAACGAGCCGGCGACCCCGGCCAGCTTGTGCTGGGCCGTCGCCAGCTCGAGCGGGTTGAGGATCTCGACGGTGAGCAGGCGCTTGCGTCCGCCGGCGAAGGCCTTCTCGAGCGCCGGCGGCAGCGAGTCGACCGGCGACAGCTCGGCGAGCTCGGCACGCAGGGCGCGCTGCTCCTTGTCGAGGCCGAGCAGCTTGCGGGCCAGCAGCGCCAGGACGGCGATGTCGACGAGCACCAGGACGAGGGTGGCGACGGCCATGTCCGCGATTCTGCACCGGCCGCCGGACGCCCGCACGACCGCTTGCGTCCCCTTGTGGAACGTGTTCTAGTTTCGGTCATGACGATCGCCGTGGTCACCGGCGCGACGCGGGGTGCCGGCAAGGGCATCGCGCTGGCGCTCGCGGACACCGGCGCGACGGTCTACGTCACCGGCCGCACCCGCCGCGACGGCGACTCGGACCTGCCCGGCAGTCTCGAGACGACCGCTCGCGAGATCGACGCCCGTGGCGGCCGGGGGATCGGCGTGGTGTGCGACCACGGCGACGACGCGCAGGTCGCCGCGCTCTTCGACCAGGTGAAGGCCGAGCAGGGACACCTCGACATCCTCGTCAACAACGCCTACGCCATCCCGGACGGCATCACCGCGAAGCGTCCGTTCTGGGAGAAGTCGCTCAACCAGCTCGACATGCTGCACGTCGGCCTGCGGTCGGCGTACGTGGCCTCGTGGCACGCGGCGCCCCTGCTGCTCGGCGGCGGTCGGCTGGTGGTGAACACGTCGTCGTTCGGCGGCACCTGCTACATGCACGGCCCGGCGTACGGCGCGGCCAAGGCCGGGTCCGACAAGATGGCCCACGACATGGCGGTCGACCTGCGCCCCTACGGCGTCGCGGTCATCTCGCTCTGGATGGGACTGCTGCGCACCGAGCGCACCGCGCCACTGTTCGCGAACGCCCCGAAGCACTACGCCGAGCTGATGGCGACGAGCGAGTCGGCCGAGTTCCCCGGCCGGGTCATCGCCGCACTCGCTGCAGCGCCGAACCGCCTCGACTTCAGCGGACGCGTGCACGTGAACGCCGAGCTCGCGGTGGCGCTCGGCGTCGCCGACATCGACGGCAACCAGCCGGCCTCGCACCGCGAGCGGCTCGGCGACCCGCCCGACTACAGCGACGCGGTCGTGTACTGAGATGGATCGACCTGGGATGGACGCGGTCTGATGCGCTACTCCGTCGCCCTCTTCACCGCCGATCGCGGCATCACACCCGCGGCCGCTGCAACAGCCGTTGAGGAGCGTGGGTTCCACGGCCTCTTCGTCCCCGAGCACACGCACATCCCCGTCCGGCGCGCGGCCGCGCACCCCTCGACCGGCGATGCCTCGCTGCCCGACGACCGGTATGTGCGCACGCTCGACCCGTGGGTGTCGCTCGGCGCCGCCTCGGCCGTGACGTCCCGCATCGAACTCGGGACGGCCGTCGCGCTGCCCGTCGAGCACGACCCGATCACGCTGGCGAAATCGGTGGCGACGCTCGATCACCTCACCGGCGGACGCGTCGTGCTCGGCGTCGGCTTCGCCTGGAACACCGACGAGCTCGAGGACCACGGCGTGCCGCCGGAGCGCCGCCGGACCGTGCTGCGCGAGTACCTCGAGGCGATGCAGGCGCTCTGGTCGCAGGAGGAGGCCGAATACCACGGCGAGTACGTGCGCTTCGGTCCGTCGTGGGCGTACCCGAAGACGGTGCAGCAGCCGCGCCCGCCGGTGCTCGTCGGCGCGAGCGGCACCGAGAGGACGCTCGACTGGATCGTCCGCTCGGCCGACGGCTGGATCACCACCCCGCGCGACCGCGACATCGACGAGCAGGTGCTGTCGCTGCAGAAGAAGTGGGCGGACGCCGGCCGTGCCGGCCAGCCCCGCATCATCGCCCTCGACGGCAAGCCCGACCCGGCGCGGCTCGAGCACTGGGAGTCGATCGGCGTCACCGACGTGCTCTACGGCACGCCGGACCGCAGCGCGGACGAGGTGCGCGCCTTCCTCGACCGGCTGGCGACCAAGCTCGGTCTCTGACCAGAATGACCCGCCGTGGGCGGGGAACGCTATGAGCTGGTGGGACGGGTGGCCACCACGCGCACCGGTGCCGTCTGGAAGGCCCGTGACGTCACGCTCGACCGGTTCGTCGCGCTGAAGCAGGTCGACGGGCACGAGCGCGAGAGCCTGTACCGCGAGGCCGCGGCGCTGGCCGGGATCGTCGAGCCGCACGTCGTGGGCGTCTACGGCATCGCCGAGGAGGTCGACCATACCTATCTGGTCGAGGAGTGGGTCGACGGCAGTACCCTCGCCGCGCTGCTGCGCACGCACGGCAGGCTGACGACCGCGCAGGCCCTCGGCGTCGCCCGCGGCCTGCTGCTCGGTCTCGCCGCCGTGCACCGGCTCGGGCTCGTGCACGGTGACGTGTCGCTGTCGAACATCCTCGTCACCGCCGACGGCACGGCCCGGCTCGTCGACTTCGGCTCGGTCACCACCGTCGGCGGCCTGGCGCTCGCGGCAACCGGCGCCTTCGCCGCGCCCGAGGTGCGGGCCGGCGCGCGAGTGACCTCGACCGCCGACGTGTACGCCGCGGCCGCGGTGCTCACCACCCTGCTGCACGGGCGCACCGACCCGGTGCCCACGACCCGCGGTGTCGACGCGGTGGTGCGGCCGGTGCTCGAGCGGGCACTGCACCCGGAGCCGTTCGCGCGCCAACCGGACGCCGCGGTGCTGCTGCGCGAGCTCGAGCAGGCGGCGCACCGGCGCTACGGCGCCCAGTGGTGGACGCAGGCGGGGCTCGGCGCCCTCGCGCTCGGCGGGGTCGCCGCGCTCGTGCCGCTCGCCGAGGCGCTGCACGGCGGCGCGCTCGCCGGTACCGGCAGTGTGGGTGGGTCGGGCGCGGGCGCCGCGACGGCGACGACGACCGCGGCCGGCTCACCCGGTGTCGCCCATCCGATCGGCTGGTCACTCTGGCACGGGCGTCGACTCGCGTGGGTGCTCGCCGGCGGCGGCGCGACGGCCGCCGCGGTCGCGGTGGCACTCGTGGCGACCAGCGGCACCGACGCGCCGAAGGCGGCGCCACTGCCGGCGCCGGTGACCGCGACGTCGTCCGGCTCGCTGAGCGCCAGCACCACCTCGCCGCCGCTCGTCGGCAACGGCCCGCCGACGCCGGCACCGGCGCCGCTGCGGCACGGCACGGCGCTGATCTCGTGGCGGCTGCGCAGCAGCTGCGCGGGCTGCCCGGTGGACGCCCGCTCGGGTCGCGTGGGTCTCGACGTCACGCGCGCCTCGTCCGGGCGCGACAGCAGCGGACGCTTCGACGTGCTGGTCGAGTCGGCCGACCACCGCTCGTCGCTCGCGCTCGCCGGCCGCTTCCCGACCGGCGAGGTGGTCGACGTCCCGCTCGGTGCCACGAGCAGCAGCGTCGACGCGGTCGGCACGCCGTTGGTCTCCGCGGTCCTCGCGCTGCGTCCGGCGGCCGGCGTGCTCAGCGCGGTGTCGGTGGGCATCACCCCGAACCCCGCGACGGCGGCCTGCCGACTGACGATCGACAGCTCGAGCGATCGGCGTCTCGCCGGTGGCTACACCTGCGACACCGTCACCTCGTCAGACGGGCGGTACACCTACGAACTGCGGGCGAGCTTCGTCCTCACCCGCTGACCCGCCGCACGAGCGCCCGTCACAGCAACAGCGCGACGACCAGCACGACCAGCAGTCCGGCCAAGGCCCCGACGACGAGTGGCGGCACGCGTCGTCGCGCGGGCGGCGTCGCCGGCGGACGGTAGAGGGCCGGTTCGACCCACGGCACCTCGCCCGCCGCGAACGCGACGCCGGTCGTCGTCACCTGCCGAGGCGGCGGCGCCGCGAGCGACGGTGTCACCGAGGGCGCAGCGGTGGCGGCCTCGGGCGGGCTCGCCTCAGCGACCAGGTGCACCCACTCGTCCGGATGCCGGTTGAGCACGGCCATGAGCTGCCCGGGCGTCGGACGCTGCCGCGGGTCCTTCGCGAGCCCGGCCAGCAGCACCGCCTCGGTCTCGAGCGAGAGGTGCGGCACCAGCGACCGCGGCGACGGCGGTGCGGCGTTCGTGTGCGCCCAGAACAGCTGCATCATGTCGGCGGCGTCGAAAGGCGGGCGCCCGGTCAGCACCTCGTAAACCATGCAGGCGAAGCTGTAGGCGTCCGCGGCCGGCGACTCGCGTTCGGGTTCCGTGATCTGCTCGGGCGGCATGTAGCGCGGCGTGCCGATCACCACCGAGCCCGCGGTTCGGAAGGCGCCGGCGGACGCCGCCAGCCGGGCGATCCCGAAGTCGGTGAGCTTCGCGCGGCCGTCGCGAGTGAGCAGCACGTTGCCCGGCTTGATGTCGCGGTGCACCACGCCGGCCGCCGCCGCGTGGTCGAGCGCACCCGCGGCGTCGGTCAGCGCGCGCAGCAGCTGCGGCCCCGAGAGCCGGCGCTCGTCGAGCGCCACGCGCAGGTCGGTGCCGTCGACGAATTCGAGCACGAGCGCGACGTCGTCGCCGACCGTCTCGAGCGCGTACACCGCCACGATGTGCGGGTCGCGCAGCCGGGCGAGCGCCTGTCCCTCGCGTTCGAGCCGCCGTCGCTCGTCGTCGTCGTAGCGTCCGGCGAAGAGGGTCTTCACCGCGACCAGCCGCTCGAGCCCGGCCTGGCGGGCGAGTGCGACCCAGCCGCATCCGCCGCTGCCGAGAACCCGGACGAATTCGTACCCAGGGGGCATCGGGGAACGAGGCGCCTCTGTCGACACCGGCATCGCTGCAGCGTAGGACTTCCGAGCCTCAGCGTGCGCCCCTACAGTGACGCCCACGATCAAGGGGGGCGGGTGATCGTCATGGCGGGGTACGAGGTCGTCGGGCGCGTCGCGTCAACACGGTCCGGTGCCGTCTGGAAGGCGCGGGATGTCGCGCTCGACCGGTTCGTGGCGCTCAAGCAGGTCGAGCCGGACGGCGTCGAGCGCGAGGCTGCGGCGCTCGCCGCCCTCGCGTCCGAGCACATCGTCGAGATCTACGGCGTCGTGCACGACGGCGGCGACACCTACCTGGCCGAACAGTGGGTCGACGGGGCGCCGCTGAGCGTCGTGGCCCGGACGGCGGGCACGATGTCGCCGCAGCAGGCGCTCGGCGTCGTGCGCGGGGTGCTGCGCGGGCTCGTGGTCACGCACGCGGCCGGGCTCGTGCACGGCGACGTCTCGCTCGGCAACGTCCTCGTGGCCGTCGACGGGCACGCGACCCTGATCGACTTCGGGTCGGTCGTCCGCGCCGGCGCGGCAGCAGGTCCGTCGACCGGTGCCTTCGCCGCGCCCGAGGTGCGGGCCGGCGGGGCGGTGAGCCCCGCGTCGGACGTGTGGTCGGTGGCCGCGGTGCTGGTGACCCTGCTGCAGGGAACCGTGTCGGCGGCGATCACCACCCGTGGGGTCGACGCCGGGCTCCGGCCGGTGCTCGACCGCGCGCTCGCCGACGCGCCGACCGCTCGCTATCCGGACGCCGCCGCCTTCCTCGCCGCGCTCGAGGGGGCCGCCGAACGCCGCTACGGCACCGCATGGTGGACGCAGGCCGGCCTCGGCGCATTGGCCGCCGCCGGTACCGCCGAGCTGCTGACGCCGGGCGAGGGCGCACCGTTCCGCGGGCGACCCGAGGCGCTCCTCGGCGCCGCGGTGATCGGCGCCGCGACGCCCGACCCGCCGGTGGCACGACCGGTCGCCGACCCCGTGCC
>NZ_JBQCEE010000312.1:0-3312 GCF_051960575.1 Jatrophihabitans sp.
CATCCCGGGTGCGTCGTCGGCCGCCTCGACCCGGAGCCGCTCGTGGTGCCCCTCGAGGGCGAGGGTGAAGGTGTGCGCCTCTGCCCGGACGCAGTTGCTGACCAGCTCGGACACCACCAGGGCGACGTCGTCGGCGGTCGGCGCGCTCGCGTACATGAGGTCGAGCTGTTCGGTGGTCCAGTGCCGCGCAGCCGGCACCGCCGCCGGCTCGCAGGTCATGGTCGTGTCCACCCGATGGCACATCGTCGCTCCGCCGCTGGTTCGGTCAGTCGTCTGCGTGGGTACCCGGCGCGTCCCGCGCCCAACCAGGATCGGGCCGCCGGGGTGCCACTCGGCCCTGCGAGCCCGCGACGGGCGGTCGGGACGCTGCTCGCAGCACCACGCGAGGAGCACCGATGCCGGCACGATCGAACGTCCGGGATGCCGAGACCCGGCTCGCCGAGCTCGTGTCCGCGCTCGACCACCTGCCCGCGATGGTCGCGTACTGGGACCGCGACCTGCACAACCGCCTCGCGAACGCCGCCTACCTCGAGTGGTTCGGCATCGGCCCCGACCGGATGGTCGGTATGCACATCCGCGACCTGCTCGGTCCGGAGTTGTACGCGCGCAACCTGCCCTACATCACCGCCGCTCTGGCGGGCGAGCAGCAGCTGTTCGAGCGGGTGCTCGTCGACACCGCCGGCCGGACGCGCTACACCCAGGCCTCGTACGTGCCCCACCTCGTCGACGGGGAGGTGCTCGGCTTCTTCGTCCTCGTCAGCGACATCACCGCCCGGGTGCAGGCCGAACAGGCGCTGCACGAGAGCGTCGCCCAGGTCGCCCTGCTGCAGGAGCGGCAGCGCATCGCGGCGGACATGCACGACCTGGTGATCCAGAACCTCTTCGCCGCCGGCCTGCTGCTGCAGACCGCCGAGCTCGCCTGCACCGGTGAGGCGCTGGACGCCGTTCGGGCGGCGACGACGCGCGTCGAGGACGCGATCGCCGCGCTGCGGCTGACGATCGCCGGGCTGACCCGCGACGTCGCGCCCGAGCGGTTGGCGGCGGACATCGAGCAGGTGGTCGCGGCCTGCCGACCGGCCCTTGGTCTGGATCCGACCGTCACGGTCTCCGGTCCGCCCGGCCTCGTGCCCTCCGACGCGCGTCCCGAGGTGCTGGCCGTGCTGCAGGAGGCACTGACCAACGTCGCCAAGCACGCGGCGGCGACCTCGGTCGACGTCACCCTCACGGCGACCGCGCAGGAGACCCGGCTCGTCGTGCGCGACGGCGGGCGCGGCATGGGCGGGACCAGTCGCAGCAGCGGGCTCGGCAACATGCGCCTGCGGGCCGAGCGGCTCGGTGGCCGGCTGACGGTGTCCGCCAACGACCCGCACGGCACCATCGTCGACTGGCGCGTGCCGGCGTCGCCCCCCCCGTCGCCCCCCCACCACGTCGCACCGCGGTCGTGAGGCGGTGGCCGGACGTCCCGGACCTGCGCGACGACCGGGACGGCTGGTCCCGGTTCCGGCACGACATTCGGCCCATGCACCGTTCGGCGCGACGGACGACGCTCGACAGACATGGAGGACCGCATGACCGACGGAAGGGGTGACGATGCAGTGGCCGACACCGATCTGCCTGACTTCGACACGCCACGGCTCGCGAAGCTGCTGGACGCGATGACGCCGGCCGAGTGGGACCAACTGCCGTTCGGGCTGATCGTGATGGACCGCGCCGGTGTGGTCACCCACTACAACGCCGACGAGTCCAGGCGGGCCGGCCTCGATGCCGCGCGCGTGCTCGGCCGCAACTTCTTCACCGACGTCGGGCCCTGCACGAACAACTACCTCATCGCCGACCGCTACCACCGCCTCGACCCGGCGACCGGCGCGCTCGACGACACCTTCGACTACGTCTTCACCTTCCGCATGGCCTGGACGCCGGTACGCCTCCGCCTGCTGGCCGATCCCGGCTCACCGAACCAGTTCCTGGCAGTCGAGTCGCGATGACCGATCAGGCCGATGTCGAGCTGTCCGAGACCGAGCAGGACCTGCTGCAGCTCTTCTACCAGTGCCCCGTCGGCCTGCTGCACGTCGACGACCACTGGCACATCCTTCGCGTGAATCCGGCCGCCGTCGCGCTGCTGGCCCCGCTCGCGCCCGGCAACGAGGTGCGCGACGTCCGCGCGTTGCTGCGGGACCGCGCACCGCAGGCGCTGCGCGCCCTCGAGTCGGAGCCGGATGCGGTCGGCCGGCTGCTGCCCGCCGAGCGGGTGCTGGTGGGGGCGCCGGGCGCGTGGCACGCGCGGCCGGTCGAGCTGCAGTTCGTCCGGTTGCGGCCCGGCAACACGGTCATCGTCGTCACCGACATCTCGGCGGAGCTGCGCTCGATGGCCGAGCAGGGCGCCCAGCTGCGAACCGCCCAGCGCACCGTGCTCATGGCGCCGGCGCAGACCCGCGAGGCCGCCGCCAGCCCGAGCCAGGCCATCGCCGCCATGCTCGCCGATGCGGCCGACGCCGACATCGCCGTGCTGCTGCTGCGCGAGCAGGGCGAGGGCCACTACTCGCCGATGGCGGTGGGCGGGCGGGACGCTGCCGCTGTCCAGATCGCGCCCAGCGGAGCGCTGCTCGACGAGGTGATCGCGAGCGGCGCACCCCGTCGGGTCGACGTCGCGTCGGGCGGGATCGACCTCGACCTGCCACAGAGTCGCTTCGGCCCGGTGCTCGTGCTGCCGCTGGTCGGTCCGGCGGCTTCGAGCGGCGTCGCCGTGCTGGCACGCCGACCGGGCCGTGAGCCGTTCACCGAGGTCGAGGCGTCCCGCATCGACGTGCTGACCGGGATCGCGACGCTGGCCGTCGAGGTCGAGACCGTCGCCGTGGTGCAGGACCGGCTGCAGTCGTTGCAGGCGCGCGAGCGCGCCCACCGTGAACTGCTCGACGTCGCGATCCAGCACCTCTACGCGGCCGGACTGCACCTGGGCACCACCGCCCAGACGGCGGGGAGTCGGCCGGTCGCCGACCGCATCACCGAGCTCGCGCAGGGCCTGAACCGGATCATCCGGGCCGCGCGCAGCAACCTGGGCGAGCCACCGCCGGGGTCGTGACGGCGTCAGGTCAGCCGTCGGGCCCGAATTGCTCGGCCAACAGGGAGGCCAGGTTGTCGAAAGCCGAGGATGTCAGGCCGACGTGGCCTCGAGTGGTAGCGCGATGCCGGACGTGGTCTGGAGCCTTCGCCGCGGGGGCGCGGGCCCCCGCCCCCCCCCGCCGCCGGGCCCCCCGCGGACCCGCCCCCGGGGGGCCCCCCCCCCCGGCGCCCCCGGGCGCACCAACGCGGCCC
>NZ_JBQCEE010000313.1:0-8635 GCF_051960575.1 Jatrophihabitans sp.
ACTCGGCACCGCCCCGGGGGCTCGCCGGACGCCCCGCCACCAGCCGCGCGGGCGCGGTGGGGGCGCGGGCCCGCGCGGCCGCACATCCGCGCGTCCGGGGTCATCGTCGACTGACAGGGAACGTCCAGGTTCGTGCCAGCGGCGCGATAGCCACGGCGTCGAGAGTGGTGTCATGACCACCACGGCACCGTCGCGTGCGCGCACGCCCCGGCCCGTCCCCCCGGCCGGTCGTGCCGCCGCCGCGACGGGTCGTGGTGCTCATCCGACCGCGATCCTGGCCGTCATCCTGGTCGGGGCGGCGGCGGCGATCGGGCTGTGGTGGAACAACACCCCGTCGGTCCGCGGCACCGGCGACTGGCTCACGAACGCCGGACGGATCACCGGGCTGCTCGCGGGCTACGGCATCGTCGTGCTCGTCGCGCTGATGGCTCGCGTCCCCGCCCTCGAGCGCGGGATCGGCGCCGACAAGCTGGCCCGCTGGCACGCCATGGGCGGCCGCTACGTCGTGAGCCTGGTCGTCTCGCACGCCCTGCTCATCACGTGGGGCTACGCGGTGCAGGCGCACACCGACGTCGTGCACCAGACCAAGACGCTGCTGCTCAGCTATCCCGACGTGCTCATGGCGAGCGTCGCCGGCCTGCTGCTCGTGATGGTCGGCGTCGTCTCGGCCCGTGCCGCGCGCCGCCGGATGCGGTACGAGACCTGGTACTTCCTGCACTTCTACACCTACCTGGCCGCGGCGCTCGCCTTCAGCCACCAGTTCGCGACGGGTGCCGAGTTCATCAACGACCGCGCGGCCCGCGTGGCCTGGTCGACGCTGTACGTCGTCGTCTTCGCCGCCGTCCTCTGGTACCGCTTCGTCGTGCCGGTGCGGCAGTTCGTCCGGCACGACCTGCGCGTGCTGGCCATCCGCCGCGAGAGCCCGACCGTCGTCTCGATCGTCGTCGGCGGCAAGCACGTCGACGAACTGCAGGCGCAGGCCGGCCAGTTCTTCCGCTGGCGCTTCCTGACCCGCGAGCTCTGGTACGCGTCGAACCCGTACTCGCTGTCGGCCGCTCCCCGCGCCGGACAACTGCGCATCACCGTCGAGGACCTCGGCGAGCACAGCCGGGCGCTGCGCCATCTCAAGGTGGGCACCCGGGTGTCGGCCGAGGGCCCGTACGGCGCGATGACCGCGGCACGACGCCGGCAGAACAAGGTGCTGCTCATCGCCGGCGGCATCGGCATCACCCCGCTGCGCGCGTTGTTCGAGTCGCTGCCGGCGCGGGCCCGAGAGCTGACGCTGCTGTACCGGGTCAGCGACGAGCGCGACATCATCTTCCGCCGCGAGTTGGAGGAGATCGCCCGGGTGCGCGGCGCCCGGCTGATCCTGCTGGCCGGCCGGCGGCGCGACCTCGGCCACGACCCGTTGTCGACCGAGTCGCTCACCACGAACATCCCCGACCTGCGCGACCACGACGTCTACGTCTGCGGATCCGAGGGCATGGCCGCGTCCGTCATCAAGAACCTGCGCGCCGCCAAGGTGCCGCAGCGCCAGATCCACCACGAGTCGTTCGCCTTCTGACGGACGCGGGAGAGAACCTGTCATGAAGCGTGTCATCGCATCGGTCCTCGGCACCATCGCCGGGCTGGTCATGCTGCTCGACTTCAAGTCCCACAGCACGTCGCTGGCGAGCATCCCGGCGGCGTCGCTGCCGACGACCGGCACCGGCGGCACGACCAGCGGAGCGGGCACCGGCGGCAACACGGGCACCGCCACGACGCCGACCGGCGGTTCGACCTCGTCCGCGGCACCGAAGGCGCGCGCCACCTCCGGGTCCCGCACCTACACCGGCTCTGCCGTCGACACGGTGTGGGGCCCGGTGCAGGTACAGATCACTGTCAGCAACGGCAAGATCACCAAGGCGACCGCGGTCGTGTTCCCGCTGAACAACGGGCGCGATCAGGAGATCAACTCCTACGCGATCCCCGCCCTGCAGCAGGAGACCATCAAGGCGCAGAGCGCGCAGATCGACATGGTGTCGGGGGCGACGTACACGAGCACCGGCTACATCCGGTCGCTGCAGAGCGCGCTGAATCAGGCCGGTCTTTCATGACGGCCGTCATGACGCCCCGCACCCTGCACGTCGAGCACTGCATGGGCACCGTCTTCACCATCGACATCCGCACGCCCGGCGCGTGGGACGACGCCGTCGCCGAGGTCGTGGCCTGGCTGCACCACGTCGACGCCGTCTTCTCGACCTACCGCGACGACAGCGACATCAGCCGGCTGCGACGCGGTGCGCTGCGACTCGGCGACGCCGACCCCGAGGTCGCCACCGTGCTCGACCTCTGTGCCGAGGTGCAGGTGGCGACCGGTGGCGCCTTCACCGCCATGCCGGGCGGACGGCTCGACCCGACCGGTCTGGTGAAGGGCTGGGCGGTCGAGCGGGCGTCGGCCCTGCTCACCTCGCGCGGCGCCACCGAGCACGCCGTGAACGGCGGGGGCGACATGCAGCTCGCCGGCGGCACGGGCGGTGGCCGGCCGTGGCGGGTGGGCGTCGCCGACCCGTCCGACCGCACCGCGCTGCTGGCAGTGGTCGAGGCACGCGATCTCGCGATCGCGACGTCGGGCACCGCCGAGCGCGGCGCCCACATCCACGACCCGTTCACCGGCCGCGCGGCCACCGGCGTGCTGAGCGCCACCGTCGCCGGCCCGTCGCTCACCGTGGTCGACGCCTACGCCACGGCCGCCGCGGTGCTCGGACGCGACGCCCTGCCCTGGATCGCCGACATCCCCGGCCACCACCTGCTGCTCGTGACCACCGACGGCGAGCGGCTGGCCAGCCCCGGCTGGGCCGCCCTCACCTCGACCCGTTGACCCAGGAGACCCGCGATGACGCAGCACGGCGACGACTGGATCGTCCCCACCTCCCCCGCCGGCACGACCACGCCGGCGGCAGCGCCGGTCGACGACCTTGCCGCCGCCGAGCCCAGCCGTCCGGCACGGCTGGGGTGGCGCACCGGCGCCGCGATCGTGGCGGCCGGGGTCGTCCTCGGCGTCGGCGGCGTGCTCATCGCGCACCAGTCGTCCGGTGGCTCCTCGACGGCGGCCGCGATCGGCCCCGCGGCCGGCGGCGCGCAGCTGCCGGGCGCGAACGGTCAGTTCGTCCCCGACGGTGGTGGCTTCGGCGGGCGCGACGGCGAGCAGCACGTCGCAGGCACGATCACGAAGGTCGGTACCGCCTCGATCACGGTGCGGACCTCGAGCGGCAGCACCACCTATCCGATCGCGCCGACGACGCAGATCGTGCGCAACGGTTCGGCCGCGCGCCTGTCGGACCTCAAGGTCGGCGACCCGGTCGAGATGCACGTGATCCCGTCGACGACCGGGGGCGCCGCGACCGTCGAACGCGTCCTGGCCGGCACGCGGCCGGCGTTCGGTCCGGGAGGCGGGCGTGACGGCGACGGCCGTCCGGGCGACGGCGGCGGTCCCGACGACGGCGGTCCCGGCGCCTGATCAGACCGACGCGCGCGGCAGCATGCTGGCCGGCGCGAGGTAGCCGTTCGGGTCGCGCGTGACGTCCTTCGCCAGGGCGGCCTCGACGACCTCGGGCGCCCAGTCGAGGTACACCCGGTCGTCGCCCTCGGTGATCGCCACGACCTCGGCCGGTTCGTCCCCGACGCTCTCGATGGTGCGCCACGCCCAGCGCGGCACCGACAGCGTGTCGTAGGCGGCGAGTTCGACCGAGACGGCGTCGGCAGGCTCGTTCAGCGTCACCCGCACGCGCCCCTGCTTGACGATCAGTGCCTGCGCCTGACCGTGGCGGTGCCGCGCGACGCCCTGACCCGCCTCGGCGCGCAGCCAGGCGAGGGACAGCCCGTGCGGATCGGTGAGCCGCGGGTGCTGCAGGCGGTTCTCGGTGAGGCCGTGCCCGATGACGAGTGCGAGCTGCGCGCCACCGCCGGGCAGCACCGAGCAGAGGAACGGCTGGTCGTCCCAGACGAGATCGGCGGGCGTGGCGAGTCGCTCGCGCATCCGGTCGATGCCGACGCGCGGCAACGAGGCGAGCTGCTCGGCGTCCAGCGGTGCGACGAGTTCGACACCCTCGGGCCGCGTGCCGGGCTCGACGTCGACCAGCGTGCCCGCGGTCGTGAGGAACCGCCCGGTGGACGCGGCCCTCTCGATGACCGACGGCTCCCAGATGAGGCCGCCGCTGTGGTCGCGGCCGAGCGCGGTGTAGAGCCACGCGTCGTCGGTGAGGCTGGTGAACCCGCGGAAGATCCACGTCGGGATCGAGATGACGTCGCCTGCGGACACGGTCGCCTCGCCGTCGGCGCCGCCGACCCCCCACCGGAACTGCCACTGACCGGCGAGGCACATGAAGACCTCGGCGGTGAAGTGCAGGTGCAGGTTGTTGATGACGCCGGCCGGCATGACCGCCGCCCCGAGATTGAAGCCGTGCGGTGCGGTCACCGGCACGACCTGATCGGGGTTCTCGGAGACCCCCGGGCCGATCAGCGGGTAGTTGATCTTCTGCTCGGAGCCGGGGATCTTGGTGTCGAGGAAGGCGGCCCGGTCGGCCTTGAGGTCCTTGCGCAGGATGGTGCGCTGCTGCAGTTCCTCGGCACTGACGACGATGTCGGCGGACATGACCAGCCTTCCGGTTCTCGTGTGAATACGTATGTATAGTTCTCGCTCGAGCGACCGCCTGTCAAGGTGGGACGCAACGACGGGAGGACCGATGCGGACGAACACCCTGCGTGAACTGCTCGACTCGGGCGCCGTGGCCGTGGGCGGCTGGTTGTCCGTCGACAGCCGCTATCTGGCCGAGGTGCTCTCGTACGGCGGCTACGACACGGTCACCGTCGACCTGCAGCACGGCATGTTCGGGCTGGGCGAGGCCGTGCACCTGCTGCAGGCGGTGAGCGCCGGCCCGGCCACGCCGCTCGCCCGGTGCCCCTCGCACGATCCCGCGGTGATCGGCAAGCTGCTCGACGCCGGCGCCTACGGCATCATCTGCCCCGCGGTCGACTCGGCGGCGGACGCTGCCGCCTTCGTCCGGGCCTGCCGCTACCCGCCGAGCGGCATCCGCAGCTTCGGACCGTCGCGCGGTCTGCTCTACGGCGGCGCCGACTACGCCGAGCACGCGGACGAGACGGTACTGACCTTCGCGATGATCGAGTCGGCCGCTGCCCTCGCGGACCTCGAGGCGATCGTCGCGACGCCCGGGCTCGACGGCGTCTACGTCGGGCCGAACGACCTCGCGCTCTCGCTCGGGGTCGCGCCCGGCGCGCCGACGGGCGTGGTGCTCGAGGCGTTGGAGCGCATCGCGGCCGTCGCCACCGCCGCCGGCGTCTGGCCGGGCACCTTCTGCGCCGACGCGGTCGTCGCGCGCCAGATGGTCGAGCTCGGCTACCGGCTGGTCACGCCGGGCAACGACATCGGCATCCTGCGCACCGCCGTCGCCGACCGCGTCGCCGCCGTGCGCGGGCATCGGTCGACGGACGCCGAACGCGGGGACGCCACCGGCTACTGACCAGGTCAGGCGGATCGTGAGGGCCACACCAGCCCCCGCCCCGGCCACACCATCACGGTCAGGACGAGGGACGGGCGAGCAGGGCGCGGAGGGCGGCGGCGACGGCGTCGGGCGCTTCGAGCGGCAGCATGTGCCCGGCGCCCGGGACGCTGACGAGCTCGGCCGACGGGCACGAAGCGGCGAGCTCACGCTGCAGGTCCGGCGGCGACACGTCGTCGAGCTCACCGCTCAGGACGGCCACCGGCCGGGCGAAGGACGCGAGTCGCTCGCGGGCGTCCGGCCGCGTCGCCTGGGCCGCCAGCTGCCGGACGAAGCCGTCCGGCCCGACCGACCACGCCATCGCGGTGTTGCGCTCGACCAGTGCATCGTCATCACGCACGGGTGCACCGAGCGTGGCGCACCCGAGTTCCGCGGCGACGGCGGCGAACTCCCCCGCCTCGACACGCTCGCCCCATCGCTTCCAGGCAGCCTGCTGCGCGTCGCTCGGGGGCCGGCCGCTCGTGGCGAGCAGGGCCAACCGCTCGATCCGCTGTGGCGCCTGCCGCAGGACCTCCAGGGCGACGATGCCGCCGAGCGAGTGGCCGACCAGGGTGAAACGCCGGGGTGCGACCGCGAGCACCGACGCGGCCATCGCGGTGACCGTGTCGTCGAGGTCGATCCGCGCGGGCCACGGGAGGGCGGCATCGCCGAGCCGCTCGGCGACGTCGTCCCAGACCGTCTCGTCGCCCAACATCCCCGCGAGCAGCACGAGCGGGTGGCGCACGGGCGCATCGGCCGCCGCCTGCGATGGGGTCATGGGCGTTACCGTGCCACCATCCCGGCCGAGAGGTCGATGTCGGCGCAGTGCAGGCCGGTCATCTGCAGCATCGCGACGACGGCCGCCCCGACCTCGTGCTCCTCGACCAGCCGGCCCAGCGTGGCCCGGCTCGCGAACCGGGCCTCGGCCTCGGCCTCGCTGACGCCGAGCTGCTGCGCCTCGAGCCGGAAGTTGCGCGCCATGCGCTCGCCGCGCACCGGCCCCGGCGACAGCGAGTTGACGCGCACACCGCGCGGCCCGACCTCGGCGCCGAGCGTCGTCGTCAGCCCGATCACCGCCATCTTCGACGCGGTGTACGGCGTGCGCAGCGCCAGCGGCCGCTTGCCGCTGACCGAGGCGAGGTTGATGATGTCGCCCGCCCCGCGCTCGAGCATCGGCGGCAGGAACGCGCGGCACATCAGGTACATGCCGCGCACGTTCACGGCGAAGACGTCGTCCCACTCGTCCGGCTCGATCTCGCCGAGGGGCTTGACCGGGCCGGGGACGCCGGCGTTGTTCACCAGCACCGAGATCTGCTCGTCGGCGAGCTCGGCGGCCAGCGCCTCCACCGATGCGGCGTCGGCGACGTCGACGGTGGCGACGCGGGTGTCGGCGCCGAGCAGGCCGGCCGTGGCCTCGAGCGGCTCGCGGCGGCGGCCGGTCAGCACGACGCGGTGACCCGCGCCGGCGAGCGCGACCGCGATCGCCCGCCCCAGCCCGTTGCCCGCGCCGCTCACCAGCGCGGTGCGGTGGCCCGCGTCAGCCACTCGTGGCGAACCGGTGGCTCGACCACGGCAGCTCGGCGCCGCCGTACTTCGCGGCGCGCACGTCACCCGAGCGGGCATGGCCCTCGAACAGCTCGACCCGCGCGGCGCGCCCGCAGAGCTCGCCGAGGAAGGCGCTGGACGAGGTGTCCGTGACCTCCTGGTACGTGACCGTCTTGAGGTACTTGCCGACCCAGAGCCCACCGGTGAAGCGGGCACTCCCGCGGGTGGGCAGCACATGATTGGTGCCGATGACCTTGTCGCCGTACGAGACGCAGGTGGCCTCGCCGAGGAACAGCGCGCCGTAGTTCGTCATCTTGCTCAACGCCTGTCGAGGCTCGGCGGTGAGCACCTCGACATGCTCCGACGCGAACGAGTCGGCCACCGTGAACGCCTCGTCGAGCGAGTCGACGACGATGACCTCGCCGTGGTCGCGCCACGCCGGACCGGCCATGTCGTTGGTCGGCATGTCCGGCAGGATCGCGTCGATGTGGGCCATCGCCCCGCGCGCGACCGTCTCGCTGGTCGTGATCAGCACCGCGGGCGAGTCCGGGCCGTGCTCGGCCTGGCTCAGCAGGTCGACCGCGACGACGAACGGGTCGGCGTCGTCGGCGGCGATGACGAGGATCTCGGTGGGGCCGGCGAACAGGTCGATCCCGACCTCGCCGAAGAGCTGACGCTTGGCCTCGGCCACGTAGGCGTTGCCGGGGCCGGCGATGAGGTCGACGCGTCCGATCGTCTCGGTGCCGATGGCCAGCGCGGCCATCGCCTGCACGCCACCGAGCAGGTAGATCTCGTCGGCGCCGGCGAGGTGCATCGCGGCGACCGTGGCTGCCGGCACCTGGCCGCGGATCGGCGGCGTGCACGCGGCGACGCGAGGCACGCCCGCCACCTTGGCGGTCACGATCGTCATGTGCGCGGACGCCGTGAGCGGGTACCGCCCGCCGGGCACGTAGGCGCCCACGGCAGCGATCGGTACGTTCTTCTGGCCGAGGTGCACGCCGGGCAGCGTCTCGATCTCGAAGTCGGTGATCGACGCGCGCTGCGCCTCGGCGAAGCGGCGCACCTGCGCCTGCACGTAGGTGATGTCGTCGATGACCTGCTGCGGCACCGAGGCGACGATCTCGGCGATCTGCTCGGGCGAGAGCCGGAACGACTCGGGGCTCCAGTTGTCGAACTTCTCGGAGTACTGGCGCACGGCCTCGTCGCCGCGCTGCCGCACGTCGTCGAGGACGTCGCGCACGGTGGCGGCGACCTCCGACCGGGTGCCCGCGAGGCTGGCCGCCGGAACTGCCTGCTTGAGGTGGGTGATGGTCATGACCGTCCTTCGTCGACGTCGACAACGCCGCTGAATGTATACGTATGCATTCGCCGACGTCAAGACCCGGAGATGCCGCTTGTCCCCCGCCCCGGTCGTTTCGCGCGTGCGGGAACGACTGGGGCGGGGGACAAGCGGTGGTTCAGCGGTGGGTATCGCGCAGCACCAGGTCGGTGGGGAAGACCTGGACGCGGGCGGCCTGCTCGTCGCCGGTGAGACGGCGCACGAGCTGGTCGGC
>NZ_JBQCEE010000314.1:0-3765 GCF_051960575.1 Jatrophihabitans sp.
TCGACCGGATCGACACCGACGGTCTCGTGCTGTGCTGTGCGGACGACGCGGGTGCGCTGCGCATCGCGAGCTACGCGCGGGCAGCGGGGCGGCGCGTGCTCACCTACGGCACGAGCGAGGACGCCGACGTGCGGGTGAGCGAGATCGTGACGCTCGAACAAGGCGTCGACTTCACCGTCACGTCGACGACGATGGGTAGCCGGCGCGTGCACGTCGGTGCGCTCATCGGCCGGCACATGGCGCTCAACGCGTCGGCCGCGCTGGTGCTCGCGCTCGAGCTCGGGCTGGACGCCGGCACGGTCGTCGGTGCGTGGTCGCACTTCGCCGGCGTCCACCGGCGCTTCGAGTCGCACGGCGTCGGCGGGGGAGTGCGGGTCTACGACGACTACGCGCACCACCCCACCGAGATCGCCGCGTCGCTCACCGCCGCCCGCGCGGCGCTCGCCGGGCAGGGGCGGTTGATCGCCGTGTTCCAGCCGGGCACGTACAGCCGCACGCAGACCTTCGCGCGCGAATTCGCCGACGCCATGGCGATCGCCGACATCGCGATCGTCATGGACATCTTCCCGGCGCGCGAGGAACCGATCCCGGGCGTCACCGGGGCCACGATCAGCGACCTGATCCCGCTGCCCGCGAACGCGGTGGTCTACGAGCCGCGCTACGACGCGGTGCCCCAGCGGATCGCCACGCTCGCGCGTCCCGGCGACCTGGTGATCACGATGGGCATCGGCAACGTCTACCTGCTGTGCGACGAGATCCGCGCCGCCTGCGCCGGACGCCTCGGAGGGGACGCATGACCACGCTGCAGGACCGTCCCACGGCGGCCTCGGTCCCGCCGGTCGGCTCGCACCGCCGGCTGATCATCGGCGGGGCGGTGGTGGCGGTGCTCGCGCTGGTCGTCACCTGGCTCATCGGCTTCAGCCCGGTGTTCGGCGTCCGGACGGTCGACGTGCGCGGCAACTCGCTGGTGAGCGACGCGACCATCACCAAGGCCGCCGCCATCGACCACGGCACGCCGCTGGTGCGCCTGGACACCGGCGCGGTGCGCCACCGCGTGCTGCAGCTGCCCGACATCGCCGCGGTGAGCGTGCAGGAGTCGTTCCCGTCCACCGTGGTCATCACCGTGCAGGAGCGCGCGGCGGTCGGGTACGTCGTCGACGGCTCGACCGACCGGCTCGTCGACCGCACCGGCGACGCCTATCGCACGGCACCGTCGCGCCCGGCGGGCCTGCCGAAGCTTGTCGTGCCGGCGGGTGCGTCCGCGTCCACCCTGGCCGGCGTCGCGGACGTCGCCGCGCACCTCTCGCCCGGGCTGCAGCGGCGCATCGCGTCGATCGCCGCCATGGACGCCCAGGCCATCACCCTCGTGCTGCACGACGGCCGGGTAGTCGCCTGGGGCACGTCCGCACAGAGCGCCGAGAAGGCCCGCATTCTGCCCGTGCTGCTGCGCCAGCCCGGCCAGCAGTACGACCTCACGAACCCGCTGCAGCCGGTCGTCCGCCCGTAGCGCGCTCGCGCGGCCGGCTCCGGCGCGACCCGCCCGTCCCGCCGGGTCGTGATGGTCGGGACGGGCCGTGCCCCGCTGGCGGCATCAAGGTCCGGTCGAGGCTTCGGCGCGACACGCCACGACACGCGCGCACTTTTTTGCGACACGCGGCGTGCCTTCCCGGGATCGGTGTCGACCCGCCCTAACTTCAGCTCCAACATCCCAGGTTGACATAACTATAAGGGTCTACTTGAGGGTGAAGGTTCAGGGCAAGGAAGTCAGCAGTTCAGCGGCAACGGTGCCGGGCCAACGGCAACGACGAACGGGAAGCAGGAACCATCCATGACAGCACCGCACAACTACCTCGCGGTCATCAAGGTCGTCGGCGTCGGCGGCGGCGGTGTCAACGCGGTCAACCGCATGATCGAGGTCGGCCTCAAGGGGGTCGAGTTCATCGCGGTCAACACCGACGCGCAGGCACTGCTGATGAGCGACGCCGACGTCAAGCTCGACGTCGGCCGCGAGCTCACCCGGGGCCTCGGCGCCGGCGCCCAGCCCGAGGTCGGCCGCAAGGCCGCCGAGGACCACCGCGACGAGATCGAGGAGGTGCTCAAGGGCGCTGACATGGTCTTCGTGACCGCCGGGGAAGGCGGTGGCACCGGCACCGGTGGCGCGCCGGTCATCGCGAGCATCGCCCGCAAGCAGGGCGCGCTGACCATCGGCGTCGTCACCCGCCCGTTCAGCTTCGAGGGCAAGAAGCGCGCCCAGCAGGCCGAGGACGGCATCGAGGCCCTGCGCGCCGAGTGCGACACCCTCATCGTCATCCCGAACGACCGCCTGCTGCAGATCAGCGAGCACACGGTCTCGGTCATGGACGCGTTCCGCAGCGCCGACCAGGTGCTCCTCTCCGGTGTGCAGGGCATCACCGACCTGATCACCACACCGGGCCTCATCAACCTCGACTTCGCCGACGTCAAGTCGGTGATGTCGGGTGCGGGCTCGGCCCTCATGGGCATCGGCTCGGCGCGCGGCGACAACCGCGCCCGCCAGGCCGCCGAGATCGCCATCGCCAGCCCGCTGCTCGAGGCGAGCATGGACGGCGCCCACGGCGTCCTCATGTCGATCTACGGCGGCAGTGACCTGGGCCTGTTCGAGATCAACGAGGCGGCGTCGCTCGTCGCCGAGTCGGCCCACCCCGACGCGAACATCATCTTCGGTGCGGTCATCGACGACACCCTCGGCGACGAGGTGAAGGTGACCGTCATCGCGGCGGGCTTCGACTCGGGCCAGCTGCCGTACAAGAAGGTCGACGTGCGGCGCGAGCCGGCGTTCAGCCAGCGCAGCGTCCGCCCGCAGCCCGCGCGCGGCGGCTACGGCCAGCCGGCCTACAACCAGCCCGCCTACGGCCAGCCGGCCTACGGCGGCAACGGCTACGAGGCCGCGCCCCAGCAGCAGCCGACCCAGCCGCAGCAGCAGCCGGCCCAGCCGGCCCAGCAGCCCCAGCAGCAGCCGCAGCCGGTGCAGTACGCGCAGGCGTCGGGCTACGGCGCGGCGGGCTACCCGCAGACCGCGCCTGCCGGCCGGAACGTCGTCATGGACGACGACCTCGACGTCCCGGACTTCCTCAAGTAGTCGCGACAATCTGTGCAGCCGGTCGATGACGGGACGCGCCGGGCGGAGCTCTCCGCCTCGCTCGGCGCGGTCCGTCGCCGCCTCGCCGACGCCGCAGCCGCGGCCGGGCGTCCGGTCTCGGCGATCACGTTGATCGCCGTGACCAAGACCTACCCGGCCGCGGACGCCGCGGCGCTCGCCGACCTCGGCGTCGCCGACCTGGGGGAGAGCAAGGACCAGGAGGCGAAGGCCAAGGCCGGCGAGGTGGCCGGCCTGACGTCCGCGCCCGTGCGCTGGCATCTGGTCGGCCGGCTGCAGACGAACAAGGCGAAGTCGGTGGCCGGGTACGCGACGGCGGTGCACTCGGTCGACCGGCTCGAGCTCGTCGCCGCGCTGGCCAGGGGCTGCGAGCGCGTCGAGCGCACGCACCCGCTCGAGGTCTTCGTCCAACTCAGTCTCGACGGCGACCCCACCCGCGGGGGCGTGGTCGAGGCCGACCTGCCCGCCGTCGCCGAGGCCGTCGCCGCGGCCCCGGTGCTGCGGTTGCGCGGCGTCATGGCGGTCCCCCCGTTGGGGGCCGACCCGGCCGCCGCTTTCGCCCGTCTCCCCGATCTGGCGGCCCGCGTGCGGGCCGCGCACCCTGAGGCCGACGCCATCTCCGCCGGGAT
>NZ_JBQCEE010000315.1:0-6250 GCF_051960575.1 Jatrophihabitans sp.
GAGCAGCTCGAGCATCGCCTCGGCCACCCTGAACTGGCGCGGGGGGGGCCCGGGGCGGGCGGGGCCCCCGCTGGGGACGGCCCCCCCCTCCGCGGCGCCCCCCCGCGGCACCCGGCCCGGCCCCCCCGCGGCCTCGGGCGGCGCGACCAGCAAGCTCGAGATCCCGGTGCTCGGCGACTGGCGCGACGACGAGAACGACCCGCTGACGTTGCAGAGCGCGAGCGTGCCCGCGGGCCAGGGCGACGTCTCGCCGACGTCCGACGGCAACCTGATCTACACCGCGCCGGCGAAGGGCTCGTCGGCGTCCATCAGCTACGTGGTCGCCGACGGCTACGGCAAGACGAGCACCGCCACGATCAAGGTGACGATCCTGGCCGGCGACTCGCTCAAGGGTGTGCCGCCGACGGCGCAGACCGACGTCGCGCAGGGCCTGGTCGGCCAGCCGATCACCATCGAGCCGCTCGCCAACGACCTGCCGGGCGCCGACCCGACCACCGACAACCCGCAACTGACGCTGGCCTCGGTGACGAAGCTGCCTGGCACCGAGACGCAGTTCGACAGCACCACCGGCACGGTGACCTTCACCGGCCTCACCCCGCGCACCTACAAGGTGCCGTACAGCATCAGCTACGGCGCGCAGTCGGCCGCCGGCTTCATCCGCATCGACGTGCACCCGCAGACGCGGGCGGCGCTCGGCGTCGTCGCGCTGCCCGACACCGCGGTGCTGCACGGCAACACCGCCTCGATCGTCGACGTGCTCGCGAACGACTACGACCAGACCGGCGCGCTGATGGCCGTGCTGAGCGCCAAGGTCGAGACGCCGAACGCGCCGCTCGCGGTGTCGGTGACCGACAGCCGGTACCTGCGCCTGGTCAACACCGGTGACGCGGTCGAGGCGAACCCGGTCACGGTCAGCTACGTCGTCAGTGACGGCACGACCACGGCCACCGGCTCGGTGTCGGTCGTCGAGTTCCCGGCCGGCGGACCCGACCAGCCGGTTGCCCTGCCCGACTCGGCCGACGTCCGCGTCGGCGACTCGGTGTCGATCCCGGTGCTGCAGAACGACATCGACCCGGCCGGCGGCCAGCTCACCATCCAGCCGGGCAGCGTGACGAACCCTGGTGGGGGTGCGAGCGCCTTCGTCACCGGTTCGACCATCCGGTTCGTGGCGCCACCGACCGGTGCCGCCGGCACCGCGACCTTCGACTACGTCGCCACGAACGGGTCCGAGAGCGACACCGGCACGGTGACCGTGCGCATCCACGCGCTGCCGAAGACGCCGGCCGACAACCTGCCGCCCGACCCGGGCGACATCACCGCCTCCACGACCGCCGGCGGCCGGGTGGTCGTGCACCTGCCGACGTCGGGCGTCGACCCCGACGGCGACTCGGTGACCTTCGCGGGCGTCACGAAGCCGGCCCCGACGCTGGGCATGGTGCTCGCGACGACCGCCAACACGCTGACCTACGAGGCGTTCCCGTCGGCGCAGACCGCGGGCACCGACACCATCGGCTACCTGGTGCAGGACCGCTTCGGCGCGATCGGCAGCGGGCAGATCCGCATCGCCGTGCTGTCGCCCGGCCAGGCGCAACCGCCCGTCGCCGTCGACGACACGGCCGAGGGAGCGCCGCACGCCAGGCTCGCGATCAACGTGGTGGCCAACGACCTCGTGCCCGCGGGTGACGCCGTGACGGTGACCGTGCTCGACGGGTCGCACGCCCAGGTCGACCGGGCCAACCCCCACGTCATCGACGTCGACGCGCCGGCCGACCAGCAGCTGACCACCGTCGACTACCAGATCAGCGACGGCGTCAGCGATCCGTCCGCCGCCCGGCTCACCGTCATCGGACACAGCGGCTGGGACAACGCGCCGGTGGCCGTCGACGACCAAGCCGTGCCCAAGTCGCCCGGCGACGACTTCGTCGACGTGCCGGTGCTGAAGAACGACTACGACCCCGACCGCGCCGACACGGTGAAGATCGACAAGGTGCTCGCCCCGAGCGCGACCGTCGTCGGCCAGGACGTGCACGTCACGCTGACCACCGCGCCGCAGGTGGTGCCGTACGAGATCACCGACGGCACCAAGACCGCGGTCGCCGTGATCTTCGTGCCGGCCAAGGGCTCGGGCGCGCCGTTCGTGAAGCCGAACACGGTCATCGCGGTGCCGCAGCAGGGCGCCGTGACGTTCGACATCAACCAGTACGTCGTCGACCCGAACGGCAAGCAGCTCAAGACCACGTTCGTCGGCACCCAGTTCACCGCGCCCGGCGACGCCGTCACGGTGAAGGCGGACGGGCCGTCGGTCACGCTGACCGGCGCCGCGAAGTACAACGGCCCCGGCGCGCTGACGCTGCAGGTGACCGACGGCGTGACACCGGCGACCAAGGGTGCCGTCACCGGCTGGGTCACCATCCCGCTGCAGATCGGCAAGGCGGTGCCCGTGCTGCGGTGCCCGACCGACGACGACCGGGCGCTGTACCAGGGCGGCACGCCCGAGCACCTGCTGCTGACGCACTACTGCAATGTCTGGACGCCGCAGAACGTCAGCGAGTCGTCGGTGCGGTTCACCGCCGCGTGGTCGCCGGCGATCCCCGGCGTCGACAAGAGCGTCGACGGGCAGACGCTCACCCTGGTGCCGACGCGCGACGCCCACGCCGGCGAGAGCGGCGCCGTCGCCATCGGTGTCGTCGGCTCGACCCAGCAACAGATCGTGCACTACCACGTGCTCAAGGTCGCGCTCGCCACCGTCTCGCCGCTGACGGTGAACGCCCGCGAGGGCAAGCCGGTGACCGTCGACGTCACCAAGCACGTGACGACGAAGATCGGCGACCCGCAGATCAAGGTGTTGGACTGCACGCAGACCGCGGTCGGCACGGCGCCGGCGACCTGCGCGAAGAGCGGCAGCTCGGTCACCATCACGCCGAAGGAGACCGCCCGCGGCACGACGACCTTCGGTCTGCAGGTGACCGACGTGCCCGGTGACCCGACGCGCTCCGTGGCCGGTGCGATCACCATGACCGTGATCGGCAAGCCGGCCGCCGTCGCCTCGGTGACCGCCTACCCCGACCGGGTCAAGGGCGGCAGCGTGCGGCTGGTCTGGCCGTCGCCCGCGTACAACGGCGGCGTCCCGATCGACGGCTTCTACGTCACCTACGCGGGTTCGCCCGCGGGCGGACGTCGGTGTGCCGCGTCCGGTTGCATCATCGACGGGCTGAAGAACGGCCAGCAGTACACGTTCACCGTGCGCACGAAGAACCTCGTCGGCGAGTACTCGCTCGGCACCGGCACGGTGTCGAACCCCGCGACGCCGGACACGAAGCCGCTCGCGCCGGCGACGGTGACGGTGGCGCCGGCCGGTGACGGCAAGCTCATGGTCAGCTGGTCGCCGGCGACCAACAACGGCAGCGCGCTCACCAACTACTACCTGCAGATCTCGGGGCCCGACCGCTCGGGCGAGCCGCAGCCGGTCGGGCTGGGTGTCTCGAAGCTGGTCACCGGGCTGACGAACAACGACCAGTACCGCTTCCGGGTGGCGGCGGAGAACAAGGACGGTCTCGGGCCGTTCAGCGTCCCGCCCGGCACGCTCGGGCAGTCGGCCGGCAAGCCGAACCCGGTGAGCGCGCCGAGCGTGCCGGCCGAGCAGCTGACCTCGCCGCAGCCGACCGTGTCGGTGCACGTCACCTGGAACGCGCTCGCCTCGCAGGATTACAACGGCGGCCCGATCAAGTACTACTCGGTCTACCGCCGCAAGCAGGGCACGGTCGACTGGGGCGCCCCGCTGCCGAACTGCGCGCAGGTGTCGCCGGGCGTACTCGCCTGCGACGACACCGTCGACAACGACGGCACGACGTGGGAGTACGCGGTCACCGCGACGAACACGACGACGCCGGACGGCGGCGGCATGGAATCGGTGCAGGGTCCGGCGTCGTCGTTCAAGGCGGTCGGCCTGCCCGACGCGCCGACGAATGTCGAAGCCTTCGCGAGCCAAGCCGCGTTCAATTCGGGTACGCCGGACCCCGGACCGGCCGGCGGCACCGGTGCCGGCTTCGACCAGGCGATCAAGGTGCGGTTCACCGTGCCGAAGGCGAACGGCGCGGCGCTGACCGCGATCGAGTACTCGCTCAACGGCGGTGCGTTCCAGACCCTGCAGAGCTCGTCGCTGACCCCGGGTGACACGGCGACCGGCACCATCGCCGGCCTGACCAACGGCACCGGGTACACCGTCGCGCTGCGCGCGAAGAACGAGGCGAACGAGGGCCCGCCGTCGGACGCGACCGCCGCCGAGTACCCGTACGGCGCGCCGACCACGCCGACGGCGACCGCGACGAACAACGGCAACACCGTGACCTACTCGTGGGGCGGCGGCAGCAACGGCCGTGCCGTCCGCAGCTACCTGGTCAACATCGACGGCGGCGGCTTCGTCGACAAGGGGTCGCAGCCGGGCTCGTTCCAGGCCGACCGTGGCTACGCGGCGTCCTACTCGTTGGTGGTCTACGTGATCGACGTCGCCGGCCAGCAGAGCCAGCAGTCGCCAACCGCGTCGGGTCGCACGCCCGACGTGCCGCCGCCCCCCGGCCTGTCGTGCAGCGGTAGCGGCAAGAATCTCAATTGCTCTTGGTCCTCGGCCGGAAATGGTCTGACCTACCGCTACCACTTCGACAACAACGGCTGGACGTCGACCGGCGGACTTTCCGCTTCGGCGACCTTCGATTACAACCAGACGCATTCGATCACCGTCGAGTCGACCGACGGTACGCATTTCTCGACGGATTCCGTCGCGAACGGTACGACCGGTTCGCCGCCGTACGCGGTCATCGTTTCCAAGGGCGCGCAGTGCGCGGGCAACTGCACGGGCTGCACCGCCAGTACGTGCTACAAGATCCACGTCCAGACCCAGAACTTCCCGGGGAACGTCACCTGCTCGTTCAATTCCGACCACGGAAGTGCCGGCTTCATCGACCAGGTCTACGGGCCGAACGACAGCCATGACGCCGACGACTGGTACGGATATCCGAATACCTACGTGTACGTCACGTGCAACGGCGTTCAAGGCTCGGTCAAGTGGTGAGAGGAAGCCAGAAATGACCATTTCGCAGGACCAGGTGCAGTGGTTCGCTGCCACCTTCAACAAGATGGCCGACAACGTCGGCAAGGCGGTGCTCGGGAAGCCGCACGTAGTGCGACTCGCGCTGACGTGCATGCTGTCCGAGGGCCACCTGCTGCTCGAGGACTTTCCGGGCACGGGCAAGACCAGTCTGGCGCGTGCGCTGGCGGCGACCGTGCAGGGCACGAACAGCCGCATCCAGTTCACGCCCGACCTGCTGCCGTCCGACATCACCGGCGTCACGATCTACGACCAGCAGAAGGGCACGTTCGACTTTCACCCGGGCCCGATCTTCTCGACGATCGTGCTGGCCGACGAGATCAACCGTGCCTCGCCGAAGACGCAGTCGGCGCTGCTCGAGGTGATGGAGGAGGGGCGGGTCACCGTCGACGGCGTGCCGCACCCGGTGGGCCGTCCGTTCATGGTCATCGCGACGCAGAACCCGATCGAGCAGGCCGGCACCTACCGGCTGCCCGAGGCGCAGCTCGACCGCTTCCTCATGAAGACCAGCGTGGGGTACCCCGACCACGACGACACCGTCGCGCTGCTGCTCGACGCGAAGACCCGTGACCGCACGGCGGCCCTCGAGCCGGTGATCACCGCCAATGCGGTGGCGCAGATGAGCGCGCTCGCCGACGAGGTGCACCTCGACCCGTCGGTGGCCGCGTACGTCAGCCGGCTGGCCGAGGAGTCGCGCCGGCACCCGCAGACCAAGCTCGGCCTGTCCGTGCGCGGCTGCCTGGCCTACATCCGTTGCGCCAAGACCTGGGCCGCTGCCGACGGACGCAACTACGTCGTGCCCGACGACATCAAGGAGCTGGCCGTGCCGGTGCTCGGGCACCGTGTGCTGCTCGATGCCGAGGCGCAGTTCGCCGGCGTCACGGTCGAGCAGGTCATCGGGCAGATCCTCGCCGACGTCGCGCCGCCGAGCGAGCGGGCGGCCTGACGCGCATGGCGGTGCTGCAGGATCTCCGCGAACGCGGCCGGTCGGGCCTGCGTGGCGTCGGCCGTCGCGTGGCGCCAGCACAGTCGGCGGTCGGCCGCGTGCGTCCCGTGCTCGCGGCGGTGTCGCCGCTGGGCTGGGTCGTGCTGGGCGCGTCCGTCGGCTGCTGGATCGTCGGTCGGCAACTCGGCTGGGTCGAGTTC
>NZ_JBQCEE010000316.1:0-7853 GCF_051960575.1 Jatrophihabitans sp.
CGCGCACCGCCCGACCGGCGGCGTCGCTCGCGTGCGGCTGGTGCCGATCGAGGTCGTGCCGACCGGCGCGAATCAACAGGCGTTGTGGGGCGCGCGGGGTGACAGCGACGACCGCGCCGCGCGGGCGCTCGCGCGCGTGCAGACCCTGCTCGGCCACGGCTCGGTGCTCGCGCCGGTGCTCGAGGGCGGGCGTGACCCCGCCCAGCGCACGCGGCTGGTGCCGTGGGGCGACGACCCCGAGCCGATGCGCTCGCCCGAGCAGCCGTGGCCCGGTCAGCTGCCCGCGCCCGCGCCGTCGGTGCTGCTCGATCCCCCGCGTCCGGCCCAGGTGTTGGACGCGAACCGCCGGCCGGTCGTCGTCACGCCGCGGGGCGCGATGCCGTCGCCGCCCGCGCTGTTCGGGTTGGGCAGCGAGAAGCCGGTGGCGGTGCAGGGCTGGGCCGGGCCGTGGCCGGTCGACGAGCGGTGGTGGAACCCCGAGTCGGCCCGCAGCGTCGTGCGCTGCCAGGTCGTCGACGTGCGCGGCCGCGCCTATCTGGTGAGCGGGACGATGCCCGCAGGCCAGTGGCAGGTCGAGGCGATCTACGACTGACCACCTGTCGCCGCCCGACGGCCGGTGCCAGGATGGCCGCCATGAGCGCCGACGCCGGCCAGTACTCCGCCGCCCTCGCCCGCGCAGTGGCGCACGCGACGAGCTGGCTCGAGCAGGTGCCCGACCGACCGGTCGGTCCGCAGGGTTCGGCGGACGAGTGGCTGCAGGTCTTCGGCGGACCGCTGGGCGACGACCCCGTGGCACCGGCCGCGGTCGTCGACGAGCTCGACGCGGCGCGTCCCGGGCTCATGGCGATCAACTCCGGACGCTTCTACGGCTGGGTGATGGGGGGCGTGCTGCCTGCCGCGCTCGGCGCCGACTGGCTGACCAGCGCGTGGGACCAGAACACCGGCCTGCGCTACGCGACGCCCGCGACGGCGGCGATCGAGCAGGCCGCCGGAGCGTGGCTGCTCGATCTGCTCGGGCTGCCCGCGTCCGCCGACGTCGGCTTCGTCACCGGCGCGACCATGGCCAACTTCACCGGGCTCGCCGCGGGGCGGCACGCCGTGCTCGCACGCGCCGGCTGGGACGTCGAGGCCGACGGGCTGCAGGGCGCGCCGCGCGCGCGGGTGCTCGTCGGCGCCGAGCGGCACGACACGATCGACCTCGCGCTGCGGTACCTCGGGCTCGGGCGCCCGCAGGCGGTGGAGGCCGACGAGCAGGGCCGGCTGCGCGTCGACGCGCTGGCGGCGGCGCTGGCCGCGGGCGACGGGCCGACCCTGGTGTGCCTGCAGGCGGGCAACCTGCACTCGGGCGCGTTCGACCCGCTGGCCGAGGCGATCGCCGTCGCCCACGAGCACGGCGCGTGGGTGCACGTCGACGGCGCGTTCGGGCTCTGGGCCGCCGCCACCCCGTCGCTGCGGCACCTCACCGCCGGCGTCGAGGGGGCGGACTCGTGGGCCACCGACGCGCACAAGACGCTGAACGTGCCGTACGACTGCGGCATCGCGATCGTCCGCGACCCGGCGGCGTTGCGCGGGGCGATGGGCGTGCACGCGAGCTACCTCATCGCCGACGCCGCGGGTGATCCGCTCGAGACCGTGCCCGAACTGTCACGCCGTGCCCGCGGCGTGCCGGTGTGGGCGGCGCTGCGCTCGCTCGGACGCCGCGGTGTCGCCGGGCTCGTCGAGGGGCTCGCCGCGCGGGCGCGCGACCTGGCCGCGGGCATCGGTGCCGTACCGGGCGTCGAGGTGCTCAACGACGTCGTCTACACGCAGGTCTGCCTGGCGTTCGGCGACGACGAGCGCACCCGCGCGGTCACCGCCCGGCTCATCGCCGACGGCGCCGCCTGGATGTCCGGCTCGCGCTGGCGCGGACGCGATGTCCTGCGCATCTCGGTGAGCAACTGGTCGACCGACGCCGACGACGTGGCGCGCTCCGTCGCCGCCGTGGCCCGCGCCGCCGCCGGCTGACGTCGCTTGATCAACGCGGTCCGGGTTACTCCCACCTTGGGTGCGGCTTCATTTTCCGGGACGCCGGACGCGGGCGGGGGGATACCGGGGGGGACGCTCAGCCGGCGGCGGCGGGGCTGGGGGCGACCTTCGCGACGAACGTCTCGACGTCGTCGAGAGCCTCGCGGGCCGAGCGCGACACGCGGAAGCCCATGTGGAACACGTGGGTCTGGCGCGGCCACAGGCGCAGGTCGCCGGCGCCGCCCGCGGCGTGCAGGGCGGCGATGTAGGCCTCGGCGTCGCCCGCGAGGATCTCGTCCGCGCTCGACTGGATCAGCACCGGCGGCATGACCGAGAGGTCGTCGAGCAGCAGCTGCACCTCGGGCGAGTGCTCGGCGTCGCCGCGGTAGAAGCAGTTCATCGCCGCGCGTCCGGTGCGGGCGTCGATGACCGGCAGCCGCCGGCCGAGTTCACGCTCGCGCTGCTCGCTGACGCGCATGGTCGGGTCGACGACCGGCGAGAAGGCGACGACGCCGGCAGGGGCGGGCAGTCCGGCGCGCAGCGCGCGGGGGGTGAGGCCGAGCGAGAGGTGGCCGCCGGCCGAGTCACCCGCCACGACGATGCGCGCCGCCGGCACGCCGGACGCGAGCAGCCACGCGTAGGCGCGCAGCACGTCGTCCGGGCCCGCAGGGAACGGGTGCTCGGGCGCGAGGCGGTAGTCGACCGAGAAGACCGAGCGCTGCAGGCGGTGCGCGAGCTCGGACGTGAGCCCCCGGTGCGAGCGCGGCGAACCGGACACGAACGCGCCGCCGTGCACGTACAGCAGCACGCACTCGCCGCGCGTCGAGACCTCACGCTCGACCCATTCGCCGCGAACATGGCGTCCGGTGGCGTCGGTGAAGTCGGCCCGGACGTGCTCGAGGCGGGTCGACGGGTCGGGACGGAACATCGGCCGGCTGAGCTGGAACTCGAGCATGCGGCGCATGCCCTCGACCTCGACCCGGTTCATCCGGCCGCGGCGGCCGACGCCCTGCGCGTAGAGCTCGAACGCACGGAACGTGTTGCGCTGGGCCTGCTGGAGCACGCGCCGGCGGACGTCGGCGCGGGCCCGTGTTTCGGTCGCCATCGTTCCGACGGTACTCGGCGGTTCCTCCGCAGGGGCGTCCGGCGATCAGGCGAGGTGCGCGGCGACGGTGGCGGCGAGCTCCCAGACGGCCTCGGGCGCGTCCTTGTCGATCGCGCCCGTGACGACGACCGGCGCGGCGACGCGCTGCCAGCCGAGCCCCTGCGTGATCGACTCGATCGCCCGCAGCGCACCGGTGGCGTCGTTGTTGCCGTGCAGCCACGCGCCGTACGGCGCACCGGCCTTCGCGGTCAGCGTCGGGTAGTAGACCTGGTCGAAGAAGTGCTTGAGGGCGCCGGAGATGTAGCCGATGTTGACCGGCGTCCCGAGCAGGAAGCCGTCGGCGGCGAGCACGTCCGACGCGGTCGCGGCGAGCGCGGCGCGCACCTCGACGGTGACCCCCTCGATGCCCTCGGCGCGCGTGCCGGCCAGCGCGGCCTCGAGCAGTTCCTGCGTCGCCGGGGACGTGGTGTGGTGCACGACGAGCAGCGAGGGCATGCGTCCAGTGTTCACCTGCGCATGTCAGGGTCGTCGGCGTGACCGTGCTCGAACGCCGCCTCGGCACCCAGGACGCCGTCGTCGTCGGCCTCGGCGCGATGCTCGGCGCCGGCGTCTTCGCCTCCCTCGGGCCGGCGACGCGGGTGGCCGGGCCCGGGGTGCTCATCAGCCTGGTGCTGGCGGCCGTCGTGGCGTACTGCAACGCCGACTCGTCGGCCCGGCTGGCGGCCCGGTACCCGCGCTCGGGCGGCACCTACGTCTACGGACGCGAGCGGCTCGGCCCGTTCTGGGGCCACCTCGCCGGGTGGGCGTTCGTGGTCGGCAAGACCGCGAGCTGTGCCGCGATCGCGGTGACGTTCGGTGCGTACGCATGGCCGGCGCACCCGCACGTCGCGGCGGTGGCGATCGTCACCGTGGCCGCCGCGCTCGACGCGGGCGGGGTGCAGAAGTCGGCGGCGGTCACTCGGGTGATCGTGGCACTGGTGCTGCTGACGCTGGCGTTCGTCGTCGTGGCGTGCCTGGGCGCGGGATCACCGTCGGCCTCGCGCCTGCACCCGTTCCCCGGGGGCAGCGCGCACGGCGTGCTCACCGCCGCGGGGCTGATTTTCTTCGCCTTCGCCGGCTACGCCCGCATCGCGACGCTGGGCGAGGAGGTGCGTGACCCCGAGCGGACGATCGGCCGGGCCGTGCGCATCGCGCTCGGCACGACGGTGGTGACCTACGCGGCGGTGTTCGTCAGCGTGCTGCTGGCCGTGGGACCGGCGGCGGTCGCCGGGCAGGCGGCGCCGCTGCGTGTCGCCCTGCGCGCCGGCGACTGGTCGGGCGCGGCGCCCATCGTCCAGGTCGGGGCGGCGCTCGCCGCGGCCGGCTCGCTGGTCCCCCTGCTGCTCGGCGTCTCGCGCACGTCCTTGGCGATGGCGCGCGACGGGTACCTGCCGGGGCCGGTCGGGCGGGTCGACGGCGGCACCCCGCGGGTGGCGGTCGCCGTGCTCGGGGTGATCGTCGTCGTGCTCGCCGCCACCCTCGACCTGCGGCACGCGATCGGCTTCTCGTCGTTCGGCGTGCTGACCTACTACGCCGTGGCGAACGCCTCGGCCTGGACGCTCTCCCCCGCGCCCCGGCACCGGTTCGTCCCGGCGCTCGGCCTGGTCGGCTGCGTCGTCCTCGCCTTCGCCCTCCCCGGCGCCGACGTCCTCACCGGCCTCGCCGCCCTCGTCCTCGGCGCGGTGTCGTTCGTCGTTGTCGAGGCCCGCCGCCGCGGCTCGGCCAACTCGTGACGGAAACGCGAACGGGTGACGGGTCGAACCGGCGGGTGACGAAACGGACGATCGGGTGACGGCGAATTCGCCGTCACCTGATCTTGAGGTCCGTCACCCGATCTTGGGATGCGCGAGCTAGAAGGCTCCGGTGCCGTTCGGGGTGCCGAGACCGGTCGGTCCGTCGTAGCCGGCGCGCGCGGTGCACAGGTACGACCCGCCGCACGAGCCGTTCGAGCCGGTCGTCACGTCGAACAGCGAGCCGGTGTTCGCGTACGGCAGCGACGGGCTGTACGAGCCGCCGTGCAGCGCCGCCACCGAGGCGACGAGCGGCGACGCCAGCGACGTGCCGCCGACCTGCGCCCAGCCGTCCAGACCCTGCACGACGCCCAGGCCGATCAGGAAGTCGCAGAGCCCGCTGCTACCACAGCTGTTGTAGGTGTCGTAGATGCCGAGGCCGCTGTTCGGGTCGGCGTCGGCCGACACGTCCGCCACGGTGCGCTTCGCACAGCCGCTGTCGTGCTGCCACGACGGCTTCGGCTCGTACGCCGAGCAGCCGCTGCCGGCGCCCGACCATGCGGCCTCCGTCCAGCCGCGGGCGTTGCTCGCCTTGGTGAGCGTCGTGCCGCCCACGCCGGTGACGTACGGCGACGACGCCGGGTACTCGACGCCGTACCCCGAGTCGCCGGACGAGACCGTCACCGCGATGCCCGGGTGGTTGTAGTAGTGGTCGGTCGCGGTGATCGTCGCGTCCTCGCTGCCGCCGTAGCTGTTCGAGATGGCGGACGCACCCAGCCGGGCCGCGGTGTTCACCGCCGTGCCGAGGTCGTCGATCGATGCCGAGTTGGCCTCGACGAGCAGGATCGAGCAGCTCGGGCAGGCGGCGGAGACCGCGTCCAGGTCGAGGGTGATCTCGGTGGCCCAGCCGTAGTCACCGGCCGGCAGCGGGCCGGCGGCGCCGGCCTGGTTCACCTTCTTGAAGCAGCCGTTGGCCGTGGTGCACGGCGGGAGACCGAACGTCTTCCGGTAGACCGCGAGGTCGGCCTCGGCCTTCGGGTCGTCGTAGGCGTCGACGATCGCGACCGTGCGGCCCGACGCCGACAGCCCCGCGAGCTTGTACGCCGACTGGATGTCCGCCGGCTTCAACCCGACCGGGCCGGACGTGATGGCGGGGCCGGCCTGCCCGGCGAAGGTGCGAGCCTTCGCGAAGCAGGTGAGCTGACCGGCGACCGACGTGTGCGCCGCGGGCAGCAGCTTGCCGAGCAGCCGGCTGGCGGGATTCGCGCAACCGAGGTCGACGACGCCGCCGAGCAGCGGCTGGGGTGCGGCCCCTACCGGTGAGGGCGCCGCGACGAGCGCGACGACGCCGAGCGCGGCCGCGGCCAGCGCGAGCAGGGTTCGGGGTTTGCGAGGGACGGGCACGGCAGCTCCTGCGGGCGCGAGCGACTGGTACGGCTGGTTACCGCCCCGACAGGATGACATCGGGTCCGTTATGTCCGTGTTTTGTGACGGGCACGGTTCGCGAGCAGCCGGCTCGGCATACTCCTGCTCGTGGGGTTCGGGACGCTCGCGGTCATCGGCGTCGCCGGGCTGCTCGGCCCGCTGCTGAGCGCCCGCGAGGCCTGGCGCCTGCCGGTCGTGCTGGGCGAGCTGCTCGCGGGCAGCCTGCTCGGCGTCACCGGGGTCGGCCTGCTGCACGCCGGCGACCGCACGTTCACCTTCCTCGGCCAGGTCGGCTTCGCCCTCGTCATGTTCGTCGCGGGGTCGCACGTGCCGGCCCGCGACGCACGCCTGCTCGGCGCACTGCGGGGCGGGGTCGTGCGCGTGCTGCTGGTCGGCGCGGTCGCCGCCGGCCTCGGCTTCCTGGTCGCAGCCCTGTTCGGCACGCACCACGGCGGTCTGTACGCAGTGCTGTTCGCGTCGTCGTCCGCCGCGCTCGTGCTGCCGATCGTGCAGTCGATCGGACTCACCGGTGACGCCGTGCTGCCCCTCATCGCGCAGGTCGCGATCGCGGACACCGCCTGCATCGTCGCCCTGCCCTTGGTCATCGACCCGCACCATGCCGGACGTGCCGCCCTGGGCAGCGTCGTCGTGATCGCGTCCGCCGCGGTGCTGTTCGCGGTGCTGCGCGACCTCGAACTGCGCGGTGTGCGGCGGCGGGTGCACCGGCTGTCGGAGCAGCGCAAGTTCGCCCTCGAGCTGCGCATCAACCTCATCATCCTGTTCGCGCTGGCGGCGGTCGCCGTGCGCCTGCACGTGTCGGTGCTGCTCGCCGGCTTCACCCTCGGGCTCTCGATCGCGCGCATCGGCGAGCCGCGGCGGCTGGCCCGCCAGCTCTTCGCGGTCGCCGACGGCTTCTTCGGCCCGCTGTTCTTCGTCTGGCTCGGCGCCTCGGTCGACCTGCGGCAGCTCGGCGTGCACCCCTCGGCCGCGGTGCTCGGCGTCGCGCTCGGGCTCGGCGCCGTACTCGCGCACGCGGCCGCCCGCGCCCTCGGCCAGCCGCTGCCGCTCGCCGCGCTCGCCGCCGCGCAGGTCGGCGTGCCGATCGCCGCGACGACCATCGGCGGCTCGCTGCACCTGCTGCGCCCGGGCGAGGCCGGCGCCATCCTGCTCGGCGCGGTCATCACGATCGGCGCGTCGGTGGCGGCCGGCGCCGTCGCGGCCCGCCGCGCCAGAACCCCGGATGCCGCACCCGGGCCGTGATCGGCTCGCGCCACGCCGCCGACCCTTCCAAATGCCTTGCATGCGGGCATACCGTCTCGAACATGCGGGTGATCTTCGAGCGCATCGACGGTCGCAGCTACCGCATCGGCGTCCGCCGCGACGGCCGCCACGACGTCGGACCCGACGTGCCGGTGCGGCTCGCCCCCGGCTGGGCCACAGTGCCGCACGACCTCGTCCACTTCGCGGTCGAGGAGCAGGCCCGGCTGTCACTCGGCGTCTTCGGCCAGGTCGCCGCAGGCGGCGACTGCGGCGGCTTCTTCCGTCCCGCC
>NZ_JBQCEE010000317.1:0-26422 GCF_051960575.1 Jatrophihabitans sp.
GTGGGGCACGTCCCCGACCAGCCGCACCGGCAGCGCGGAGGTCAGCCGTCGCAGCCGACCACGCAACGGCCCGTCGCCGGCGACGACCAGACGCGCAGGGACACCGCGCCGCACCAACTCGGCGACGCACTCGACGGCGAGCTCAGGCCGCTTCTCCGGCGACAGCCGCGTCGCCAGGGCGAGCAGCACCTCACCCTGCGGTGCCCACCGATCGCGCAACGCCGCCGACGCCGCGGCCGGACGGAACACAGCAGCATCGACGCCGAGCGGTACCTGGTGCAGGTTGTCGATGGCGAGGCGATCGAACTCCTCCGCCGCCCACGGGGTCGTGCAGACGATCGCGTCGAACTGCTCGGCCAGCGCACGGTTGCTGCGGTCGGCCACACGGTCGACGGGGCCGTGCCCGTTCGTCCACTGCGCCATCAACCGGTCGAGCCGCTCGTGCGAAACGGCACACGATGGCACACCGTGCTCGCGCGCCCAGCCGCCGAGCGCACGCAGCGTGCCTCGATCGTGCACCTCGAGCCGCAGGGGGTCGAGTGCAGGCAGTTCCTGCGCGACGGCGCGTGCGCTCATCAGCCGGTAGCCGGTGCGCGGCACGAGGCGTCCGGGCAGTTCGATGCGTGCTCCCCACGGATGTGGAGTCACTGCACGAGCCGGCCCCGGCACGATCTGCACGACCTCGTGCCCGGCAGCGGCGTAGCCCGCGGCCAGCTGCCCCAGCACGGTGCGGATACCGCCGGAGCGCGGCCCGACGAACGTGGCCACCTGGACGATCGGGCGGCTCACGACGCCGCCGACAGCCGATCGCGCCGATCGATGACGTCGCGGTAGTGGCCGAGCAGTTCGTCGGTGATGCGTCCCCACGTGCGGTGGACGACCGACGGACGCGCCTGGGCGGCCATCGCCGCCAGCGTAGGCCGGTCGTCGCGCAGCGCGGCCACGATCGTCTCGAGGTGGGCCACGTCGTCGCCGCGCCAGAACCGTCCGGTTCGGCCGTCGGTCACCAGGTCGAGCGGTCCGCCGGACGCGGCTGCGACGACGGGGACGCCGGAGCACAGCGCCTCCTGCACCACCTGGCAGAACGTCTCGTCGGCGCCCGGGTGCACGAGCAGGTCGAGCGACGCCATCACCCGTGCGAGGTCACGCCCGACGAGCTGACCGGTGAAGGTGGCGTCCGGCATGAGTCGCTCGAGCGACGCCCGCGTCGGCCCGTCGCCCACCACCACGAGCTGCACGCCGGGCAGTCGGCTGACGCCTGCGAGCAGGTGAACCCGCTTCTCGGGCGCGAGCCGGCCGACGAAACCGACCACGAGCCGCCCGCCACCCACCGACGACCGCCAGTCGGCATCGGCGCGACGCGGCGTGAACAGCTGCGTGTCGACGCCCCGCCCCCAGCGCGCGAGCGGCCCGATGCCGTGCCGCGCCAACTGCTGCTGCGACGCGCTGGAAGGCACGAGGGTCAGGTCGGCCGCGTTGTGCAGCCGCCGCAGATGCGCCCAGACCCACGGCGTCGCCGGCGCCAGCCCGTAGCGGCGCGCGAAGGCGGCGAGATCGGTCTGGTAGACGGCGACGGTGGGCAGGCCGCACTCGTCGGCGGCCCTCACCGCGGCGGCCCCGAGCACGGCCGGCGAGGCCAGATGCACCACATCCGGACGAATGCGGTCGAACACCGGCGCCAGGTCGAGCAGCGGGCGGGCGACCGCGAGCTGGCGGTAACCCGGCAGCGTCATCGACGGCATGCGCACCACCCGGATGCGAGCGCCACAACGGCTGTTGTAGTCGGTGCCGCTCGGCGCGACCACGACGGGCGTGTGCCCGCGGCGGGCGAGGTTGTCGGCGGTCTGCAGGACGGAGTTCACGACGCCGTTGACGGCTGGGGTGAACGTCTCGGCGATCAAGGCGATGCGCACACCCCGACGGTCGCCAGTGCGAGCGTCCGGATGCCCATCTTGTCCCGGCGCGTCGTTGAACAACCGGTGATGGGCACGTGCGGTCCGTCGGCGGTTCACCGTCCGGAAAGCCGCGCGTCGCGATACGGTCGACTTCCCTCGAACCGAGAAGGACCACCGTGCAACCCCGCGAGCTGTTGTTCGACGCCGTCGTCGACCCGGGGCAGGTCTACCAGGTGCTCTCCGGTCGCTTCGACGTCGTCGCCGAGCAGCCTGCGTCCGGGCGCTGGACCTGTCTCGACACGGCCGACTGGCGGTTGCACCGCGCCGACATGGCGTTGCGCGACGCCCGCCGCGGCCGCGACGCCCACCTCCACCTCGACGCCCCGGACGAGACGCTCAGCGCACCGTCGCCGCGGAAGGCCTGGCCCGCGCGCCTCGACCGCCTGCCCGAGTCGCCGGTGCGCCGCCGCATCGAGCCGGCCGTCGGCGTGCGCGCCCTGCTGCCGCTGGTCGAGGTCGACGTCCAGTCGCTGGCCCTGCGCCTGCTCGACCGCGAACAGAAGACGCGGGTGCGGCTGCACATCGACCAGCAACGGCTGGCCGGGGCGTCCCCCGCGAGCCTGCCGCTGCGGGTCGTCGTCACGCCGCTGCGCGGGTACGAGCGCGACGCCGCGCGCTGCACGAACCTGTTGCGTGACGCCGTGCCCGCCACCGACCCGGGCACCTCGGCCGTCGTCGTCGCGCTGGCGAAGGCCGGCTTCGTCCCGGGTGAACTGCCGGCGAGCCCGATCACCCTCGACCCGGGCGCCCCGGCGGTCGTCTCGCTCGTCGCCGTGCTGACCCGGTGGCTCGACGTCGCCGAGCGGGCGCGCCCCGGCGTGCTCGCCGACCTCGACACCGAGTACGTCACCGACCTGCGCACCGTGCTGGCGGCGACGCGCTCCCTGCTCGCGCTCGGCGCGCACCTGCTGCCCGGGCACCAGCACGACTTCGCCGCCGACTTCGCCTGGCTCGAGCAGTGCGCCGCCACGGTGCACGACCTCGACCGCACCGTGCTCGAGCTCTCGGGCCACGGGCGCCTCGACCTCGCCGGGCTCGACGACGACGGCGATCCGCTCGCCGAGGCGCGCGCCGCACTCGCCCGGGCACGACGCCCGGCCTGGCGCGGGCTGCGCGACGCGCTGCTCTCCCCCCGCGCACGCGACCTGTTCGCCGAGTGGCGCCAGCTGCTGCGCGGCGTCGACGAACCCGACCTGCCCGGCGTCGACACGCACCGGTTCGCCGTCGCCCGGGCCACCGCCGTCCACGACCGCCTGGTCGCCGCTGCCGACGGTCTCGACTCCGGCGCGTCCGCCGAACGGCTGCACGAGCTCGCCGGCCTGACGCACGATCTCACCGTGCTGCTCGATGCCTACGCCTCGGTCGTGCCCCGGCCGCCGCACCGCGAGCTGCTGCGCTCGCTCGCCGGTGTGCGCCGCTGTCTCGACGACGTCGCCGAGGCGCGCATGCAGCGGCAGCAGCTCACCGCGCTCGCGGGCCGGCTGGTGATCCGGCACGCGCCGGTGGCCACGCTGCTCGCGCTCGGTGCCGCCCGCGACCGCATCGGCGCGCACGAAGCGTCCGCCCGCCTCGCCCTGCCGCTGCAGCTCCGGCGCCTCACCGGCGGGCCGATGCGCGAGCACCTCGCCGCCCTCGGCGCCGCCCCGTGAAGCGGCTCGCGCTCTACAACATCAAGGGCGGCGTCGGGAAGACCACGAGCGCCGTCAACCTTGCCTACCTCGCCGCGCGCGGCGGCGCCCGCACCCTGCTGTGGGACCTCGACCCCCAGGCGGCGGCCACCTACATCTTCCGGGTCAAGCCGAAGGTCAAGGGCGGTGGCGAGCGTGTGCTCAAGGACCCCAAGGCGGTCGCGGCCAACATCAAGGCCACCGACTTCGAGCACCTCGACCTGCTGCCGGCCGACTTCACCTACCGGCACATGGATCTGATGCTCGACGACGCCAAGCACTCGACCCGGCGGATCAACAGGGTGCTCGACGGCCTCGCCGACGACTACGACCTCGTCGTGCTCGACTGCCCGCCCAGCGTCTCGCTGGTGTCGGAGAACGTGCTGCGCGCCGCCGACACCGTGTTGAGCCCGCTGATCCCGACGACGCTGTCGATGCGCACCCTCGACCAGCTCACCGAGTTCATCGCCGGCACCAAACGGCGGCCGAGGCTGCTCGGCTTCTTCTCGATGGTCGACGCCCGCAAGAGCCTGCACCGCCAGATCGTCGCCGAACTGCCCCAGCGCCGCGGCGACGTCGCGCCGATCGTGATCCCGTCGCAGTCGCTCGTCGAGCAGATGGCCGTGCACCGCGCGCCGGTGCCGCACTACGCGCCCCGAAGCCTGGTCGCGCGCCGCTACGAACAACTGCTCGAGGTCGCCCTCGTGCCATGATGTCGATCAAGCGCAGCACCGGGGCGCGTGGGATCGACGTCGGAATGGGTAGCTTGCGATCGTGAGGGCCGCGTGAACAGCCACGGCGGGCCGCCGCACCACGGCGACCTCGCCGAGATCGTGCGCCAGTTCCCGAGCTTCATCGCGGTCTACGAGGGCGCCGACCTCCGGTGTGTGCTGGCCAACGACGCCGCCCTGGCCATCGTCGGCGACCGCGAGTTCGTCGGCCTGCCGCTGCGCGAGGCGCTGCCTGAGTTCGAGTCGCAGCGCATCGTCGACCTCGTCGAGCGGGTGCACGCCACCGGCGAGCCGGCCGAGGCCTCCGAGTGGCGGGTGCAGCTGCGGCACCCCGAGCTGCCCGAACCGGTCGAGATGTTCGCCAACTTCGCCGCCGCGCCGTGGCGCAACGCCGACGGCTCACTGCGCGGGGTGATCACCACCGGCAACGTGGTGACGGACATGGTGCGCGCGCGCCAGGCGGCCGACGCCCACGCCGCCGCGAGCGAGCGGCGCTACGCCCAGGCCCGGGCCGAGATCGGCGCGCTGCAGCGCGCGCTGCTGCCCGCCGGCGTGCCGGTGCTGCCGCGCACAACGGTGTCCGCGCGCTATCTCGTCGCCGCCAGCGAGCAGGCGGCCGGCGGCGACTGGTTCGAGGCCGTCCCCGTCGACGACCGGTGGCTGGCGCTCGTCGTCGGCGACGTCGTCGGCCACGGCCTCGAGGCGTCGGCCGCGATGGGTCAGCTGCGCGCCGTGCTGCTCGAACTGCTCGAGACGGGGCGCCCGCTCGACGAGATCGTCCGGCGCCTGGACGCGTTCGCGGGCCGGCACCGCAGCATGCGGGCCACGACGCTCTGCATCGCCCTGCTCGACCAGGTGTCGGGCGAGCTGCGCTACGTGACCCTGGCCCACCCGCCGCCGCTCGTGATCCGCCCGGAGGCTGACGCCGGCTACCTCGCGCCGACCGGCGGGGCGCCCCTCGGCACCGCGGCCGCCGACGAGCCGGTCACGGTCGGCACCGCGCGGCTCACCAGCGGCGACGTGCTCGTGCTGTTCACCGACGGCCTGGTCGAGCGCCCGGGCCGCACGCTCGCCGACGGCCACGACGAACTGCTGCACGTCGCGGTCGGCGCGGCCGAGAACCAGATGCTGCCCGCGGGCGCCCCGGGCTCGGCGGCCGAGCGCATCACCGACCAGACCGTCGAGGTGCTCACCCGCTCGGGCTACGCCGACGACGTCACGGTGCTCGCCGCCGAACTGCGCGCCGAACCGGTCGAGCCGGTCGAACTGCTGCTGCCGTCGTCACCCGACCAGCTCGCCCGCGCGCGGCGCGTGCTCGGCGAGTGGCTGTCGAGCCTCGGCGCCGACGGTGACACGGTCTACGAGGTGCAGCTCGCCGTCAGCGAGGCGCTGGCCAACGCGATCGAGCACGCCCACGGCCACGATCCCGACGACCCGACCTCCCCCGGCATCGACGCCCCGATCCGGCTCGACGTCACGCTGCGCCCGACGTCGGCGGTCCACTGCTGCGTCACCGACCAGGGACGCTGGACCGACCCGGTGCTCGGTGAGGCGACCCGCGGCCGCGGGCTGGCCCTGATCCGCGCGGTGAGCGACCGCCTCGACATCGAGCGCGCCGAGCACGGCACGACCGTCCAGTTCGAGCGGCACCTGTCACGTCCCGCCGCCGTCGACCCGGTCACCGGCTCGGGTCTCCCCCGCGCCGGGGACGTGCCGTTCACGGCGACGGTCGGCAGCGACTCGCTCGGCGGCACGCTGACCGTCAGCGGGCCGATCGATCTCGCGACCGTCGAGCGCTTCACCGCCGCCGTCCTCGGCGCGGCCCGCGGCGGCGAGGCACCGCTGACCCTCGACCTCGCGGGCGTCACCCATCTCGCCAGCACCGGCGTGCGCGCCCTGTACGAGATCGTGCGGGCGGGTGGCCGGCTGCGGCTGTGGGCGCCCGCCGGCACGCCCGCCCGACTCGTGATCGACCTCGTCGGCCTCGGGCACCTCGTGGCCGGCGCTGTCGACACCCGCTGAGACGCGGCCGGGTCAGCCCCTCGGCGCCAGCGCCACCAGTTCGTCGATCGCCGCACGCAGCGCGTCGGCCGCGACGTCGATCGACGGCTGCAGCGCGCGGTCGGCGGTGATGCCCCAGTAGAAGCCGTGGTTGTAGCTGAAGACGCCGACGTTGATGCCCTGATTGGCCGGGTTGAGCGGCACCACCGGGTGGGCGCCCAGCACCAGCGTCCCGTTGAAGTAGAGCGGCACCTGCGGGCCCGGGATGTTCGACACCACCAGGTTGTTCGGCACCCGGGCCGGTGCCGGCTCGCGACGCGGCAGCCCTGCGACCTTCGACAGGTTCGCCACCTTCGTCGGCACCTTCGGCAGGGCCGGCACCTTCGGCAGGCTCGGCGCGGACGAGATCGCCGAGGTCACCAGCGGGGGCACGAAGCCGATCGAGCTGACGATCAGCGCGCCGGCGATGACCTCGGCCGAGCCGCGCAGCCGACGGGTGCGCTCGTTGATCAGCTGGATGCGCCGCATCGGGTCGCGTTCGCGCACGGGCAGGTCGACGAAGACGATCGAGATGCGGTTGCCGCCCTCCTCGTCCGGACGACGCACGCTGACCGGGACGAGCGCGACGGGATCGCCGGCCAGCCCGGTCGGGTCGACGCCCGCGGCGGCCAGGTAGCGGTCGAGCATGCCGCACACGGCCGCCAGCACCGCGTCGTTCACCGTCCCGCCGGCCGCCTTGCCGACGCTGCGCAGCGGGGCGAACGGTGTCGCGCCCAGCGCGTAGCTGCGGTTGGCGGTGATGGTGCGGTTGAACGGCAGCATCGGCGCCGCTGCACGATTGCGCACCATGGCGGCCACGACATCGCGCGCGCGACGCAGGTCGCCCTCGACCGCGGTCGGTGCGCTGAGGTAGCGGTCGGCCGCGCCCCACAGCAACCGCGCCGGCCGCGTCGCGGAATTCGTCGCGAGCCGGGCGAGATAGCGGTGCAACGCCATCCCCGACCGTGCCTCGGACGCCGGGACGGCCTCGACGACGGGCGGGTGCGGCTCGGCGTCGAACAGCACCATGCCGATCCCGAGTGCGGCCAATCCGTCGACGAGCGCGTGATGCATCTTCAAGATCATCGCCGCGCGGCCGCCGTCGAGACCGCGGATCAGGTGGATCTCCCACGGCGAGCGCGAGCGATCGAGCCGTCGCGAGAATTCGCGCGCGACATAGTCGGCCAATTCCCGTTCGCCCGCGGGCGCGGGCAATGCACCGAGCCGCACGTGCATCCCGACCTCGAAGTTCTCGTCGGCCACCCACGAGTGGAACAGGAAGTCGTTCGGCTTCTGGGCGCGCACCGCGACGGTCGGTTCCTGCAGCCGCTGCCGGTAGCGCGGGACCAGGTGGATGCGTTCCATGATGCGGCGGCAGACCGCGTCGTAGTCGAGACCCGGGCCGTCCTCGAGCAGGACGACCGCGCCCATCGTCATGTTGACGGGGCCCTGTTCGGCCGTGATGGCCGAACGGTCGGCGGCGGACAGCGGCTGGCTCACGGGTGCTATGCAACCACGGGGCGGCGCGCGCGTCGCAACGGCCGTCGTGAATTCGTCCCGAAATGCAGCACCCGTCACTTTCCTGACCGATGCCGAAACGCAACCCCGGAAATCATGGGTGGTTGTGGTATCACTAACCCCATGGCGAAGAAGACAATCACGATCGTCGAGATGACCGATGACATCGACGGGACCAAGGCCGACCGCACGGTCGCTTTCACCTGGGATGGCAAGTCCTACGAGATCGATTTGAGCAAGAAGAACGCGAACGCTTTCGAGAAGGCGTTGGCGCCGTACCTGCAGGTGGCGCGTCCGGCGTCGGCGAAGTCGCGCGGGCCGGCCCGGCGCGGACGCAGCACCGGTGCCGCCAAGCACGATCTGCAGGCCGTGCGCGAATGGGCTCGGGCGAACGGGCACGAGGTGTCCGAGCGCGGCCGTATCGCGTCGTCGATCATCGACGCGTATCGCGCCGCGAACGCCTGACATTCCGTCATCGATCGGCCGCGCCTCAACAGGCGTAGCGATCATTTCGGCAGCGATTGTCGTCGGCGCCCGCCGCACAATTCCAGACGCACCGAGGCCCGGGCCGGACCCGCCAACACGGCGGTGACCGACCCGGGCCTCGGGATGTCTCAGTGCGCGAATGACCTCATCGCAGGTCGAACCGGTCGTTGTCCATGACCTTCACCCACGCCGTCACGAAATCGCGCACGAACTTCTCCTGCGCGTCGTCGGCGGCATAGACCTCGGCGAGCGCCCGCAGCTGCGAGTTCGAACCGAAGATCAGGTCGACCGCCGTCGCGGTGTACTTCACCGACCCGGACGCGAGGTCGCGGATCTCGAAGACGCCCTCGCTCGAGGCCGAGGCCTTCCACTCGGTGCCGCCGTCGAGCAGGTTGACGAAGAAGTCGTTCGTCAGCACACCCGGACGCTCGGTGAACACGCCGAGGTTGTCACGGGTCACCCCGAGCGCGCGCAGACCGCCGACGAGCACCGTCATGTCCGGCGCTGTCAGGTCGAGCATGTAGGCGCGGTCGACCAGGCGCGTCTCGGGCGAGACCTTGTCGCCTTCGCGGCCGACGTTGCGGAAGCCGTCGGCCTTCGGCTCGAGCACGGCGAACGACTCGACGTCGGTCTGGTCCTGCGAGGCGTCGGTGCGGCCGGGCGAGAACGGCACGGTCACCTCGACGCCACCGGCCCGCGCAGCCTGCTCGATCGCTGCGGCGCCGCCGAGCACGTACAGGTCGGCCAGCGACACCGTGAGGCCGGCGTCCTTCGCCTCCTGCTGCACCCGCTCGTACACCGGCAGCACCGTCGCGAGCTCGGCCGGGTTGTTGACGGCCCAGTTGCGCTGCGGCTCGAGGCGCAGCCGGCCGCCGTTGGCGCCACCGCGCTTGTCGGTCTTGCGGAAGCTCGACGCGGACGCCCACGCCGTGCTGACCAGCTGCTGGGTGGTCAGCCCCGACCCCAGCAGGCGCTGCTTGAGGTCGGCGACCTCGGCGTCGCCGAGCAGCGGCGTGGTCGCCGCCGGCACCGGGTCCTGCCAGAGCTGCGGCTCGGCCACCCACGGCCCGAGGTAGCGCGACAGCGGGCCCATGTCGCGGTGCAGCAGCTTGTACCAGGCCTTCGCGAACGCCAGGCCGAACTCGTCCGGGTGCTCGTAGAAGCGACGCGAGATCGGGCCGTAGATCGGGTCCTCACGCAGCGCGAGGTCGGTGGTCAGCATCGTCGGCTTGCGCTTCGGGCTGTCCGGGGTCGGGCCGGGGATGATCGCCTCGGCGTCCTTGGCCACCCACTGCCACGCGCCGGCCGGGCTCTTCTCGAGCTCCCACTCGTAGCGGAAGAGGTTCTCGAAGTAGCCGTTCGACCACTGCACCGGCGTCGTGGTCCAGGTGACCTCGAGCCCGCTGGTGATCGTGTCGGCACCCTTGCCGGTGCCGTACGTGTTCTTCCAGCCCAGACCCTGCGCCTCGATCGGGGCGCCCTCGGGCTCGGGGCCGACGTACTCGGCGGACGCGGCGCCGTGGGTCTTGCCGAAGGTGTGGCCACCGGCGATGAGGGCGACCGTCTCCTCGTCGTTCATGGCCATGCGGCCGAAGGTCTCGCGGATGTCGCGCGCGGCTTTGAGCGGGTCGGGCTCGCCGTTCGGGCCCTCGGGGTTGACGTAGATCAGGCCCATCTGCACGGCGCCGAGCGGGTTCGCGAGGTCGCGGTCACCGCTGTAGCGCTCGTCGCCGAGCCAGCTGTCCTCGGGGCCCCAGTAGATCTCGTCCGGCTCGAAGATGTCGGGGCGGCCGAAGCCGAAGCCGAAGGTCGGCAGGCCCATCGACTCGATCGCGACGTTGCCGGCGAAGACGAGCAGGTCGGCCCAGCTGACCTTGCTGCCGTACTTCTTCTTGACCGGCCAGAGCAGGCGGCGGGCCTTGTCGAGGTTGGCGTTGTCCGGCCAGCTGTTCAGCGGCGCGAAGCGCTGCGCGCCCTGGCCACCGCCACCGCGGCCGTCCTCGATGCGGTAGGTGCCGGCCGCGTGCCAGCTCATGCGGATGAACAGGCCGCCGTAGTGCCCGAAGTCGGCCGGCCACCAGTCCTGCGAGTCGGTCATGATCGCCATGACGTCGGCCTTGAGCTGCTCGACGTCGACCTCGGCGAAGGCCTGCTTGTAGTCGTACTCGGCGCCGTACGGGTCGGGCTTGTTCGGGTTCAGCGGCCGCAGGTCGAGCTGGTTGGGCCACCAGTCCTGGATCGTGCGCGGACGGGTCCCCTCCGGCTTCGGGGTGTCGATGACCGGGTTTTCGCTCTCGGACACGGGGTCCTCTCTCCTTCTCGCGCTTGCTCGGATGTTCGTTACTGACTGCAGCCGGGGCACCGGCCCCAGTAGATGACCTCGGCCTCGTCGATGACGAAGCCGTGGTCGTCGGCCGCGGTGAGACACGGAACCTCACCGACGGCGCAGTCGACGTCGGCGATGGACCCGCACGACCGGCACACCACGTGGTGGTGGTTGTCGCCGACGCGCGTCTCGTACCGGGCCACCGACCCGGTCGGCTGGATGCGACGGACGATGCCCGCCTCGGTGAGCGCCCGCAGCACGTCGTACACCGCCTGGACGCTCACGTCGCCGTGCTCGTCCCGCACGGCGGTGATCACCGAGTCGGTGTCGGCGTGCGGGCGGGCATGCAGCGCGGCCAACACGGCGAGCCGCGGCTGGGTCACCCGCAGGCCGGCGTCGCGGAGCTGACGCTCGAATCCCGACGTGCCGGCCATAGGGCCAGTCTTAGTCGGTTATCTGGAATGAATCAAGTCTCGGTGCGTCGCCGCGCGCGTCGCACCAGCGGACGGCCGAGCACCTCGCCGACGACGGACATCATCTGCGCCGGGGCGGTGCCCTTCTGGATGTACGCCGCGGCGCCCGCCTCGTGGGCCTGCTCGCCGAGCCGGTCGACCGTGAGACCCGAGACCATGACGACACGGCAGTGCGGCGCCTCGGCGCGGATGCGCGGCAGCGCCTCGAGCCCGGTCATCACGGGCATCGCGACGTCGAGCAGCACCAGGTCGGGCTGGGTGCGGCGCGCCGCCTCGATGCCGGCCAGCCCGTCGCCGGCCTGACCGACGACCTGGATCTGCTCGTAGCGCTCGAGCATGAGCACCCAGAGGGCGCGCACCTCGGGCGTGTCGTCGACCACGAGCACCCGGACGTCGCGGAGCGGGTCGTCGAGGTCGCGCGCACTCGCGAGCACGGCGGGCGCGGAGGACACCATGCGCCCACGATTCCCACTTCCGACCCGTTTCGCACAGGGGCGAACGACCCAAAGGCGGCGGGGTCCGGCCTCGGCTACGCTGACGCCTCCGCGGGTCGAGGGAGTGTCATGGGCACGGTCGTCACCGTCAACGTCGGACGCCCGGCACCGCTGGCCTCGACGGGCCGACCGGTGCTGTCGGCCATCGTCAAGACGCCCGTCGAGGGCCGGGTCGGCGTGCGCGGCGTCAACCTCGACGGCGACGACCAGGCCGACCGCAGCGTCCACGGCGGCCCGGACAAGGCCGTGTACGCGTACGCGAGCGAGGACACCGCCCGCTGGCAGGCGGAGCTCGGACGCGACCTGGGCGCGGCCCCGTTCGGCGAGAATTTGACGACGGCCGGCATCGACCTCTCCGCCGCCGTCATCGGCGAGCGGTGGCGCGTCGGCACGGCGGTGTTCGAGGTGTCGCAGCCGCGCACGCCCTGCTTCAAGCTCGCCGCGCGGCTCGGCGAGCCCGGCTTCGTCAAGACCTTCGCCCGGGCCGCCCGCCCCGGTGCGTACCTGCGCATCGTGACCGAGGGGGACGTGGGTGCCGGGGACGAGATCCGTCTCGAGCACCGGCCCGGCCACGGCGTCACCGTGCACACGGTCTTCCGCGCCATCCTGCTCGACCCGTCGCTCGCCGACGAGGCGCTGCGTGCACCGGAACTCGCCGCCCAGGTGCGTGACTGGCTGGCCGGGCGCGGCTGAGCGAGGTCGGCCCCCGCCTCAGCGGGCCGCGTGGTCCGACCGGCGCTGCACCTCGGCGCTGTGCGCGACGTGCGGCGCGGTGGTGCGCCGCAGCGACACCGCCGCCGCGCCGTCGGTCGCGGCGGGGGTCTCGCCGTCGTCGACGCGGACGATCTCGGTGCGGTCGCGGCCGGACCGCTTCGCAAGGTAGAGCGCACTGTCGGCGAGCCGCTCGAGCCGTTCGGGCGAGCCGGCGTGCAGCGGGAAGGTCGCCAGCCCGATGCTGGCGGTGATCCGCACGTCGACGCCCGGAACCGCGATCTCGGCGATCGCGGCGCGTACCTTCTCGGCGAGCTCGAGGGCGGCGTCGGACGACGTGTCCGGAAGGACGATGCAGAACTCCTCGCCCCCGTTCCGGCCGGCGAAGTCGGTGGCCCGCAGCGCCGAGCGGATCGCCGCGCCGACGTTGGCGAGGGCGAGGTCGCCGACGGCGTGACCGAAGGTGTCGTTGATCCGCTTGAAGTGGTCGATGTCGAGCATGAGCAGTGACAGGTCCGCATGCGTCCGCGTGGCCTGGGCGAACATGCGCTTGATCGTGTCGGCCACCGCCCGCTTGTTCGGCAGGCCGGTGAGTGAGTCGGTCGCCGCGCGGAACTCGGCGAGCGCGAGGTTGCGGAGGTTCGCGAGCACGGGCGCTGCCTGGGCGATCGAGTCGCGCAGTCGCCGCGCGTCCTGGTCGTCGTAGCGGGCGGCGCGATTGGTGAGCACCGAGCCGATCACCTCGCCGCCGACGGTGAGCGGCGTGCAGATGGCGTTGCCGTCGCATCCGGAGCAGACGGCACAGGCCATCAGTGCCTCACGGCCCTCGACCTCGCGATGCGCCTTGCCCGACCGGATGGCGAGGCAGGCGTCAGGCTCGGCGTTGCGCAGGCTGCGCACCAGGGGCGAGCCGGGTGGCAGCGCGGTCATCGCCTCGAGCCGGTCCGCGCTGTTGTTGCGGTTCAGCACCACGGCGGTGCTGTCGGGGATGCTGCGCTCGAGATAGCGCTGCAACAGGCGGCGCGTCTCGTCCTCGTCCTTGGCCAGCTGCAGCGTCTCGCCGAACTCGACCTGTTCCTGCGTCGGCTCGATGGCCCGGCGCAGGGCTCGGCGTCCCCACCAGGCGACGGCGACGGCACCCAGCGCGACGAGGCCGACCGCGATCGCGACGGTGACCGTCGTGTCGCCGGCGGACGCCGCCGTCTCGGCGCGTCCGGTGGCAGCGTCCTGCTGCTCCTTCGCGAGGAGCCGCCCGATCTCGTCGTCGAGGGGCTGGTACGCGGCGTCGAGCGAGCGCACCTCCGCCTCCACGAGTGCCTTGTCGGGTGTCGGACGCACCCCGTTGAGCACGACGCGCAACTGCCGCCAGTCCGTCGCGAAGTGCCGCACGCCGGCCTGCTCCGCCGCCGGGTCGCCGGCGTGCAGGGTGACCAGCCCCGCGACCCCGGTCTCGAGCTGCGGCAGCAGGTCGTCCTCGAGCGTTCCCAAGGCCGCTGCTGACGTGCTCGGGTCGTCGAAGAGGATGCTCTGTGCCGCGACGACCGCGTGGTCGAGCAACCGGCCAAGGTCGGCGGTCGCGACGCTGGTGGTCAGCTCGTCGGTGGCGATGTCGTTCGCCACGCGGGTGTTTGCCCGCACGCCGAACACCGCGGTGAGCCCCACAGCGGCCACGGCGGCGGTGAAGAGCAGACAGACCAGCGCGAGCCCGGCGGCCGCCCGCTGGGTGACCGTGCGCATGACGACCTCCGTCGGCTGGGCCCGACCGTCGTCGCGACCTTCACCGGACCATCGGCAGAGATCAACAGGACTGAAGCCGGCCGTCGCGTCCCTTCGAGCGTCGTGGCGGCGGCTTCTGTCCGCGCGCCGCCGTCGTTACGCTGCGTCCGACGAACGGTGTGGCCCGCGGAGGTGTGCGATGCGCCGGTTCCGACGCGTGGCGTCCCTCGGCCTGCTGACGCTGGCGCTCGGCGCTGCCGGTGCGTGCTCGAAGAGCCAGGTCGAGGCGCAACTGCCCGGCGTGGACGCGGCGTGGACGGCCGGGTGCACCGCGGCCGGCGTGGCCATCGGCGTGAACCGGCGCGAGCGCGAGGCCGAGATCGGCACCCTGCGCACCGCCGCCGACGTCGCCGGCATCGACACCGACTACAAGCAGTGGGTCGATCGCGCCGTGCAGCTGTTGCAGCTGGCCGAGCCGACGCGCGCACCGCTCGAGCTGCGTCGCGCCGTGAACTCGCCCTGCAAGGCGCACGGCCACTCGATCAGCGCCCTCAACACCGGTTGAACCGCCGGCCGGTCGGTACCGTCGTGGCATGGCCGGACGACCCAGCAAGACCTGCGCGTCGTGCGGTCGCCGCTTCGAATGGCGCAAGAAGTGGGAGCGTGACTGGGACGCCGTGCGCTACTGCAGCACGGCCTGCCGTCGCCGCGGCGTGACCGACGTCGACGCCGAACTCGAGGCGGCGTTGCGGGCAGCACTCCCCCGCCGCGGCGCCACGGCCGACCCGCAGGACGCCGCGCGCTCGGTCGGCGGCGAGGCCTGGCGCGATCTGCTCGAGCCGGCCCGCCGCGCCGCCCGCCGGCTCGTCGCCGCGGGCGAGGCGGAGGTCGTCGTCGCGGGCCGGGTCGTCGACCCCTCCACGGCGAAGGGCGACTGGCTGGTCCGCCGGCGCTGACCGACCGCCGGCGCCGGTGCCGCTCGGGCGGCGTCTACGCGACCGGCTCGAGCACGACGAGCGGGATCTCGCGCGACGTCCGTTTCTGGTAGCCGGCGTAGTTCTTGTACTTCTGCGTGATGAGCGGCCACATGCGGGCACGCTCCTCGGCGGACGCGATGCGGGCGTGCATGGGACGGGTCGCCTCGCCGACGACGCGCACCTGCACCGACGGGTTGTCGCGCAGGTTCAGGAACCAGGCCGGGTGGATGTCGTCACCGCCGCGCGACGCCACGACGACGTAGTTGTCGCCCTCGCGCAGCGGGCAGGTCAGCATCACCGACCGTGGTTGTCCGCTCTTGCGACCGATCGTGGTCAGCTCGAGCGACGGCATGCCGCCGAACTGTGCGCCGATCCGGTTCCCGGTCAGCTTCAGGGCGGCGCGATGCACCGCGTTCATCGTCTTCAACACCACGTCGCTCGGCATGGCCGCACTCTAGAACGTGGACGGGACCGGCGCACCGCGCGTCCGTTGCGGCGTGCGGGGGCACACGCATAGGTTCGCGGAAGATCCCCTCTCAACCTGTGCACGCGAAGGAACCCCATGAGCGACGAGCAGCACCTCCCCGGCGTCCGCGTCTCGGCCGACGGCCCCTACCTGGTGCGCGACACCCCGCTGGTACGTCGGCGCGAGGTGCACTCCGAGCACGGCGAGCCGCTGACGTGGCAGACGACCGACCGCATCGAGACCCGCGACGTGTACGCGCTGTGCCGTTGCGGGCACTCGGCCAACAAGCCGTTCTGCGACGGCACCCACAGCAGGATCGGCTTCGACGGCACCGAGACGGCGCCGACCACGACCTACGCCGAGCGGTCGAGCACGATGGAGGGCACCGGCATCACCGTCGCCGACGACCGCTCGCTGTGTGAGCACGCCGGCTTCTGCGGCAACCGCCTCACCAACGTCTGGGACATGATGGACGGCTCGGCGACCGACGACACGACGGTGCGCGCCCAGGTGATGGCAATGGTCGAGCGCTGCCCGTCCGGCGCACTGACCTATCGCCTCACACCGGACGGCGAGGACGTCGAGCCCGACCTGCGTCCGGCCGTCGGCGTCGTCGAGGACGGGCCGCTGTGGGTCACCGGCGGCGTGCGGATCGAGCGCAGCGACGGCACCGTGCTCGAGACGCGCAACCGGGTCACCCTGTGCCGCTGCGGCGCGTCGAAGAACAAGCCGCTCTGCGACGGCAGCCACAAGGACGTCGGTTTCACCGACCGCCCCGCCTGAGGCACACCACCGCTACGCCGTCGGACGTGCCTCCGCGCCCGTGCGACGCTGCTCGGCGCGCTCGAGCAGGGCGACCGCGGCCGGCCTGAGGTCCCCTCGTGCCGCCGCGGCACGGAACTCGGCCATGATGTCGTCGCCGACGGCATCAGCACGGTCGAGCGCGCGGTCGAGCACTGCGGCCGGCAGCCGTTCGACGAGGGTGTTGCCTTCGTCCCACGCCTTCGTCGAGACGACGTCGCGCACCAGCGCGTCGATCCGCTCGTCCGGCAGCGCGTCGATGACGCCGTCGATCAGGTCGAGCGGCACGGCGGTCACCACGGCGGCGACGCGCTCCGGGTCGAGCTCGGCCACCAGCTGGGCGATCGTGTCCGACGGGATCCGTCCGACGAGGTCGGCCGCCTTGGCCGGATGCAGCCGCTCGATCAACCGGCCGGCGTCCTGCCAACGCTCGCTGGCCACGATGTCGCGCACCAGGTCGGCGATGGTGGTGTCCGACAGGTTGTCGACGACCTCGTCGATGGCGTCGTTCCACTCGAGCAGCGGCACGATCGTCAGCAGATCGTGTGCGGTGGCCACGTCGAGGGCGGCCCGGATCGACGCGGCGGGCGCGAAGCCCACGAAGCGGGCCGTGGCGGCGTACTCCTGACGGTCGAACAGGGCGCGGACCACCTCGCCGACGGTCTCCGGCCGGATCGCGGCCACGACCGGCCCCAGCCGCTCGGGTTCCAGTTCGGTCGCGAAGCGCACGAGCGCGTCGATGGGCACCCGCCCGACGAGGTCGGCGGCCTTGGCCGGATGCAACCGCTCGATGAGCCGCCCGGCGTCCTGCCAGCGCTCGCTGGCCACGATGTCGCGGACCAGTTCGGCGACCTTGGCGTCCGGCAGTCGGTCGACGACCTCGTCGATCGTTTGGTTCCAGACGAGCAGCGGCACGATGGTCAGCAGGTCGTCGGCCGTCGCGACGTCGAGCGCCGCCTCGAGCGCGTCGCGGTTCACGGTGCCGGCGAACTCGGCCATCGCTGCGTACTCGCCGCGTGCGAACAGTTCGCGGGCCACCGGACCGATGTGCTGGGCCGGGATCGCACGCACCACCGGCTCCGACCGGGTCGGGTTCAGCGCGAGGGTCAGGTCGGCGAGGTACCGCACCGACACCTTGCTGACCAATTCCCGTGCCTTGGCCGGCTCGAGCATCTCGGCGCAGCGCGCGCCGAGTGTCGGTGGGAGGAAGCGCTCGGCCAGCTTGCCGACCATCGCGCCGGGCAGGGCCTTCGACAGTCCGGCGATGCGGGCGAAGCGCTGCTCGTAGCGGGCGAAGATCGCCGCACTGATCGCGTCGTGCAGCCGGCGCAGCTCGTCGTCGGCGAGGTGGTCGAGACCGTGCACCTCGTGCGCCTCGACGCCGAGCAGGCGCGCGATGCGTCCGATCTGCGGGCTGCTCATCCGAGCAGCGCCTTGCGCACGACACCGCGCACCGGCAGCGGCACGCCGTCGACCGCGGTCTGCGTCGCCTCCGCGATCCGCGCCGCCTGGGTGTGTCGGGCCGCTTCGATCTGGTCGGCGAGCCGATCGCGCGTCGCGTCCGGGAGTGCCTCGATGGACGTCGGCAGGTCGCCGCGAAGCAGTTCCGACAAGCGGTCCACGTGCACCCCATCCAATCGTTGCCATTGACCGATGGCACAGTCAATCGTCGGCGCGCCGAGGGTGCAAGTCGGATGACGCGCGCCTGTGCTTCGAAATCTCTTTCAAGATCTTCTCGGGTGGCGCCATTTTTCGAACGTTCCTGTCAGAGGGTCGTCCTAGCCTTCGGGCATGACCAGCGACGGGCGGCTGCCGAGAGGTGCGGACGAGGCGACGCTCGGCAGCGCGCTCGGCGCGCTGCTCGAGCCGCTGGATCTCGGGTCGGTCGACGACCCAGACCTCGTCGAGCTGATCGTGCTCGAGTCCAGGCAGCTCGCGCATGCGCAGTCTCGGGTGTGGGCGGCCATGGCCGAGCTCGCACGGCGCGATCCGATGCCGCTGCACGGCAAGGAACCGCTGCGGCCCGACCAACTGCTCGAGCTGGCCGCCGACGAGATCCGCGCCGCCCTGATGCTGAGCCGAGCCGCCGCTCGGGTCGAGATCGAGACGGCAGCGGTGCTCGCCGAGCTGCCCACCGTCGCCGAGGCGCTGCGCACCGGACGGATCGACCGACGTCGCGCGATGGTCTACGCCCAGCACTGCTGGGATCTCGCACCCAAGCACGCGGCCGAGGTCGTCGACGCCACCCCCGGCGATGCGCACCGGGTGACCGCGACGGGTCTGATCGATCGGGTCAGGCGGGCCGGCGATGGAGGCCGACCCCGGGTGGGCCGAACGCCGCTACCGCAACGCACTGCGCGACCGGAAGGTCGTCGCCTACTTGGCCGACGACGGGTCGGCGGTCGTGGTCGCCTCCGGGCTGCCTGCCGACCAGACCGCCGCCGCCTACGCGAACCTCGATGCAGTTGCCCGCGCTGCGAAACGTGCCGGTGCTGACGCGTCCATGGACCGGCTGCGCGCCGACCTCTTCGTCGGCCTGCTCGACCAGCGCTGGAACGGCTGGACTCGCGAGCAGCTCGTCGCCGAACTCGTCGCCCTGCACCCCAGACGCCGGGACTCGAGGCCGGCAGCGATGCGGGTGCCGAAGCCGCGCGGGCGGACGCGGGCCACGACCGGCGCCCCGTCAATGTCGATCCTGACAGCGTCGACTCTGACAGCGTCGAACCTGACAGCGTCGAACCTGACGCCCCCTCGGCCGGGGAACCGAGCGGCGGAACCACGGCTGCGGCGACCGGCGTCGGTGTGACGGCGTGCGTCGAGGACGCGGACGACCCGTCGTCGCCATGCGAGGACGACGCGTGTGGGCACGGGCACCTCGGTCAGCATGGGCAGCACGGTGCCCAGCGTCCAGGTGACCCGCCTCCGTCGGCGCCGGACGTCGGACCGCCTCGCCCACCGGTGCCCCGGCCTCGGACGGGGGTGCACGTGATGATCGGGCTGGGCACACTGCTCGGGCTCGACGACCGACCCGGCGAGGTCGCCGGGTGGGGCGTGGTGCCGGCCTCGGTGGCGCGCGCGATCGTCGCGGCGCAGCAGCGCTGCGAGTGGCGCTTCGGCGTGCACGACGACGCCGGGTGGTTGCTGTTCGACGGCATCACCCGGCGCCGCGCCATGCCCGCCGGCGCCGACCGCTGCGACGACGCAGCGACGCGCGTGGACGGGGTGGTCGAGATCCACCTGCCGTCGCAGTGGCTCACCCACGCCGTCGATCGACGCGGACTGCTCGAGGGTGTCGATCCGCGATGGCGGGCGCTGCTCGCCGATCTCGCCGCGCAGTTCGCCGCCGACCGGCGGATCGCGCAGGACCCAGGAGCCCGCTTCCCGGGCCGCCCGCTGCGGCGGCGGACCCAGACGGTGTTCCGGTGGTGCATCTTCCCCGGCTGCCGGCGTCCGGCTCTGCAGTGCCAGATCGACCACCTGAAGGACTCCGCGAAGGGCGGTGCGACCGTCGAGGAGAACCTCGCGCCGGGCTGCGCGCACGACCACAGCCTCAAGACCGAACGCGGCTGGCGGTTGGTGCGCACCGGCCCGCGCACGTACTGCTGGATCAGCCCCCACGGACGGCGTCATCACGTCGACGTGCCACGCCTCGTGCTGCCGGCCGTCACCCCGCTGCCAGGGAAGCTCCGCGCCCCGGTCGACGACGGCGAGCCACCACCGTTCTGACGCCGAGACCATCGGCGGTGATGAAGGTGGACTGTCAGGCGTCGCCGCCTGTCCCGCCGATGCGCACGGCCGACCAGTCGAGGCCGTCGAGGTTGACGACGATCGCCTCCTGCGTCGTGCGCGCGATCACCACCACCGCCTCGAGCTCGGGATCCGGGTTCTCCTCGCGGTGCGGCACGTACGGCGGCACGAAGATGTAGTCGCCGGGGCCGGTGTCCACCCGCCGCTCGACCGGCTCGTCGCCGTCCACGTCGAGGAAGACGAAGCTCGGGTGCCCCGACACGATGTAGATCGCCGTCTCGGACGCGCCGTGGTGGTGGTTCGCCGACGACGTGGACGCCGCGACGTGGGTCTGACCCATCCAGAGATGCTTGGCCCCGACCGTCTTGCCACTGATCGCCTCGCGCCGGGTCATCCCCGAGGTCTGCGTGGTGTCGCCGACGAGCTCGTCCCCGCCGATGCGGAACAGCCGTCGGTGGAACGGGTCGATGTCGCCGGGGACGAGCACGCCGCTGGGTGTGCGGACGAGATCGTTGCGGTCGTCGCCGGACGCGGGGACATGCAACACGGGCATCGGTCAGGCTCCCTGCGATGTGCCGAGGTATTCGCGCGCCATTGCGCGAAGTCGGGCGTGCGTGCCGTACAGATCGGTGCCGCCCGGCAGGAACGCCTTCCGCACCTTGGCCACCGAGGTGTAGTTGGTGTCGGAGACGTTGGCCAGCGGCGACTCGACGGCCTGCGAGAGCAGCTGGTAGGTGTCCAGCTCGGACATGCCCGTGCTCGCCGCCACCCACTGCACCAGGTCGAGCTGCGCGATGCGGAACGCGTCCTCGAGCGGGCGCGCCGACCCGGTCGACATGAGGTGGTCGTCCGACTCGAGCCGCGGCCACGGCGTCGGCACGCCCTTGATCAGGTCGACGATCACGACGCTGTTCATCGCCGTCTCGACCGCGACGCCGCACGTCTCGCCCTCCCCCTGGCGCGCGTGGCCGTCACCGATGCTGACCAGGCCACCCTCGACGTTCACGCCGAGGTAGCAGGTGACGCCGGCCCGCATCTCCGGGGTGTCCATGTTGCCGCCGTGGGCATCCGGCACCAGCGCCGACCGCACCTCGAGGTTGGCCGGCGCGACGCCGACGGTGCCATGCATCGGGTCCATCGGCAGGTCGACGTGGACGTCGCTGTCCGCAGCATGAAAGCGGCACAGGCGCGCGGCGCGGTCGAGGTCCCAGATCCACACCCGCTCGGGCAACGGTGGCTGCAGCGTCGCGGTCGTGTGCGTCGAGGTGAGCGCGCCGAACAGCGGCACCGTAGTCGACGCGCCCCAGTCGCGCGCCGGCTCGATCGACACGAAGTGCACCGCGACGGTGTCGCCGGGCTCGGCGCCCTCGACGTAGAACGGACCGGTCTGCGGGTTCAGGAACGGGACCTCGCACACCTCGCTGACCAGGTCGCTGGTGGTGCGCACGCGGCCGGCGAAGCAGTCCTCGGTGAAGAGCTCGAGCACGGTGCCCGGCGTGATCCGCGCGAGCGGTGCCGCGCCGCCGAACGTCCACACGAACGACTCGGGCGACGGGTGGAACGAACGCACCTCGAGATCGCTGCTCATCGGCCCATCCTGCAGCGTGCGGCGGCGAGCGGCTGATCAGGGCCCCGGTCCCGACGAGGGATCAGCCGGCCGTGGCGGGACCGGGGCGCCTGGTGCGGCGCAGCGCGGGTCGGTGCGTCCGAGGGGGACATCGGACGCTGGGAACGGCCCCGCTGCGGGCATGATCAGGATCCGGGCTGCGCGGGTCACCGGCCAACGGTCCTTCGTCCCGTCGATCGAGGACCTTCATGCTGTCTTCGCGGATCATCCCCGGGAGCTGACGCAGGCGGGGACCCCCGCGTCCCCCGCGGATCGTCAGGCGCCCCCGCCCACTTGTCACGACTGTGCCGAAAGTTCCGCGAAGCCAGCGTCAAGCATCCGACACGCAGCGTGACAACCCGCCAGATGTCGTCCGGCCGCGGACGCCACTACCCTCTCGCTGTGTCGGAGGTGCGGGTGCCGGGTGACGTGCTCGTCCACCTCCGCCGCGCGCGCGACCACCTCGACCGCCACTTCGCCGAGCCCACCGACCTCGACGCGCTCGCCGCGATCGCGCGGCTGAGCAAGTACCACTTCCTGCGCAGCTTCGCGCGGGTGTACGGCCGCACGCCCGCCGCGTATCTCGGCGAGCGACGCATCGAGCGGGCGCAGGACCTGCTGCGCACCACCAACCTCACGGTCACCGAGGTGTGCCACGCCGTCGGCTACTCGTCGCTCGGCTCGTTCAGCGCGAGGTTCACCGAGCTCACGGGCGAGACCCCGAGCGCCTTCCAGCGGCGCTACCTCTCGCTCGGCACGCCGATGATCCCGGGCTGCTACGTCTTCATGGCGGGCCTCGTCGAGCTCCGCAATCCAGGAGAAGCACCTCGACGCCCGTGACCCCTACGGTTCCAGGCATGATCACCAACGTCAGTCTGGTCTCCGTGTTCGTCAAGGACCTCGACGAGTCACTCGCCTTCTACACCGACGTCCTCGGCTTCGAGCCGCGGGACGACATCCGGCTCGGCCCCGACTACCGCTGGGTCACCGTCGGTCATCCCAGCCAGCCGGAGCTCATCCTGCACCTGGCCATCCCCGGCCCGCCGATGTCGGACGATCTGGTGCAGGCGATGCAGCGGGCGCAGGCGGCGGGCGGTCTGCCCGGGGTCGGGCTGCACGTCGACGACTGCCGCAAGACCTTCGAGGAGTTCAGCGCCAAGGGGGTGGAGTTCCTGCAGGAGCCGGCCGACCGCCCGTACGGCGTCGAGGCCCTGATGCGCGACAACTCCGGCAACTGGATGGTGCTCGTCGAACCGCGGGCGTACACGCCGGCCGACTTCGACGGCGCGTCCTTCGACTGATCAGTCGACGACGCCGGTGAACCCCGCGGCGGCGATGCCGGCGAGCGCCGCGGCCTCGTCGTTGTCGGACACGTCGCCGGAGACGCCGACGGCGCCGAGCAGGGTGCCGTCGCCGTCCTTGACCAGCACGCCCCCGGGCGCCGGGATGAGCGCGCCGACCGCGTGCGTGGCCGCGGCGATGAACGGCGGCGACTGCTCGGCCCGCGCCATGAGGGCGCGCGATCCCATGCCGAAGGCGATCGCGCCGTGCGCCTTGGCGTGCGCGATCTCGAACCGCTTGGTGCTCGACCCGTCCTGGCGCTCGACGGCGACGACGTGGCCGCCGGCGTCGAGCACCACGACGGTGAGCGGCTTGTAGCCGGCGTCGTGGCCGGCGGCGAAGGCGCCGGCGATGATCGCGCGGGCTGCGGCGAGTGTGACGGTCATGAGGCGGCTCCGTTGAGGCGGGACTTCAGGGCGCGACGGCGGCGGTGCAGGATCGGCTCGGTGTAGCCCGAGGGTTGCGACAGGCCTTCCAGCACCAGCTCGCGCGCGGCGGCGAACGCCTCACCGTCGTACGACGGGCCCATCGGCCGGTAGCCCGGCCCGGCGTTCTGCGCGTCGACCACGTCGGCCATGCGACGCAGCGCCGCCTCGACCTCCGCCTCGCTGACGACGCCGTGGGTCAGCCAGTTGGCGACGTGCTGGGCCGAGATGCGGCAGGTGGCGCGGTCCTCCATGAGCGCGACGCCGTGGATGTCCGGCACCTTCGAGCAGCCGACACCGTCGTCGACCCAGCGCTTCACGTAGCCGAGGATGCCCTGCAGGTTGTTCTCGAGCTCGGCGGTCCGGTCGGCGTCGGTCCATGCCGTACGCTCGCCGGCCGTCGCGAACGGGATCGTCAGCAGCTCCTCGAGCGTCGAGCGCCGACCGCCGGCCAGCTCGCGCTGGCGCGCCGCGACGTCGACGCGGTGGTAGTGCACGGCGTGCAGGGTCGCCGCCGTCGGCGACGGCACCCACGCGCACGAGGCGCCGGCGCGCGGGTGGCCGATCTTCTGCTCGAGCATCGCCGCCATCGCGTCCGGCATCGGCCACATGCCCTTGCCGATCTGGGCGCGTCCCTGCAGCCCGCAGGCCAGCCCGATGTCGACGTTCTGGTCCTCGTAGGCGGCGATCCACGCCGTCGACCGCATGTCGGCCTTCCGCACCATCGCGTCGCCGCGCATCGAGGTGTGCAGTTCGTCGCCGGTGCGGTCGAGGAAGCCGGTGTTGATGAACGCGATCCGATCGCGTGCGGCGTGGATGCAGGCCTTCAGGTTGGCCGACGTCCGCCGCTCCTCGTCCATGATCCCGAGCTTGATGGTGGCGCGGGGCAGGCCGAGCAACTCCTCCACCGCCGCGAAGAGGTCGTCGGTGAACGCGACCTCGTCCGGCCCGTGCATCTTCGGCTTCACCGCGTACATCGAGCCGGCGCGCGAGTTGCGCAGCGAGCCGCGTCCCTGCAGGTCGACCAAGCTGCCGAGCGCCGTCATGATCGCGTCGAGGATGCCCTCGGGCACCGGTTCGCCGCGCCACCGCACGGCATCGGTCGTCATCAGGTGGCCGACCTGCCGGACGAACAGCAGCGACCGGCCGGGCAGCTCGAACGGGCCGTCCGGCCCTTCGTACCGCCGATCGGGGTGCAGGCGGCGGGTGAAGGTCGAGCCGTCCTTGTCGACCGGCGCGCTGAGCGTGCCCTGGTTCAGCTGCAGCCAGTTGCGGTATCCGGCGACCTTGTCCTCGGCGTCGACGGCGGCCACCGAGTCCTCGAGGTCCATGATCGTCGAGACCGCGGCCTCGAGCAGCAGGTCCTTCACGCCGGCGGCGTCGTCGCGGCCGATCGGGTCGGCGCGGTCGAGCTGGATCTCGACATGCAGCCCGTGGTGCACGAGCAGGACGGCCTCGGGATCCGCGGCGTCACCACGGTGACCGACGTACTGCCGCGGGTCGGCCAGCGTCGTCGTGGTGTCACCGAGCGCGACCGTGAGCGCGGAACCGTCGATGGCGTAGGCGGTCGCGTCGCGATGGCTGCCGACGGCGAGCGGGAAGTGCTCGTCCAGGAACGCCCGCGCCCACGCGATCACCGCGGCGCCTCGACGTGCGTTGTACGACCCGCCCCGCTCGCGGCCCTCGGTCTCCGGGATCACGTCCGTGCCGTAGAGCGCGTCGTAGAGCGAACCCCACCTGGCGTTGGCGGCGTTGATCGCGAACCGCGCGTTGAGCAGTGGGACGACGAGTTGCGGGCCGGCCTGCACGGCGACCTCGGCGTCGACGTGCTCCGTGCCGATCCGGAAGTCGGCCGGCTCGTCGACGAGGTACCCGATCCGGCGCAGCATCGCCATGTACGCCGCCTGGTCGCGTACCGGCCCCGGGTTGGCGAGATGCCAGTCGTCCAGCGTCGTCTGCAGCCCGTCGCGCCGCGCCAGCAGCGCTCGGTTCCGCGGCGTGAAGTCGGCGATGATCCGCTCGACGCCGTGCCAGAAGGCGGCCTCGTCGAGCCCTGATCCGGGCAACGCCTCGTCGCGGACGAAGTCCTGCAGCGTGGTGGCGACGGCGAGGTCGCCCTGCGATCGATACTCGGTCACCGACCCAGCTTGCCTCACCATGGACCGCGGCATGTCAGGGTGCCGCCGTCGATCACATCGCTTCCTTGATGCCGCGGCGGATCAACCACACGTTCATCGGCCACGCCGTCGCGAACCCGATGACCATGCCGACCTGCATGAGGAACCAGTAGACGGGCGAGTCGGGGTGCAGGTGGTGCGGCGCGGGGAAGAAGACCAGCGACATCAGGGCCATCCAGCCGAACAGGCCGACCTCGAAGGCGGTGAGCGACAGGATGTCGGCCTTCGCCGCCGCGATGAGGCCGTCGCGCACGCCGAGGCCTCGCATCGGGGCGATCGCGAAGAACTGGAAGACAAGCCCGAGTGCCACCGCGAGCACGTAGTCGCCGATGTACTCGGCCAGCAGCGCCTGGCCGGCGATGGTGAGGCCGAGCCCGAAGACGGCGAACTCGGCGATGATGTCGCCGAGCGTGCAGCCGGCGCCGCAGTGGCTGACGCCGGTGGCCACGGACGCCCAGCGCGGCGCCTCGGGTGGTTCGTCGCGTCCGTGCGCCCGCAGCCACCGACGGCTCCGGGTGCGCCCGAACCGCCAGTAGCCCCAGACCGCGGCGGGGCCGAGGTAGAGGGCGGTCACCGGCCACACCGCCTCCATCACCCGCATGGGCTGGCGGTGACGGGCGACCCAGATGTCGGCGGCGATGACGGCGAGGCAGGCGAACGCGAGCGCGAGCGCCGCCCACGCGACGACGGTCAGCCAGGTCGACGGCATGTCACCCCTCGGCCGGCGCCGGTGCGCGCAGCGCGGCCAGCACCTGCTGGTGGGTG
>NZ_JBQCEE010000318.1:0-12945 GCF_051960575.1 Jatrophihabitans sp.
GCCGGGGGGGGGGCCCGGGCGGGGGGGGGGCTGGCGGGGCCGGCGGGCCGGGCGGCCTCGGTGGGGCGAGAACCGCCGACCGCGCGCTGGCGACGGCCCTGCGCAGCGCCGGCACGACGTGGTCGGCCGCCACGACGAGCGACAACGAGGCGGCGTCGCTCGAGCTTGCGTCCGGCACGTCGGTCATGGCGCTCGGCGGCTACAACGGCACGGATCCGGCGATCAGCCTGGCCGACTTCCAGGCGCTCGTCGCAGCGAAGCGGGTGCACTACTACGTGCTGAACAGCAGCGGCTTCATCGGCTCGACCTCGGCGAGCACGTCGACGGCCTACGCCATCCAGCAGTGGGTCACGGCGCACTTCACCGCGACCACCATCGGCGGCACGACCGTCTACGACCTCACCTGATCACCCGGCCGCGCCGGTCAGCGGCGGCTCGAACGGGTGTCGATCACGGGTCAGGACAGGCCGGCGTACGAGTGCAGGCCCGAGACCACGATGTTGACGACGAGGAAGTTGAAGGTGATGGAGAAGAACCCGAGCAGGTTCACGTAGGCCGCCTTGTTGCCCTTCCACCCGGCCGTGGCGCGGGCGTGCAGGTAGCCGGCGTAGACGACCCAGACGATGAAGGCCCAGGTCTCCTTGGGGTCCCAGCCCCAGTAGCGACCCCAGGCGGCCTCGGCCCAGATCGCGCCGCAGATGATGGCGACCGTGTAGAGCGGGAAGGAGAACGCGACGACCCGGTAGGCGGCCTTGTCGAGGGCGGTCGCGGCGGGCAGCCGCTCGGCGAGGCGGGCGAGGGTGCCCGTGCCCGGCTTCTTGTCGTGGCGGGCCTTGATCAGATACAGCACGGTGAGCACGGCCGAGGTCATGAGCGCGCCCTCGCTCACGGCGGCGAGCGTCACGTGGATGGCCAGCCAGTACGACCGCAGGGCGGGCACCAGCGGGGCGGCCTGCGAGTACCAGACCGTGCCCGCCAGGAACATCAGCACGATCGCCGGCAGCAGGATGAAGCCGCCGAGGCGGCGGATGCCGGGGGCCTTCCACACGACGCCGAGGAAGGCGATCACGCCGACCAGGCCGGCGACGTTGGCGAACTCGTACATGTTCGACCACGGCACGGCGTCGACGGCGATGCCACGCACCGCGATCGAGGCGGCGTGCACGATCGCGCCGATGACGACGACCGCGACCGAGAAGCGGCCGATGCGGTCGCCGAACGACCCGCGCTCGGACGACACCGGTGCGGCAGGTGCCACCGGCTCGCTCACCGGCGGGCCACCGGCGCCGACCAGTTCGCGCGCGCGCACCGTCCTCGACCCGGCGCGCAGCTCGCGGCGTCCGAAGGAGTACTCGGCGGTGAACCCGACCGCGGCGAGCGCGTACACGGCGATCGCCGTCGTGAACAGCGTGTCGGACAGGTGGGCCATCGACCCGTTGATGCCGGACAACTCAGCTCCTCGTTCCCCGTCGGTGCCCGCGTGCCCGCGGCGCCCCGTCATGCATCACTTCGTGCCCGGACGCCCTCACGGTCGTCCGCCCGTCGTCACCAGTTCGCCGGACGGCGTCGCGGCCGCCCGCAGCCGGTCGAGCAGCGCCTCGAACTCCGCGGTGAAGTTGCCGGAGTCGCTGCGGGCCAGGCCGCCCACCTGCACCACCGTAGGCGAGGCGCCGTCGCCGGTCATCCGCAGCCAGACCCGGCGGCGGCGCACCCCGAGCGAGGCCAGCAGGCCGAGCACCATCGCCAGCGCGCTGAACAGCAGGTAGCCCTGCACCGGGTCGTGGGACACCTGCAACGACACCCACGGCTGCCAGCCGTCGAAGGTGACGCTGACGCCGTTCGCGAAGGTCTTCGACTGCCCGATCCGTAGGTTCACCGCGCCGACCCGCTTCATCTTCGAGGTGTCCAGCGTGTACACCGACTGCGGCAGGCCATTGGTGTTGAGGTCGCCGACGTAGACGAACAGGCCGAGCACCGGGTCGTCGACCTTCGGCGAGGTGGACGTGAAGACACCGGGCGACGTCTCCTGCGGGGTCGGCGCGAAGAAGCCCTGCAGGCCGACGTCCTGCTTCGCGGCCTCCTTGCCCTGCGCCTTGACGACACCCTCGCTGTAGAGGGTCGAGGCGTTGGTCGGGGCGAAGACCGCGGTCTTGTGCTGCACCGAGCCGTCCGGCATGCGGATCGTGACCTCGGGCGCGAAGCCGTGGCCGATGAGGTAGACGCGGTCGCCCTCGAGCCGCAGCGGGTGGTTCACCGTGATCGCCCCGCGCTGCGGCGTGGCGTTCGGCGTGCGGCTGTAGACGATGTCGGCCTTGAACTGCTCGGGCTCGCCGGTGGGCGTGTAGTCGGCGGTGAACTTCGAGACCTCGTCGATGCAGAACGGCGCCGGCGCGATCTTGCCCTCGGCGGCGAAGCGTCCGGGCTTCCACGAGTCGTAGTTGATGATCGCGTTGCAGAAGCCGTTGTCGGGCCCGGCCACGACGATGCGGCTGCCCTGGTAGCTGTAGAGCCGGCCGATCGCGATGAGCACCAGCGACACGAGCAGCGCGACGTGGAACAGCAGGTTGCCGGTCTCGCGGCTGTAGCCCTTCTCGGCCGACAGGGTGACCGCCCCGGACGCGTCCTGCCGCCGCACGACCCGCCACCGCCGGCCGAGCACCGCGCGGGCCGCGTCGGCGTAGGTCGCGGGGTCGCCACCGGTGGTGAACGAGGCGTGCTCGGGCAGGCGGTCGAGGTTCTTCGGCGCGGCGAGCGGCGCGCGGCGCAGCGCCCGGGCGTGCACCCCGATGCGCGGCACGAGGCAGCCGATCAGCGACACGAACAGCAGCAGGTAGATCGCCGAGAACCAGATCGAGCCGAAGACGTCGAAGGCGCCGATGCTGTCGAGGAACCGCCCCCAGGCACCGTGCGACTTGATGTACGCCGTCGTCTTGTCCGGGTTCAACGGGCGTTGAGGCAACAGTGAGCCGGGCACCGCCGCGAGCGCGAGCAGGAACAGCAGCACGAGCGCCGTGCGCATCGACGTCAGCGTGCGCCACGCCTGCCGCACCGGCACGAGCACGCGGGTCATATGGAGACCCCCGCACTGTCGCCGACGTTCGCCCGCAGCTCGTTCATCCAGTGGTCCCACTGCCCGGTCACGAGCAGCACCCCGATGAGCACGAGCAGCACACCGCCGACCCGCGACACCGCGCCCATGTGCCGGCGCAGGAAGGCCAGGGCGCTCGACATCCAGCCGAACCCGAGCGCGACGAGCAGGAAGGGGATGCCGAGGCCGTGGCAGTAGCAGGCGGTGAGGAAGGCGCCCCGCCCGAGCGTCCCCTGCGTGTAGGACAGCGAGTAGACCGCCCCGAACGTCGGGGTCAGGCACGGCGACCACGCCAGCCCGAACGCTGCTCCGAGCAGCGGCGCGCCGAGCAGGCCCGCCGCGGGCACTTTGTGCACCTTGAACTCGCGCTGCGCCGCGCTGATGAAGCCCAGGAACACCAGCCCCATCAGGATCGTGACGACGCCGAGCACGCGCTCGATCGTGGTGCGGTGCGAGTTGATCGACTCGCCCAGCGCCCCGAACAGCGCGCCCTGCGCGACGAAGATGACCGAGAAGCCGAGCACGAACAGTGCGGCGCCGGCGACCATCCGCTTCTGCGAGGGCCGCTGCCCCGCCCCCGAGAGCCCCGCGACGTAGGACAGGTAGCCCGGCACGAGCGGCAGCACGCACGGCGACAGGAAGCCGACCACGCCCACCAGCGCCGCGACGCCGGCGGCCGCGAGCAGCGGGCCGCTGGTCACCGTGTCGCCGAGCGAGGACGCGAGCAGCACCGTCACTGCTCCTGCGCGAGGCGGTCGAGCACGGGCTGCAGGTCACCGGCGGTGAGCTTCTGCGCGTAGACCGCGGCGACCCGGTGCTGCTTGTCGAGCACCATCGTGACGGGCAGGCCCCCGGTCGGCAGGTGCCCCAGCTCGAGCGCCGTGCGTCCCGGCTCGTCGTACAGGATCGGGTAGGTGATCTTGAAGTCATGCACGAAGGACTGCGCCGAGCTCTTGTCGTCCTTGATGTCGATGCCGACAAAGGTGATGCCCTTGTCGCGGTTCTGCCGGTACATCAGGTCGTACTGCGGCGACTCGACCTGGCACGGTCCGCACCACGACGCCCAGAAGTTGAGGACGACGACCTTGCCCGCGGCCTCCGACAGCTGGTACGTCCCGCCGTCGAGCAGCGTGCCGCTGATGTCCGCGGCCTTCTTGCGCGAGCCCTCGGGGATCGTCTTCCCGACGGGGTTCAGCGTCACGAACCGGAAGTCGCCGCCGGCCGTCTGGTCGACAGCGTTCGACCCCGTGCAGGCCGTCAGCGACAGGACGGCGCACAGCACGGTCAGTAGGCACGCGCGCACGGCTTTCATCCCCTCCAGTGTGCTGGACGACGGAGCCGTGCGCCTGTGACCCTCAGCCCTCGTTACCTACTGCACGGGTTCGGCGCCGGGCGGCCGGCGGCCCGTCGCGGTCAGGCGCCGGTGCCGTGCCCGGACGGCAGCACCGCGGCCGGTTCGACGTAGTGCACCTCGGTGACGCGGTCGCCGTCGAGCACGAGCGAGGTCACCGAGGCCAGCGCGCACCGGCGGCGCCGCGGGTCGTGGAACAGGTGCTGCCCGAGCGCCGCCCGCGCGGCCATGACGATCGGCAGCTGGTGGCTGACGCACACCGCGTCGCCGTGCGGGGTGGCGGCGGCCGCGGCCCGCACGGCGGCGAGCATGCGGTCGGCGATCTCCTGATACGGCTCGCCCCACGAGGGCCGGAACGGGTTGCGGTAGTTCACCCACATCCGCGGGTCGCGGAACAGGTTCTTGCCCCCCGCCACCTGGCGTCCCTCGAGGTTGTTGGCGGCCTCGACGAGCCGGTCATCGGTCGTGATCGGCAGCCCGGTCACCTCGGCGAGCGGGACGGCAGTCTCCTGGGCGCGCTGCAGCGGGGACGCGACCAGCAGGCCGACATCCTTACCGGTGAACCACTGCGCCGCGAGCTTCGCCTGCTCGACGCCGAGGTCGCTGAGCCGGAAGCCGGGCAGCCGGCCGTAGAGCACGCCGTCGGGGTTGAAGACCTCGCCGTGGCGCAGCAGATGGACCGTCGTCGTCACGGCGCCCATCGTCCCAGACACCTCGAACCCCCCGGTGTGGCCCGTTTCCGGGGCGGGGAATGGGCCACACCAGGGGGTTCGTGATCGGGGCGGGGATGTTGTCGGTGGTCGGTCGTAGCCTCCGCGCCGTGGATCACCTCGCCGCCGTCGTCACCGAGTCCGACCGCTTCCGCGCCGCGCTGCGCGCCGTCGACCCCGCCGCGCGGGTGCCGTCGTGTCCGGACTGGACGGCCGCCGACCTGCTCTGGCACCTGATCGAGGTGCAGTCGTTCTGGGCGCGGGTCGTCGCCCGGCGGCTGCAGGCGCCCGACGAGGCGGACGCGGCCCGCCCGGCGCGCCCGGACGACTGGGCCGAGCTGCTCGCGCTGTCCGGCCGGGCGACCGCCGAGCTGGTCGACGCGCTGCGCAGCACGCCGCCGGACACCCCGATCTGGACGTGGGCCGCCGACGGCACCGTCGCCTTCCCGCGCCGCTTCCAGGCGCACGAGGCGATGGTGCACCGACTGGACGCCGAGTGGATCACCGATCAGGTGAGCCCGGTCGATCCCGCACTGGCCGCCGACGGCATCACGGTGCTGCTGACGCACGTGCTCGGCGAGGTGCCGCCGTGGGCCGGGCAGGTGGACGACCCCGGGCTCGTGTGCGTCCGCGCCACCGACACCGGCGACGCCTGGTGGGTGCGCACCGGCCGATGGGGTGGCACCAGCCCCGACACGAGCCGCACCTATGCGGGTGAGCCGTTCGCGCGGCTCGCCGACGCGCCGGCCACGGGCGGCGCGGACGTCGAGGTGCGCGGGCGGGCCGAGGAGCTCGCGGTCTGGCTCTGGGGGCGGCGCGGCCTCGGGTCGCTCACCGTCAAGGGCGACGACGCCGCGCTGGCGACGCTCGTCGCCGCGGCCGCGCGCGGCGTCGGATGACCCCGCCGGACCCCTGGTGCGGCCCACGTCCGAGGCGGCAGATGGGCCGCACCGGGGGCTACGTGCGCGGGTCAGGCCATCGACGGCGCCACCGGCGCGTCCGGCTCCGCCGCCGCGGCGGCCCGGGCTGCGACGGGCAGGGCGTCGGCGATGCGACCGATGGCCTCGTCGTCGAGCGCGGCGTTGACGAACCAGGCCTCGAACGCCGACGGCGGCAGATAGACGCCGGCGTCGAGCATCGCGTGGAAGAAGGGGCGGTAGCGGAACGTCTCGGCCGCCTGCGCGCCGGCGAAGTCGGTGACCGGGTCGGCGGTGAAGAAGATCGAGAACATCGATCCGGCGTACTGCAGCCGATGCGCTACGCCCGCCTCGGTCAGCGCGTCGCTCGCCAGCTTGCCGATCGTCTCGGCGTGGCGGTCGAGCGCCGCGTAGGTCTCGGCGTCGGCGGTGCGCAGCGTCGCGAGCCCGGCGGCGACGGCGACCGGGTTCCCCGACAGCGTGCCGGCCTGGTAGACCGGGCCGGCCGGTGCGAGCCGCGCCATGACGTCCGCGCGGCCACCGAAGGCGGCGGCCGGCAGCCCGCCCGACATGACCTTGCCGTAGGTGAAGAGGTCGGCGTCGACCGGGTCGAGGCCGTACCAACCGGCGCGCGTCACGCGGAAGCCGGTCATCACCTCGTCCATGATCAGCAGCGCGCCGTGCTCGCGGGTGATCTCGCGCAGGCCGGCGTTGAACCCCTCGTGCGGCGGCACCGCGCCCATGTTGCCCGCAGCCGCCTCGGTGATGACGCACGCGATCTGGTCGCCGTACTCGGCGAAGCAGGCGCGCACGGCATCCAGATCGTTGTAGGGCAGCACGATGGTCTCGGCAGTCTGGGCACCGGTGACGCCGGGGGTGTCCGGCAGGCCGAGCGTCACGACGCCCGAGCCGGCGGCGGCCAGCAGCGCGTCGACGTGGCCGTGGTAGCAACCGGCGAACTTGATGACCCGCTGGCGCCCGGTGAAGCCGCGGGCGAGCCGGATCGCCGACATCGTCGCCTCGGTCCCCGAGTTGACCAGCCGCACCTGCTGCACCGGCGCGATGCGTCCGATGATCTCCTCGGCCAGCTCGACCTCGCGCTCCGTCGGCGTGCCGAACGACAGGCCGGACGCCGCGGCCTCCTGCACAGCGGACACGACGGCCGGGTGGGCATGGCCGAGGATCATCGGCCCCCACGACGAGACGAGGTCGACGTACTGCACGCCGTCGGCGTCGACGAGGTAGGGCCCGCGCCCGCTCACCATGAACCGCGGTGTGCCACCGACCGCCCGGAACGCCCGCACCGGCGAGTTCACACCGCCCGGGATGACGGCCTGGGCACGGCGGAACAGCTCGGCGGAGATCGGCGCATCGGACATGGAACCAGTCTGGCAGGGTGGGCACCGCGGCCGCCGCCGTCACCGACGCCATCACACTGCTCCGACCCAGCACACCGGCCGTGCCCGGCACGACCGGTCACCGAGGAGGCATCACCATGACGTCCTGGTTCGCCCTGCTGCACACACCCGGCGCCGCCGTCCCCGACGGCGAGAGCGTCTTCGACCAGCCCGGCATCGCCGAGCACTTCGCGTTCCTCAAGCGCCGCGTCGACGCCGGCCAGCTCATCGCCGCCGGGCCGATCGACGACGGCTCGGGCGACGGCATCACCGTCATCGAGGTCGACGACCTCGAGGAGGCGACCCGCCTCGCAACCGAGGACGACCGCGCCGTCGCGTCCGGGCTGCTCGACGTCACGGTGCGCCCGTGGCGTGTGGTCATGGCCCGATGACGTCGTCGGTCCCCCGCCGCGGTCGGCCACGCCCGCGGCACGGCCTGCAGCTCGCGGCCGCCGGCGCGCTCGCGCTCGTCGCGGCCTGTTCGAGCTCCACCAGCGGCACCGGTTCCGGCGCGGGCGCGCCCAGCTCGCCGCCCGCGAGCTCGGCCGCATCGGGTCCGTCGTCCTCGACCCCCGTCTCGACGCCGCCGTCGTCAGCACCCGGCGCGCCCTCGTCGGCGCCGAGCTCGTCCGCGCCGGCCGCCGACCTGCAGGGGCTGGTGCTGCAGGCCTCGGACCTGCCGTCCGGGTGGAAGGGCACGCCGCGCACCGACAACCAGGCGCAGGACCAGGCCGAGCAGCGCAAGCTCGTCGCATGCGTCGGCACGGGCGCCGACACCTCGGCCGACCGCGTCGGCCGCGCCGACTCCGAGGAGTTCGAGTCGGGGCAGAGCCAGCTGTCGTCCGACGTCACCGCGTGGCGCACGCAGGACGCCGTCGACGCCAACGTCGCGCTGCTGAACCAGCCGAGGACGAACAGCTGCTACCAGCAGCAGATCCGCGACGCGCTCGCCGCGCAGCTGCCGGCGGGCACGACGCTCGACCGGGTCGACGTGAAGCTGACGCCCGCCGGTGCCGGCAGCGGCAACGTCGTCGCCACCGCCGACGGCACGATCGTCGCGACGGCGGGCTCGCAACACATCACCATCCGCCTCGGCGCCGCCTTCATCACCGGCAAGCAGCTCACCGGCACCGTCCAGTGGGTGGGCATCGGCGCGCCGGTGCCGGCAGCGGTCGTGCAGGCCGCCGTCACCGCGGTCGCCAAGCGCATCGCCGACGCCTGACCCCATCCGCTCCGTCCCCGAGGAGGACATCCATGCAGCTCGCAGGTTCCGTCGCCGTCGTCACCGGTGGCGCGTCCGGTCTGGGCAACGCCGCCGCACGGCGGTTGCTCGCCGGCGGCGCCAAGGTCGTGCTGATCGACCTGCCGAACTCGCCCGGCGCCGAGCAGGCGGCCGAGCTCGGTGCCGACGTCCGCTTCGCGCCGGCCGACGTCACCAGCGAGGCCGACATCACCGCCGCGCTCGACGTCGCGGCCGAGCTCGGCGACGTGCGCATCGCGGTGAACTGTGCCGGCGTCGGCTGGGCCGGCCGGGTGATCGGCAAGCAGGGCGTGCTGCCGCTCGAGCAGTTCGCCGCCGTCGTCAACGTGAACCTGATCGGCACGTTCAACGTCATCCGGCTCGCGGCCGAGCGCATCCTGCGGGCCGACGAGGTCGACGGCGAGCGCGGCGTCATCGTCAACACCGCCTCGGTCGCCGCCTTCGACGGCCAGATCGGGCAGGCCGCCTACTCGGCGTCGAAGGGCGGCGTCGTCGGCATGACGCTGCCGATCGCCCGCGACCTCGCCGACAAGAAGATCCGCGTCATGACCATCGCGCCGGGACTGTTCCTCACCCCGATGCTGATGGGCCTGCCGGACGAAGCCCGTGCCTCACTCGGCGCCCAGGTGCCGCACCCGTCCCGCCTCGGCGACCCGAGCGAGTTCGCCGCGCTCGTGCAGCACATCGTCGAGAACCCGATGCTCAACGGCGAGACGATCCGTCTCGACGGCGCGATCCGCATGGCCCCGCGCTGATCGCTCATCACCCGACCGCGCCGGCCGGTCAGAGGTCGCGGCGCATCGCCACTCGCGGGCCGACGACCTCGATCGGCCGCTCGTGCGCACGACGGGCGGCGAGCCGCGGCCCGAGCTCACCCTCGGGCACGACCCGGAACCCGAGCCGCGTGTAGAACGGCCCGTTCCACGGCACCTCGGCGAAGGTCGTGAGCGTGATCGCGGCGTACCCGTGCTCGCGCGCCCACGCGCAGGCCGCCTCGACGAGCGCGGTGCCGACGCCCCGGCGCATGCGTCCCGGCACGACCGCCACCTCCTGGATGTGCGCGAGCCCGTCGACCTCGTCGATCTGCACGAAACCGAAGGCCGGTGTGCCGGCGACGAACACCTGCACCGGCTCGGAGGGGAACGGCTCGAGATCCGGCAGGTCGTAGCCCGCGATCCGGAAGACGGTGTCGGCCCGGTCGTCGATCTCGTCCAGCAGTTCGAGGTCGGCGGGCGTCGCGGGCCGGATGTCGACCGACCCGCGGTCGAGCCCGAGCGCCGCGGTCAGCCGGTCGGGCCGTCGCGTCGGCACCACCACGCCGGTGCCGTCGGCGAGCGCGAGGGTGAGGCCGGGCGTCCGGCGCGGCAGGTCGCGGGTGAGGCTCATCCCCAGCACCGGCAGCGCCGGGTCGATCTCGCTGTCGGCACCGACGATGTCCGCGCGTGCCACCGAGTCGTCGCCGACGGTCAGCGCGTCGGCCGTGAGCGTGATGGTGCGGGTCGACCGCGCCGCATAGGTGACGAGCAGGTCGGCGCCGACCAGGATCGCGGTGGCGAGCAGCCAGCCCAGCAGGTGCGCCCGGGCGCCACCCAGCGACGCGTCGATCGCGAACCCGACGGCGAGCACCGCCACGATCAGCAGCGAGGCCAGGTAGCCGCGCGGCGTCTCGCGGTAGCTCAACGACGACCCAAGGTCACAGCCGCCACCCGGCGACCTCGCTCGCCCAGTAGGTCAGGATCATGCTCGCGCCGGCCCGCTTGATCGACGTCAGCGTCTCGGCGATCACGCGCTCACGGTCGAGCCAGCCGCGCTCGGCCGCCGCCTCGACCATCGCGAACTCGCCGCTGATCTGGTACGCCGCCACCGGCACCGGCGAGGCGTCGGCCACCGCGCGCAGCACGTCGAGGTACGGCAGCGCCGGCTTCACCATGACGATGTCCGCGCCCTCGGCGATGTCGAGCGCGACCTCGTTCAGCGCCTCGCGCACGGTGCGCGTCGGGTCCTGCTGGTAGGTGTTGCGGTCGCCCTGCAGCGACGAGTTCACGGCCTCGCGGAACGGGCCGTAGAAGCCGGACGCGTACTTCGGCGCGTAGCCGAGGATGCCGACGTCCGTGTGTCCGGCGTCGTCGAGCGCCGAGCGGACGACGCCGACCTGGCCGTCCATCATCCCGCTGGTGCCGACGAGGTGGGCGCCGGCCTCGGCCTGCGCGAGCCCCATCGACGCGTACCGCAGCAGCGTCGCGTCGTTGTCGACGCGGCCGGACTCGTCGAGCACGCCGCAGTGGCCGTGGTCGGTGAACTCGTCGAGGCAGAGGTCGCCCATCAGCACCGTCGCGTCCCCGAGCTCGTCGCGCAGCCGGCGCAGCGCGACGTTGAGGATGCCGTCGGGGTCGTCGGCGCCGGTCGCGGTCGCGTCCTTCGTCTCGGGCACGCCGAAGAGCATCAGCCCGCCGACACCGCGCTCGGTGGCCTCGACCGCCGCCTTCGTCAGCGACTCGAGGCTGTGCTGCACCACGCCCGGCATGGACGAGATCGGTGTCGGTTCGTCGGCCCCCTCGCGCACGAACATCGGCAGCACGAGGTCGCTCGGCCGCACCGCGATGTCCGACACGAGCCGGCGCAGCGCGGGCGTCGCGCGCAGCCGCCGCGGACGGTGGACGGGGAACGCCGGGAGTTCGGGCAGCGTCATGCGTCCATCATCCTCCGCCGCCCAAACACCCGATGATCTCGGGAAGACCCAGGTCAGAGCCGGGGTTTCCCCGAGATCATCGAGATGTCGGCCGAGGCGGGCGTCAGCGCCGCCGCGAGCTCGAGCGGGCGGCCTTCTTCGCCGCGGCCGCCGCGGCCTTCTCCTTCTCGGCGGCGGCGCGCTCGACGGCGAAGGTCGCGAGGGCGTCGACCAGGGCCGGCACCGTGGCCGACTCGGGCTGCACGTCGACGCGCAGGCCGAACTCGATCGCGGTCGCCGCGGTCTGCGGGCCGATGCACGCGACGACGGTGCGGGCGTGCGGCTTGCCGGCGATGCCGACGAGGTTGCGCACCGTCGACGACGACGTGAAGCAGACGGCCTGGAAGCCGCCGGACTTGATCGCGTCGCGGATCTCGGCGGCCGGCGGGGCCGCCCGCACCGTCCGGTACGCGGTCACGTCGTCGATCTCCCAGCCGAGCTGGCGCAGGCCGGCGGCGAGGGTCTCGGTGGCGATGTCGGCGCGCGGCAGCAGCACCCGGTCGATCGGGTCGAGCACGCTGTCGTACGGCGGGAAGTCGGCGAGCAGCCCCTCCGAGCTCTGCTCGCCCGAGGGCAGCAGCTCGGGGTTGATGCCGAAGGCACGCACGGCCTCGGCCGTGGCCTCGCCGACGCAGGCGATCTTGACGCCGGCGAAGGCGCGGGCGTCGAGGCCGAACTCCTCGAACTTCTCGCGCACCGCGCGCACGGCGTTGGTCGAGGTGAAGACGATCCACTCGTAGCGGCCGGTCACCAGACCCTTGATCGCGCGCTCCATCTGGGTCGGGGTGCGCGGCGGCTCGACGGCGATGGTCGGCACCTCGACCGGCACCGCGCCGTGCGAGCGCAGCCGGTCGCTCATCGCGCCCGCCTGCTCCTTGGTGCGCGGCACGAGCACCTTCCAGCCGTAGAGCGCGCGCGACTCCCACCACGCGAGCTTCTCGCGGTTGGCGGCCGCCTTGCCGACGGTGACGACGAGCGGGCCGGTCATGCCGACCGCGATGAACTCGAGGTCGCCGAGCTGGCCGCCGACGGTCTGCTGCGCGGTGGTCGTCCCGTTGCACGACACCGTCACCGGCGTCTCGGGCTTCATGCCGTTGACCACCAGCTGCTCGCCGACGGTCTGCACGTCGTGGGCGTCGACGGTGATGACCAGCGTGCCCGGGGCGTGCGACAGGGCGTCGTAGTCGGCGTTGTGCACGTCGTCGATCGTCGCCGCGGTGTACAGCCCACCGATCGGGACGCCGGCGTAGCTCGCCGTGCCCTCGCCCAGCGGGATGCCCGGCACGACCTCGAACGGCACGGCGGTCTTGCCGATCGCCAGCGCCTCCTTCACCGCGTCGTCGTCGGTGAAGGGGTCACCCGCGAGGACACGGACGACCGACGCGCCGTTCTTCGCCTCGGTGACGAGCGTCTTGGCCGTGTCGGCAGCGGCGCTCGACGGCGCGGTCGCCGCGACGGGCGCGAGCCCGACGATGGCCTGCGGCACCCCTGGG
>NZ_JBQCEE010000319.1:0-11507 GCF_051960575.1 Jatrophihabitans sp.
CGCGAGCCGCGGGCGCGGGTCGTCGGCGCGTTCAAGGGCCTGGCCGCCTTCGACGTGGCCGACGCGCAGTACTTCGTCGGCCGCGAGCGGCTGACCGCCGAGCTCGTCGGGCTGGTCGCCGACCACCGTGCCGTCGTCGTGGTCGGGGCGAGCGGCACGGGCAAGTCCTCGATCCTGCGGGCCGGGCTCATCGCCGCGCTGCGGCGCGGTGCCCTGCCGGGCTCGGCCGCGTGGCGCACCGGCGTCACCACCCCGGCCGCCGAGCGCGGCGCGGTCGGCGGCGAGCACGACCTGCTCGTGCTCGACCAGGCCGAGGAGCTGTTCACCGTGCTCACGCCGGGGGAGCGGCAGGCCGTCGTCGAGCGGCTCGAGCAGTACACCGCCGGGGGCGGCCGGCTGGTGCTCGCGCTGCGCGGCGACTTCTACGGCCGCCTCGCCGAGCTGCAACCGCTCGCCGCCCACGCCCGCGCCGCCTCGGTGCTGGTGGGTCCGCTGCGCGACGACGAGGTGCGCCGGGTGGTCGTCGAGCCGGCCGAGCGGGTCGGCCTGACCGTCGAGCCGGACCTCGTCGAGACCGTGCTCGACGACGTCGCCGGCCAGCCGGCGGCGTTGCCGATGCTGTCGACGGCGCTCGTGCGCACCTGGGAGAACCGCGCGGGCGACACGCTGACGCTGGCCGGCTACCGGCGCGGCGGCGGGGTCGCCTCGGCGGTCGAGGCGACCGCCGAGGACGCCTACCTCTCCCTCGAGCCCGCGGCCCGCGTGGCCGTACGTCGGCTGCTGCTGCAACTCGCCGGCCGGGAGGGTGACGGGTGGGTGCGGCGCCCGCTGCCCCTGCCGGACACCAGCGCCGATCCGGACACCGCGGCGGCGGTCGCGCACCTCGCCGCCGCACGGCTGGTCACGGTCACCGGCACGCGCATCGAACTGACGCACGACGCGCTGCTGGTGCACTGGCCGCGGCTGCGCGGCTGGCTGGACGAACGGGTGCTGGCCGCCGACCTGCTCGACCATCTCGGCGCCACCGTGCGGGCGTGGGCCGAGGCGGGGCGCCCGGACAGCGACCTCTACCGGGGCGCCCGCCTGCGCGGCGCGCTCGACTGGCGCGACGAGCACCCGGACGACGTCACGCCGGTGGAGCGCGAGTTCCTGGCCGCGTCCGAGGCGGCGGCCGACGCGCAGCTCACCGCGGCCCGGGAGCAGGCGCGGCGCGAGGCACGCGGCAGGCGGCGGCTGCGGGCTGTTGCGATCGGGCTGGCGGCGATGGTCGTGCTCGCCGCCGTCGGCGTGGTCGTCGCCCTGCACGAGCGCGGTTCGGCCGACCGCGCCGCGGCGTCGGCCCGGGCGGCCGCGCTGGCCGCCGACAGCCGGCGGCTGGCCGCGCTGTCGTTCACCGCGCCGGACATCGCGACCTCGAGCCTGCTCGCCGTCGCCGCCTACCGGCTGCAGGACTCCGCCGACTCGCGCGGCGCCCTGCTCGCGGCCGTCGAGCGCAACTCGTCGGCGCTCTGGCGGTTCCAGGCGCCGCACCGCCTGCTGCGGGTGGCCGTGACGCCGGACGGCACGCGCCTCGCGGTCATGGACAACCGGCGGCAGGTGACCGTCCTCGATCCGCGCACACGACGGGTCACGGCGACGCTCGCCGCCCGCGCCGACTACCTCGAGGGCATCACGGCCGACGGGCGCATGCTCGTGACGTTCGGTTCGACGCCCGACGAGCCGCTGAACGGGCGGCTCGCCCTCGTCGACGTCGCGTCCGGACGCCGCACGCGCGTCCTGACCGAGGACGGTGACCCGGCCATCGAGCCCGCGTTCTCGTCCGACGCGCACTGGTTGGTGCATGTCACGGGCGGCCGGCGCACGATCGACGTCTTCGACGCGCACGACTGGTCGGCGCCCCCGCTGCGCCTCACCGCTCCCGCGCACACGGTGGCCGTGGCGGCCGGGCACGACAGCATGGCCGTGCTCGCCGCCGACGGCACCGTCGAGGTGCGCGGCCTGCCGTCGTTGCGAGTCGTCGCGCGGCTGCGCACCTTCCCCGAGCAGCAGGACGGCACCACCCTCGGCCTCGCGCCCGACGGGTCACGGGTGGCGGTGGTCGACGGCCGCGACCCGCGCCGCGTCGCGATCCTCCAGGTCACGGCGACCGGGCAGGCGGAGCCGGTGGCCCTGCCGACCCAGCTCGAGAGCGCCGACGACGTGCTCTTCGCGCCCGACGGCAGCGAACTGGCCGTGCTCACCGAGAGCGGGGCCGTGTCGGTCTACCGCACGGCCGACGGGTCGGCCGCCGAGACGCTCGCCGGTCATGCCGGTCCGGTGGTGGGCGGCGCCTGGAGCGGCACCACCGCGCCGACCGGCCTCTACACCGCGGGGCTGGACAGCGAGCTGGTGTCGTGGGGCGTGACGTCCACGCCGCGGCTCGCCTCGCGCGCGGGCGCGGACCTGCGGGCGCCCGACGTCGCCGAGACCTTCGGGCACTGGGTGGTCGGCCTGACGCCGCACCAGGGCGGCGCGCTGCCCGAGTCGAAGGAGCAGCTGCTGCGGGCCGACCTCGACACCGGCCGGTGGACGACCTTCCCGCTCGGTCTGCGCGACGACGAGTACGTCAACCAGACGATGGCCAGCCGGGACGGCACCCGGGCGGTGCTGTCGATCCAGGACCCGCAGGGCCACAACCGCGTCGAGGTGTGGGACCTCGTGCACGGCCACAGGGTGGGCACGCTGCAGCTGCCCGCGGACGCGCCGGACCGCTTCGTCCTCGGGTTCAACGCCGCGATCAGTCCCGACGGCGGTACCGCCTACGTGAACCTCGGCGCGACCCGGATCGGGGTCTTCGCGCTGCCCTCCGGTCGCTACCTGCGCAGCTTCACCGTCCACTTCGGCGGGCGGGACGGCGCCCGGGTGCTCGCGGTGCCCTGGCGCTTCGCGCCCGACGGCACCCTCCTGTTCGGCGGTTACGACACCGGGCCGCACGCGACGGGTGGCGACTTCGCGCTCGGGCCGGACGACGCGAGCCCGCCCGACCACCGCCTGGCCGTCGTCGACCCGGCGTCGGGCCGGGTGCTCGCGCAGACCGGGATGGGGGACGTCGGTGGGGAGAGCACGTCCGAGTGGTCGCCGGACGGGCGCCTGCTCGCCGTCGGCACGCTCGACGGCACGCTGACGCTCTACGACGCCCGCACGCTGCACGTGGTCACGGCCGGCGGCGCCGTCGAGTCGGGCTACCTGTTGGCGGCCCGGTTCGCACCCGACGGCCGCAGCATCGTCGCCTCTGGCACCGCGGGCACCGTCGACCTCTTCACCGTGCCCGGGCTGCAGCGGCTCGCCCAGCCGATCTCGCTGGGGCCGAGCGGCAACGCCGGCGGCCTGTTCGCCTGGTACGCCTCGGACGGCGACCTCGTCGGCTTCGGCCCCGACCCGGCGCACCCGGACGCGCCCGTGCAGCGGTGGTTCGACCTGCACGTGCAGCCGGCCGAACTCGCCCGCACGGCCTGCCGACTGGCCGGTGGCGACATGACGCGGGCGCAGTGGCAGCGCTACGTCGGCGACCGCCCGTACCGGCCCGTCTGCAGCCCCGCGCACTGACGCGCGCCGCCCACTGCGCCCACTGCGCCCACTGCGCCCACTGCGCCCACTGTGGGGCGCTGCAACCGCGCTGCAACCGGCACGGCCGAACCTCCGTGGCGTCCGGACACCGCCGGACGACGCCCTGGGGAGGTCCCACATGCTCGGCAACCCTCGCCGTCTCGCGTCGCTCTCCGCTGCCGGCCTGGCACTCGGTGTCGGCCTGGTGGCGCCGCCCGCCAGGGCCGACGTCACCGCCACCGTCGCCCTGCCCGCAGCCGGGTGCTGCGTGACGCAGACCGTCGCGGTCGGGCAGTGGGTCGTCGCGCTCGCCGATCCGCCGCAGGCACCGGACGGCGAGCAGGCCACGCTCGTCCGCATCGATCCCGCGACCGGCGCGGTCACCGGCTCGCTGACCCTGCCGAACGGCATGCCGACCGGCAACTCGTTCGACGTGCAGACGCTCACCGTCGCGGGCGGCGCGCTGTGGGTGCCGGCCTTCTTCGAGGATCAAGTGCTGCGCGTCGACCCCGCCACGATGACCGTCACCGCCCGGGTCGCCACCGGCCGTTCGCCCGGCAGCCTGGTGAGCGACGGCAGGTCGGTGTGGGGGGCGCTGCAGAACGAGCAGGCCGTCGTGCGCATCGACCCGGCGCGGAACGCCGTCGTCCAGACCGTCCGGGTCGGGTCGAAGGACGTCACCGACCGGCCGTACCAGGTGGCGTGGGACGGCAGCCAGGTGCTCGTGTCCATGCCGACGAGCGGACGGGTGGCCCGCATCGACCCGGCGACGGCCAGGGTGCGCTACGACGCCGTCGGCACCGCCGCCGCGGCGTGCGCACGCATCCTGCCCGCGGCCGGCGGCTACTGGCTCGACGACACCGAGTGCGGCATCGACTACTACCGCTGGGACGCGCACCGGCAACGGATCACCGTCACGCTCGACCCGACGCCGCACTTCGACTGGGGCGCCGCCGTCGTGGGCGGCCGGCTCTACACCGGCGAGTTCCACTGCGACGACGGCGGCTGCGAGCAGGGCTGGCTGGTCGAACGCGACGGCGTCACCGGCGCCGTCATCGCCTCGCAGGACATCGGGGCCGAGGACTACCTGCCGAGCTTCGCCGCCGGCGGCTTCTGGGTCGCCGACTGGGACGCCGGCCTGCTGCGCCGCGTCGCGGCCTTCTGACCGGCCCACACCGACACGAGGAGCACGAGATGTTCACCGCACGCCTCACCGCCGCGATCGCGGCGACCACCGTCGCGGCCGGGCTGCTGCTCGGCGGCACCGTCGACGCCACCGCCCGGCCCGGGCCGGTGGTCGCCACCTACAAGCCCGCACCCGGGTACTACGCGCTGGCCGTCGGGCCCGACGCCGTCTGGGCGCTGGACGCCGACGAGTACCACGACGGCGTCCTCTACCGGCTCGATCCCCGCTCGCACGCGATGAAGCTGGTGACCACGCTGCCGTTCCCGGCCGGCGGGCTGGTCGTCGCCGACGGCAGCCTGTGGGTCAGCGACTACTTCGGCGACGCTGTCTGGCGGCTCGCGCCGAGCGGTCGGGTGCAGGACGAGATCGCGGTGGGGCTGCAACCGCAGTGGCTGCACGCCGCGTTCGGGTCGATCTGGGTCTCGAACCACCACGGCGCCTCGGTGAGCCGCATCGACGCCGCCACCGACACCGTGGTCGCCACCGTGCCGGCGGGCGCCGCGGGCGTGTTCCGCAACGGCCCGCAGGCGATCACCGACGACGGCACGCGGGTGTACGTCGGCAGCTCGAACCAGCAGGCGCTGGAGGCGATCGACCCGGCGGACGACATCGTGACGACCCCCGCGTCCGTCGACGACGGGTTCTGCGGCCCGATCGAGGCCGCCGGCGGCGCGGTCTGGAGCGTCGACAACTGCTCGAGCACGCTCTACCGCCTCTCGCCCGACGGGGCGGTGCTCGACACCTTCGGCTCGACCGGCGCGCCGGTGAGCCTGGCCGTCCAGGGCGCGACCGTCTGGGTCGGCGACGACACGGTGTATGACCAGGGCAGCGGCGCGGGTTCGTCGGCGGTGCTCGAGCAGCGCGACGCCGCGACGGGGGACCTGCTGCGCAGCGTGCCGATCGGTGGGGACGCCGGTGCCCTCGCGGTCGGCTTCGGTGACCTCTGGGTCTACGACGGTGTCGCGAACACCGTCCGGCGCGTCCACGTCGGCTGACCCGTGCTCGCGTTTGCTCGGACGTCCAAGTAAATTGTGGGACGTAGTCGCAATGCCATCGTCACCGCCACTCCCTAAGGTCGCCGTCATGGACGAACAGGACATCGCCGCAGGTCGCCAGCGCTGGCAGGAGCGCTACGACAAGGCCCGTAAGGCCGAGCGCGACTACACGACGCTCTCGGGCCTCGAGGTCGAGCCGGTCTACGGCCCGACCGGCCCGGACGAGCGCATGGAGCGCATCGGCTGGCCGGGCGAGTTCCCGTTCACCCGCGGCATCCACCCGACGGGCTACCGCGGCAAGCCCTGGACGATCCGGCAGTTCGCGGGCTTCGGCAACGCCAAGCAGACCAACGAGCGCTACAAGATGATCCTCGCCGAGGGCGGCGGCGGGCTGTCCGTCGCCTTCGACATGCCGACGCTCATGGGCCGCGACTCGGACGACCCGCGCAGCCTCGGCGAGGTCGGGCACTGCGGTGTCGCGATCGACTCGGCGGCCGACATGGACGTCCTGTTCGACGGCATCGACCTGGCCGGCACCACGACGTCCATGACGATCAGCGGCCCCGCCGTGCCCGTCTTCTGCATGTACGTCGTGGCGGCCGAGCGCCAGGGTGCCGACATCTCGACGCTGAACGGCACGCTGCAGACCGACATCTTCAAGGAGTACATCGCCCAGAAGGAGTGGGTGTATCCGCCCGAGCCGCACCTCAAGCTCATCGGCGACCTCATGGAGTACGTCGACGCGAACATCCCGGCCTACAAGCCGTTGTCGGTGTCGGGTTACCACATCCGTGAAGCCGGGGCGACGGCCGCGCAGGAACTCGCCTTCACCCTCGCCGACGGCTTCGGCTACGTCGAGCTCGGCCTCTCGCGCGGGCTCGACGTCGACCGCTTCGCGCCCGGCCTGTCGTTCTTCTTCGACGCGCACATCGACTTCTTCGAAGAGATCGCCAAGCTGCGCGCGGCACGGCGCATCTGGGCGCGCTGGCTGCGCGACGTCTACGGCGCGAAGACCGAGAAGGCGCAGTGGCTGCGCTTCCACACCCAGACCGCCGGCGTCTCGCTCACCGCGCAGCAGCCGGAGAACAACATCGTGCGCACGGCCGTCGAGGCCATGGCCGCGGTGCTGGCCGGCACGAACTCGCTGCACACCAACGCCCTGGACGAGGTGCTGGCGCTGCCGTCGGCGAAGGCAGCGCAGATCGCGCTGCGCACCCAGCAGGTGATCGCCGAGGAGACGGGCGTGCTGAACGTCGCCGACCCGCTCGGCGGCTCGTGGTACGTCGAGGCGCTCACCGACCGGCTCGAGGCCGAGGCCGAGGCGATCTTCGCCCGCATCAAGGAGCTCGGCGGCGACGGCACGATGACGTCCGGCCTGCTGCGCGGCATCGAGGAGGGCTGGTTCATCGGCGAGATCGCCGACTCGGCCTTCGCCTACCAGGTGGCGCTCGAGAAGGGCGACAAGCGGGTCGTCGGCGTCAACACGCTCACGGGTGACATCGGCGAGCCGCTCGAGATCCTGCGTGTCTCGCACGAGGTCGAGCTCGAGCAGAAGGCGCTCGTGGCCAAGCGGCGCGCCGAGCGCGACCAGGCGAAGGTCGACGAGGCGCTCGCCCGCATGGTGAAGGCCGCCGAGCAGGACGAGAACACCGTGCCGCCGATGCTCGACGCCGTGCGCGCCGAGGCCACGCTCGGCGAGATCTGCAACGCGCTGCGTCCGCTCTACGGCGTCTACCGCGAGCCGGTGCGCTTCTGACGCTCGGGCGAGGCAACCTCGGGGCGCGCACGGTGTCCAACAGATGTGAACACCGTGCGGGACGCGCCCGCTGAGCCGACCGCCGCGGTCGAGGAGCTGTTCCGGCGGCACGGCGCGATGCTCGTCCGCCTCGCCACCTTCCTCTGCGGCGACCGCGGCGCGGCGGAGGAGATCGTGCAGGAGTCGTTCGCGGCGGTGATCCGGCACTGGCGCCGGCTCGTCGACCACCAGGCGGCGCTGGCCTACGTGCGCGCCGCCGTCGTGAACGGCACGCGCAACCACCATCGCCGCGCCGGTGTGGCGCGACGCCATCTGCGCGTCGCCGAGCCCGAGGCGACCGCCGACGTCGCCGACACGCTGCTGCTCGCCGAGGAGCACCGCGCCGTCCTGCTCGCGCTGCGCGACCTGCCGCCGCGCCAGCGCGAGGTGCTGGTGCTGCGCTACTGGAGCGACCTCGACGAGGGCGAGATCGCCGCCGCGATGGGTATCGCCCGCGGCACCGTGAAGTCCACCGCCGCCCGCGCGCTCGACGCGATCGAGCGGCGTCTGAAGGAGCTGCACGCATGAGCACCGACACCGAGGACCGCCTGCGCGCCGCTCTGCGGGTCGCCGGCGAGCAGCTGCACGTCGAGGGCCTCACCCTCCGGCCGGTCGACCGTGCGGCGCCGGCGCGGTGGCGACGCATGGCGCTCCCGCTCACCGTCGCCGCGGCCGTCGCCGCCGCGGCGGTGGGGCTGTCGCTCGCCGGGCGCGGGCACGACAACTCGGCGCCGCCGGTGACGCGGTCGACCGTCCCGGTGCCGACGTCGACGACGGTGTCCTCGGTGCCGCCGCGTCCTCCGTCGACGGCCGCCTTCCCCCAGGCGCAACGGTGCGACACCGCTGACAGCACGGCCTGGACGGCCGCCATGCATGGGCCCGAGCTCATCGGCATCCCACCCGGCACGGTCATGGCGGGGCTCGTGTACCTCGCCGGTGTGGATCGGCGCGGTGACGCCATCGCCGTCGAGACCACGAACCCCGGGCGCTTGGTCACGGTGCGTCCCGACGGCACGACGACCGTGCTCTACACCGCGCCGCAGCAGGTCGACCCGTCGACACCGGTGCGGATCGGCGACGCGACAGCGCCCGACGGCGACTGGACGGCGGTCTCGCTCATCGCCGGTGGTGGCCAGGGCGAGCGCTCCGGCATTGTCGCGGTGAACATCCGGACGCGGGCGACCCGCACCGTCCGGGCTGTCGGCAACTTCGATCTCATCGTGCAGACCCCGTTCGTCGCCGGCGGCGCCGTGCGCTGGGTCGAGTCGACGAACGTCGGCGTCTCGCGCGGCTACGCCTACGACCTCGCGACCGGGCGACGCAGCGACGTGAGCGTCGCATCGGCGACGCCGCCCAGCGGGCTCGAGGTACGGGCCGGGAACCTGCACGCGTTCCAGCAATCGTCCGGCGGCCGGACGCACCTGCTGGTGCAGCGTGGTTCGGAGCCTGCGGTCGACGTCGCGAGCACCGACAGCGACGGCCTCACCCACCTGCTGGCGCTCACGGACCGGTTCCTGCTCTGGTCCGACGTGCATGGGCTGCATCTGCTCGATCTGCGCAGCGGCGCGGGCACGGTGCTGGACCAGAGCACGCTGGACGCCGGCGCAGCCGCGGCGGCCGGCACGCTCGCCGTCAACACCGAGTCGGCGAAGGGCGGTCCGTTGCTGGGTGTCGCGCGCGAGGCGGACCTGCCCGCGCTGCACTGCTGACCGACCATGATCGACACCCGTCCGAACCGGTGCTGACCGGTCGGGACGGGTGTCGATCTTGGCGTCGCGACGCAACAGTGACCGACGGATCATTCCCAAACCGGACAGCGACGGAGTTGAATCCGGCGATGTGAGCTCAGCGCACGAGTCGCCGATCGGCCTCGCCGGCCGCATCACCACGGCGACGCGTGGCGAGCAGGGCGCGGGGGAGGTCGAGCTGCGCATCCGCGGCGGCACCGAGACCTTCGTCGCCCGCTCGGCCGACCCGCTGCCCCGTGGGCAGGCCGTGATCGTGCTCGCGACGCTCGGCCCGCGCACCGTGGTGGTGGCGCCGTGGATGGATCCCGTCGACAGTCTGCTGGAGCTCTAGATGTTCGGTTACCGCGTCCCGTCGCCCAACGAGGCGATGCTCATCTCCGGCGGGAGGACCGACGGCGCGCCGTTCCGCGTCGTCACCGGCCGCGGCGCGTTCGTGCTGCCGTTCTTCCGCCGTGCCGCGTTCCTCACGCTGACGCTGTTCGAGTCGGAGGTCGAGGAGGTCTGCGTGACCAAGCAGGGCATCGCCCTGAACGTGAAGGCGGTCATCGCGGCGAAGGTCGGCAGCGACGCCGAGTCGATCGTCAATGCCGGACAGCGCTTCCTCGCCGACCAGAACCAGATGCCGGTGCTGACCGGACGCATCTTCGCGGGCCACCTGCGCTCGATCATCGGCTCGATGACCGTCGAGGAGATCATCACCGAGCGGCAGAAGCTCTCGACCGAGGTGCTCGACGGGTCGAAGGAGGAGATGGCCCGCATGGGCCTGACCGTCGACTCGCTGCAGATCCAGTCGATCGACGACATGCGCCAGGGCTACATCGCCGCGATGGCCGCGCCGCACAACGCGGCGATCCAGCGGTCGGCGCAGATCGCCCAGGCACAGGCCGACCAGGCCGCGGCCGAGGCGCAGCAGCAGGCCGAGCGGGCGAAGGCCGACTACGTGCGGCAGACCACCGTCGTCCAGGCCAATCTCGCCTCGGAGGTGAAGGCGGCGCAGGCCGAGGCCGACCGCAAGGCGGCCGAGGCGCTGCAGGAGTCGCTGCGCCAGCAGGCCGACTACGAGCGGCAGACCTCGGTGGCGAAGGCCGGCTTCCAGGCCGAGGTCGAGGTCGCCAACGCCAAGGCGGCGCAGACGGCGGCGCAGGCGGTGCAGGAGTCGCAGCGTTCGCAGGCCGAGTTCGAGCGGACGACCGCGGTGGCCAAGGCCGGGTACGCCGCCGAGACGCAGTCGGCGCAGGCGAAGGCCAACCAGGCCGGCCCGTTGGCGCTCGCGCAGGCGGCGCAGGAGGTGGCCGAGGCCGAGGCGCTGCTGGCGCAGAAGCAGGCGGCGCTGCGCGAGGCACAGCTGGTCGGCGAGGTCGTGAAGCCTGCGGAGGCCGACGCCGAGCGCGTGCGCATCCTCGCCCGTGCCGAGGCGGAGAAGACCGAGACGCTCGCGCGGGCCGCCGCGTCGAACAACCGGGTGTCGCTCGACCAGATGCTCATCCAGCAGCTGCCGCTCATCGTCGAGAAGGCCGCGGGCGGCCTGGCGCAGGCGAACGTCACGGTGCTGAACGGCGCCGACGGCCTCTCGCAGATCGTGTCCGGGCTCGTCGGCCAGGGCATGGCGATCTTCGACGCGATCCGCAACGACCCGCCCTCGGGCAACGGCGCCCGGCCGGCGCAGGACACCGACTCGCGCGCGCTCGAGCGCGGTGCCGCCGACGGCCGCGCCGGGACGTCCGGCTGAATGGGACACCCGACCGGGCCGCCGGCGTCCCATGCCCCTGTGCCGCAGGGCGGCGGCTTCCGGTACGAGATCGCCTACGACGACCGCGTGTGGCTGCGTGTGCCTCGTGGCGACGAGCGGCTCGGGAAGCGCTGGGCGAAGGACGCCGGCGAGGCGTGGGGGAAGGACCTCGGGGCGCCGAGGCGGTGGCGCGCGACGCTCGCCGCGATGCTCGCGGCCATCGCCCGTCAGTCGTACGGGGACGAACCCGAGGCGCTGTTCGTGCACCTGCTGCCGCGCATCGACGCAGCGCCCGATCCGCTGCTGGTGCTGCTGCGGTCGGTGCCGGCGGGGGGGCGGGCGCCCGGCGCGGGGGGGGGGGTGCTGGCGGGCGGGCCCCAACGCCGAGCTCGTATCGCTCGAGCACGGCCGGATCCAGGGCATGGAGCACCACGACAAGGGCAAGACGTTCGAGGTCGACCGGACCCTC
>NZ_JBQCEE010000320.1:0-14283 GCF_051960575.1 Jatrophihabitans sp.
GATGCCGGCCGCCTCGTTGTAGGCCGGGACGATCACCGACAGCGGCGGCGGGTCGCCGACCGCGGCCGCCTCGCCGCGCACGCGCACGTGGTGCCGCCGGGCGAAGAAGACGAGCACCAGCACCCGCAGCACCGCGATGGCGCCGGCGACGAAGAACAGCACCGAGACGACCCGCGTGAACCCGCGCGCGGCGAGCACCAGTCCGACGGCGACGCTGCCGCGCAGCCGCTGCCAGCCCGACGCCGCGATCCACGGCGATCCGACGCCGATCGCGTGCGACACCGTGTTGAACCGATACCCGCGCGCGAGCAGCGCCGGGATCAGCGTCCGCAGCGCCGCGACGGTCTGTGCCCGGTCGCCGCCGCCGTCGTGCAGCATCACGACCGCGCCGGCGTCACCCTCGGGCGTCGCGGCCCGCACGATGGCCGCCGGGCCCGGGCGGGCCCAGTCGCGCGTGTCGAGGTCGGTGAACACCACGCGGTACGGCCCGGCGCGCCGCACCGCCCGCCACTGCCCGCTGTCGATGGCCGTCGGTGTCGAGCTGTACGGCAGGCGCAGCAGGTCGGTGAGGTAGCCCGTGGCCGAGGCGATGGCCAGCTGGGTCGACTGGAGCTCCAGCCGCTCGCGGGTGGCGCCGACGGTGCCGAGGTCCGGGTGGGTGAAGGTGTGCACGCCGATCTCGTCGCCGTCGGCGACCATGCGCCGCAGGATGTCCGCGCGACCGCCCACGGACTCGCCGATGACGAAGAAGGTCGCCGGCACGTGATACTGCTCGAGCACGTCGAGGATGCGTGGCGTCCAATGGCTCGGGCCGTCGTCGAAGGTCAGCACGATGGTCCTCGCCGGCACCCGCGAGCCCGCACCGGTGCGGGCGTCGACGATGGGGGCGCCGCGGAGCGCGGTGTCCGGCACGCCGCGGGTGCCGAGCGACGCCGGGTCGCGCGGCCCCTCGGCGGACGCCCCGTCGATGAACCCGGCGACTGTCAGCAGCACGAGCGTGACCAGGGCGAGCGCCAGCAGCACCAGCCAGTGCGCCCGCGGCGGGGGCGTGCGCGCGTGCCGGGTGTCGCGGTTCATGCCGCGACCGGACGCGGCGACCGGGAGGTCGAGTGCGTCGGGTGCGGCGTGGCCGTCGGATGGGTCGGATGGGTGGACGGCGAGTGGCCGGCGCGCCCGGCCGGCGTGGTCGAGCGGCCCGACACGGGCGGTGACGGCGTCGTCGTCGTGCTCGGTGCCGGTGTTCCCGAGGAGGCGCTCGTCGCCGGGCCGGTCGTCGGCGGCCGCGTGGGCGACCGGGTCGCCGTCGCGCCGGACGTCGTCGGCGAACCGGCCGGCGCCGTGCCGGTCGAGGTCACGGTGCCGGCGAGCGTCGGGCCGCCCGCCGGCGCACTGCCACCCGGTCCGACGCCGCTGCTGCTCGCGCCCCCCCTGCGCCCCGGCGTCGACGACGCCGCGGGCGGCACCACGGGCGCCGGCGCCAGCGCGGCGTGCTTGGCGGGTTCGTCCGTCGGCAGGCGTACGGGCGCGGTGAGCCCGGGCAACGGCACCCCGCCGAGCAGGCTGACGACGCCGAGCCCGACCGACCCGATCAGCAGGGCGGCGACGCCCCGCAGCACCAGCGTGACCCAGCGGCGGCGGCGGCCGCTGTCGTCAACGAAGATGCCGACCGTCGTGCGGTGCGGGGTCGGCGACGGCCGCTGCGGGAGGGGTCGCGTCGTCACGCACGCATTGTCAGCCCACCGACGGGGCATGTGACTACTTGAGAGTCTCAGTGACGGGATAGGGTCGGATCTTCCGCCCGAGGAGGGGCATGACGGACCAGCACGGCGGTGCCCGACCCGGGACGACCACCACCACGGCTGCTGTCGGCGCGCCCTCGGGCGCGCCCGACGGCCTGTCCGACGACACCGCCCTCTGGCTGGTGCGGCACGGCGAGACCGAGTGGAGCCGGTCGGGACGCCACACGTCGGTCACCGACCTCCCGCTCACCGAGCACGGCGCGCAGCAGGCCGCCGCGCTCGCCCCGCTCTTCGCCGACCTCGCGCCGGCGCTCGTGCTCACCAGTCCGCGACAGCGGGCGGTCGAGACGGCGCGACTGGCCGGCCTGCAGCCGGACGGCACCGACGACGACCTCGCCGAGTGGGCCTACGGCGAGTACGAGGGCCGGACGAGCGCCGAGATCCGCGACGAGGTGCCGGACTGGACCCTCATGACGCACGGCGCGCCCGGCGGCGAGACCGCCGACCAGGTCGGTGCCCGCGCCGACCGGGTGCTCGCCCGGGTCGGGGCCGCCCTCGCGGCGGGCCCGGTCGTGCTCGTCGGCCACGGCCACTTCACCCGCGTGCTCGGCGCCCGCTGGATCGGGCTGCCCGCCGCCGGGGCCGGCCGGCTGCTGCTCGACGCCGCCGCGACCTGCCTGCTCGGCGCCCAGTACGGCGTCCGGGTGATCCACCGGTGGAACCACACGGAACCTTGAGCGCGCCTTGAGAGCCTTGACCATGATGAGCAGCACCCCAGCACCGACTCCCACCATGACAGCGAACGAGGGTGACCAGCAGCAATGACCGAGACATCGGTACCGGAGTCCGACCCGACCACCGAGGCCGTGACCGTGAGCGTCCCGGCCGACGTGTCGTTCGTTTCGACCCTGCGGCTCACGACGGCGAGCCTGGCCGCGCGGTGCGGGCTCACCGTCGACGACATCGAGGACCTGCGGCTGGCGGTGGACGAGGCCTGCTCGCTGCTGCTCCCCCACGCATCCGCGGGCTCGACGCTCGACACCCGCTTCGTGCTCAGCCCGGGCCGGCTCGAGGTCGACACGGCGATCGCGAGCGCCACCGAGGCCGACCTCGACCGCACCGGCTTCGCCTGGACGGTGCTCGGGGCCCTCGCGTCCACCGTCGACGTCACGCGCGACGGCCGCAGCCTCACGATCACCGTCACCAAGCAGAGCGAGACCCCGGCCCGGTGATCGCGCTCCATGACTGACCTCGCGCCACCCGGCGCCGGCGACCGGTCCGGCGGCACCCGTGCCGACGAGCGCGCCGCCGCCCGGGCCGACACGAAGGCCGACGCCACCCGGCTGCTCGGCGAGATGCACGCCCTCGCCGAGGACGACCCGCGCCGTCGCGGCCTCCGCGACCAGCTGGTCGAGCTGCACATGCCGCTGGTGGTGTACCTGGCCAAACGGTTCTCCGGACGCAACGAGCCGCTGTCCGACCTCGTGCAGGTCGGCGCCATCGGGCTCATCAAGGCGATCGACCGCTTCGACGTCGACCGCGGCCTGGAGTTCTCGACCTACGCGACCCCGACCATCCTCGGCGAGATCAAACGGCACTTCCGCGACACCGGCTGGCTCATCCACGTGCCCCGGCGGGCGCAGGAGATGCAGACAGCGCTGAACAACGCCCGCGCCGACCTCAACCAGCAACTCGGCCGCGCGCCGACGGTGAAGGAGCTGGCCGAGCGGCTCGAGGTCGACGAGGAGGCCGTGGTCGAGGCCCTCGACGCGGCGCGCGCCTACAGCGGCGTGCCGATCGACGCGCTCGCCGCCCCGGGCGAGACGGTGCCCGAGCACCCGGTGCTCGGCATCACCGACGAGGGGTTCGAGCAGGTCGAGCAGCGGGCGCTGCTGCAGAAGGTGATCGCCTCGCTGCCCGAGGCCGAGCGCGAGATCCTGCTGCTGCGCTTCGTCGCGAACAAGACGCAGACCGAGATCGCCGGCATCGTCGGGGTGTCGCAGATGCAGGTGTCGCGCCTGGTCGCGCGCGGCCTGAAGCGGCTGCGCGAGCGCCTCGCCGAGGATCCGGAGAACTGACGCGCCGCGGCCCGCGGGGCGCGCTCAGGCCGGGGGTTCCCGGGCGAGCGCGGCCCGGGCGGGGGGGGTGAACAGCAGGTAGAGCACGGCGATGGCGGCGACCAGGATCGGCCCGCCGTAGGCGATCCGGTGCGCCTGGATGCCGAGGCTGTAGGCCACCGGCAGGGCGATGATCTGCAGCACCACCACCGGTGAGCGCGACGCCGGTCGCTGCCGCAGCAGCCCGCGCGCCCCGGCGGCGAGTACCGCGGCGCCGGCCAGCGCGCCGGCCGCCTCGAGCAGCGCCGCCGACACCTTGCTGGGCGACCCGACGATGGTGTTGACGACCAGGAAGCCGGCGACGCCGAGCAGGGCGAGTGCCTCGAGCAGCACGATCAGCGCCGCAGCGCGCAGCGGGCCGGGCGCCGGACCGTCGTCGGTCCTGTCGTCGGTCCTCGCGTCCACCCCGCCACGATAATCGGGCGGCCGCCGACCGCACGGTAGTGTCCGAGACCATGCGCGTGCTCGTGGTGGTCAACCGCTTCGCGACCGCGCACGACCCCGCCGTCCTGCCGCCGTTGCGGGCCCGGCTGGCCGCCCGGCACGACGTCGAGGTGGTCGACACGGCCCACCGCGGGCACGGGGTCGACCTCGCCCGGCAGGCGGTGCTCGACGGCGTCGACACGGTGGTGGCCTACGGCGGCGACGGCACCGTGAACGAGATCATCAACGGCCTGCTGCACGACGGGCCCGGTGACCACCTGCCCAGCCTCGGCATCGTCCCGGCCGGGTCGACCAACGTCTTCCTGCGGGCACTCGGCCTGCCGAACCGCGCCGACCGGGCGGCCGAGCGGCTGTTGCGGGCGCTCGCCGCGGGCTCGACCCGGGCCGTGAGCCTGGGCCGGGCGGACGAACGCTGGTTCTGCTTCTCGGCCGGGCTGGGCTTCGACGCGGCCGTCGTGCACGGCGTCGAGGCCGAACGCGCCCGCGGCAAGCGCTCGACCCATCTGCTCTACATGCAGGTCGGCGTGCAGCAGTTCTTCGCGAGCGAGCGCGACCGGCCCCGCATCCGGGTGAAGCTGGCCGACGGCACGACGCTGTCCGACGTCTTCTTCACCATCGTCACCAACTGCGACCCGTGGACGTTCGTCGGCCCGCTGCCGCTGCGCCCGACCCCCCACACCGACTTCGACACCGGCCTCGGGCTCTACGCCCGCCGCCGGATGGGGCTCGCGGGCATGCTCGGCAGCATGGGGGCCCTGCTCGGCCCGACCGCGCACGTCGGCACCCGCGGCGCGCACCTGCTCGAGGACCTCGACCGGTTCGACGTGCTCGCCGACGCGCCGCTGCCGTTCCAGATCGACGGCGACGCCCTCGACCCCCGTGACCGGGTGTCGTTCCACTCGGTGCCGCGGGCGCTGCGGGTAGTGCTGTGAGCAGATCGGCACGCTGAGAACGTCCCGGGAAAAGGGCCCGACCGGGTGGGAACAGGGGCTTTTGTCCCGACTCTCACCATCTCAGTACTCGACCGCAGGGCCTCGACCGCGTAACTTGCGAAGCAGTGGTTCCCCCGACCCGTGTCGAAACCCTGCACCGTGGGTACCAGCAGCAGGACGTCGGCGTTCGACGACGCACCGCCGACATGCGCTCGTGATGTGCCTTGCAGTACGGCCGTTTCCATTGAGGATGCGGCCTGGCTCGTGAAAGGATTCACAAGCGGTTCTGCCGCGAGGGCTCCTTCCACCCTCGCGCCCGCACCGAGTGAGGAGATTGAAACCGATGGACTGGCGTCACCGCGCGATCTGCCGTGACGAGGACCCGGAGCTGTTCTTCCCGATCGGGAACACCGGGCCCGCGTTGCTCCAGATCGAGCAGGCCAAGGCGGTCTGCCGGCGTTGCCCCGTCGTCCAGGACTGCTTGACCTGGGCGCTCGAAACCGGCCAGGACGCCGGCGTCTGGGGCGCGTTGTCCGAGGACGAGCGGCGGGCGCTCAAGCGCCGCAACGCCCGTGCCCGGGCCGCCCGACTGGCCTGACCCCACGGCGGGACCACCCGCCACGACCAACGATGCCGCTCAGCGCGCACTGCGCGCGAGCGGCATCGTCAGTTCCGCGGCCGCGCCGCGCGCACCGTCGGTGCCGTCCGGCGCACCCGCCGCCCGGTAGGTCACCTCTCCCCCGAGTTCGCTGGACACCAGCGTCCGGACGATCTGCAGCCCCAGCCGGTCCGACCGGTCGAGCGAGAAGTCGGCCGGCAGCCCCACCCCGTCGTCGGTGACGGTCACGGTCAGCCGGCCGCGGGCCCGGTGGGCCACGATCTCGACCGTGCCCTCGGCGTCGTCGGGGAAGGCGTGCTCGATCGCGTTCTGCACCAGTTCGGTCAGCACCAGCACCATCGCGGTGGCCGACTCGGCGCCGATCTCGCCGAAACTCCCCCGCCGCACCAGCCGCACGCGCTGGGCCGAGCCCATCACGTCCGAGAGCATGTCGAGCAGCCGGTCGACGACCTCGTCGAAGGCCACCGACTCGTCGATCGACACCGACAGCGTCTCGTGCACCAGCGCGATCGACTGCACCCGGCGCATCGACTCCTCGAGGGCGATCCGCGCCTCGGGCACCGCGACCCGTCGGGCCTGCAGCCGCAGCAGCGCCGCCACGGTCTGCAGGTTGTTCTTCACCCGGTGGTGGATCTCGCGGATCGTCGCGTCCTTGCTCATGATCTGCCGGTCGCGGCGGCGCAGCTCGGTGACGTCCTGCAGCAGCAGCAGCGCCCCGAGCGTCTCGCCGCGCGGCCGGAGCGGGATCGCGCGGAACAGCACCGTCGCCCCGCCGCCCTCGACCTCGATCGACAGCGGGTGGCCGCCGTCGATCGCCTCGGCCACCGCGGCGGCCAGGTCGCTCGCGTCGAACGGGTCGTCGGCCACCGAGCTGGTCAGCGCGCTGATCGCCTCGCCGAGCGCGTTGCCGTGCACGCCGAGCCGGCTGAACGCCGACAGCGCGTTGGGACTGGCGTAGATGATCGTGCCGTCGGGCTCGACGCGCACGATGCCGTCGCCGACGCGGGGGCCGCTGAACTCCTCGAGCCGGGCGTCGGGGGCCGGGAACTCGCCGTCGGCGATCATCGCCGACAGGTCGGCCGCGCTCTGCAGGTAGACCAGCTCGAGCTGGCTGGGCGTCCGCACGCTGGCCAGGTTCGCGTCGCGGCCGACGACCGCGATCACCTCGCCGTCGTGCCGCACCGGGATCGCCTCGCGGCGGATCGGCAGGTCGCCCTCCCAGTCGGGGTCGACCTCGCGGAAGATCCGGCCCTCGATGAACGCCGTGCGCAACGGCGCGAGCCGCGGCCCGCTCAGCGTCATGCCGACCTGGTCGGTCTGGTACGCGGTCGGCCCGGTGGTCGGGCGGCACTGGGCCACGCAGTGGAAGGTGTCGACCGACCGGCCGTCCTCGCCGGCGACCGTGACCGGCACCCACAGCAGCAGGTCGGCGAAGGCGAGGTCGGACAGCAGCTGCCACTCGCCCACCAGTCGCTGCAGGTGCCGCACCTGCGCGTCGGTCAGGGTGGTGCGCGCGGCCAGCGCGTCGGTCAGGGCGGACATCGCGACCAGCCTGCCACCGCTCGGATCGACCGCCCACACCGGGGACGCGCAGGTGGGCGCCATTTGCGCAGATCAGGGCTAAAGTCCGTTTCAGGTCCACGCCCTTCGACGACCGCAGGGAGCAACCATGGCCACACCGTCCGCCCCGCCCCGCCCGACGCGGCTGCCCGCCGGTGCCGCCGTCACCGCCGGGGTGCTGCTGCTGATCCCGCTCGTCGGCCTCGCCGTCGTGCCCTGGTACTCGCGCGAGACACCGCGCCTGTGGGGCTTCCCGTTCTTCTACTGGTACCAGCTGCTGTGGGTGTTCCTCGGGCCGCTGTGCACCTGGGGCGCCTACGTGGTGATCACCCGCGCGCGGCGGTCGCGATGAGCGCGCTCGCGTCCGGCACCGGCGTGCACGGCGTCGAGCTCGCCGTCGTGCTGTTCTTCTTCGTCGTGGTCACCGCCGGTGGCTTCCTCGCCGTGCGGTGGCGCCGGGCCGCCTCGATGCACAGCCTGGACGAGTGGGGCCTGGGCGGTCGCGGCTTCGGCACCGTCATCACCTGGTTCCTGCTCGGTGGCGACCTCTACACCGCCTACACGTTCGTGGCGGTGCCGGCGGCGATGTACGCGACGGGTGCCGTCACCGGTTGGTTCGCGGTGCCGTACACGATCGTCGCCTACCCGATCATCTTCGTCTTCATGCCGCGGCTGTGGAGCGTCTGCCACCGCCACGGCTGGGTGACGCCCGCCGACTTCGTCCGCGGCCGCTACGACAGCCGCTGGCTGGCGCTGGCCGTGGCGCTCACGGGCATCCTGGCGACGATGCCCTACATCGCGCTGCAGCTGGTCGGCATCCAGGCCGTGCTCGACACGATGGGGCTCGGCGGCTCGGGCAACTGGTTCGTCAAGGACCTGCCGCTCATCATCGCGTTCGCAGTGCTGGCCGCGTACACCTACTCGTCCGGCCTGCGGGCGCCCGCGCTCATCGCGTTCGTCAAGGACACGCTGATCTACGTCGTCATCGTCGTCGCCGTCGTCTACATCGCGGTGAAGATCGGCTTCGGCGACATGTTCGGCGCGGCGAAGACGAAGCTCACGACGCCCCCGCCCGCGGGCGGGCCGGCGCCGGGCACGTTCGTCACCGGGCCGGCGTCGTACTGGGCGTTCGGCACGCTCGCGTTCGGGTCGGCGCTGGCACTGTTCATGTACCCGCACTCGATGACGGCGGTGCTGTCGTCGCGCAGCCGCCAGGTGATCCGGCGCAACGCGGCGATCCTGCCGGCCTACTCGCTGATGCTGGCGATGCTCGCGCTGCTCGGCTACGCGGCGATCGCGAAGAAGACGCCGGTGTTCGGGCTCGACGGCACCGCGAACGCCCAGTTGGCCGTGCCGCACCTGTTCGACCAGATCTTCCCGGCCTGGTTCGCCGGCGTCGCCTTCGCGGCGATCGCGATCGGCGCCCTCGTGCCAGCGGCCATCATGTCGATCGCCGCGGCGAACCTGTTCACCCGCAACATCTACCGCGAGTTCTTCAAGCCGGACGCGACCCCGAGGCACGAGGCCCAGGTGGGCAAGATCGTGTCACTGGTCGTCAAGTTCGGGGCGCTGATCTTCGTGCTCGGGCTGGACAAGCAGAACGCGATCAACATGCAGCTGTTGGGCGGCGTCTGGATCCTGCAGACCCTCGTCGCCATCGTCATCGGGCTCTACACCCGCTGGCTGCACCGCTGGGCGCTGCTGCTCGGCTGGGCCGTCGCGATGGTCTACGGCACCGTCACGGCGTACCGGCAGACCGTGCCGAACGCGACGACGCGGCTGGTGGACGGCGCGCCGGTGAAGACGGTCGACGGCGTGCGGCACTTCGGGTCGTCCGTCGCCGAGTTCCCCTTCACCCACACCAAGGTCTACATCGCGGTGACCGCGCTGCTCATCAACATCGTGATCGCCGTCGTGGTCACGCTCGTGCTGAAGGCGGCGAAGGTCTCGTCCGGGCGCGACGCCACGGTGGCCGACGACTACTACTCCGACGAGGCGTCGCCGGGGACGGCGTCCGAGCTCACCGACGGCCCCGCGGCCGAGGCGGAGGTCAGGGCCGCGTCGTCCGGATGACGGCCGGCCCGGTGGGCCGGCACGACGATCAGGGACAGGCCGCCGCCGAAGAGCACGGCGCCCACGACGAGCAGCGTGCCGCCGATCCAGGGCAGTGAGGGCAGCGTCGCCCCGACGTCGGCGCGCACGCCGAGGCCGGCTCGGCCGTCGGCGCGCAGCACGACGACGGTCCAGTGGCCCGACTCGACCGGCCAGGTGACCACGCGCCGGCCGGTGCCGGTGCTCGACGCGACGAAGATGCCGCTGCGGGCGGGCGCTGCCGGGGGTGCACCGCCGGCGGCGTCGTGCGCCGTGCGGTCACCCGCGAGATCCGAGTACCGCGTGCGCGCCGCACCGGCCAGCCAGCGGTTCGCCGCGTCGGTCGGCGCGATGCCGATGAACACCGGCACCCGGGAGTCGGTCGGCGTCACCCGGATGCGCACGGTGCCGAGCACGCCGGTGGGTGTCAGGGCCGGCGAGTCGACACTGAGGTCGGAGCTGGTGATCACGGCGTGGGTGGTGGCGAACGTCGCCGTGCTCGAGGTGACATAGCCGCCGTCGCGGCCGAAGCGGTCGACGCCGAGCGCCACGGCGCCGCCGGCCAGCAGGCCGAAGGACAGCAGCATCAGCAACGAGCCCGCCACCGCGGCCACCACCCGGCCGGCGGTCCACCCGGGACGCCCCGGCGCCGGGGCCATGCCCTGCCCCGTCGACGGCGGCACCGGCGACGGCGGACGCGGCATGGTCAGGGTGCCGCCCGGTTCGTGACCGCCGAGGTCGAGCCGGAAGGGTGGGTAGTCGTCGGTCATCAGCGCCGCGTAGGCCGCCACCCGCAGCACCCAGCGGTTCAGGCCGATCACGAAGTCAAAGAGCGCGAGCGGGTAGCGGCCGGTGAACAGCAGGCTCACCGCGGCCACGAGCACCAGCAGGCCGATGAGCCCACCGCCGGAGAAGCGGGCGTCGGCGTTGCTCACCACGAACCACGCGCCGCTCGTGAACAGCCCGACGATGAGGTAGTGCGGCAGCGCGAGCAGCCACCACTTCACCAGCACGAGCCCGCGGGACAGGTGCTGCGGGTACTCGATGCTGAGGTGCGCCGGGTAGTCGGGCACGTCGGCGAGCGTGAACGGCGGGTAGCGGTCGGTGCCGAGCGCGCCGTAGGTGTAGTAGGCCACCCGCCAGCTCCAGCGCAGCACGCCGACGTTGAACTCGAACAGCGACCGCGGGTACCGCCCGGTCACCAGGATGCTCACGAACGCGCCGATGCTCGTGACCACGAACGCGAGCCAGAGGGCGACGAGCGTCAGGTAGTGCGGGATGGCCAGCACCCACTTCACCAGCCACAGCCACCGCGACAACGGCTTGTCGAGCGCTGCCTCGACCTGGACGGGATAGCGGTGCGGCATCGGCGGGAGCGCGGTCGCCACGATCATCACCTCGACGGGTCGGCATGCTGTCCGTCGAGGTGTATCGGCCGCCCCTCGGACCGGGCAGGGCCGAACGGCGGGGTCGGCAGCCCGTCCGCCGCCCCGCTCGCGGTGCAGCGCCGACGGGCTCAGCCCACCGCGGCAACGGTGATGAGCTCGGGGCTCGAGGACTGGAACGGGGCGCGCGCGAAATCGCCGTAGCGCTCGTGCACGACCAGTCCCGCCGTGACGATGAGGCGATCGAGGCACTCCGCCGTCGGCAGGGCGCTGTGCCCGTGCCTCGGATTGGGGTAGTCGAAGGCGAGGCGGCCACCGGGCTTCAACCGGTCGCGCGCGGCCTGCAGCACGGTCGTCACCTCCTGCTCGTCCTGCGCGGTGAACGCCGGGGCCGGCACCGCGATCAGGTCGTAGCGCCCGTCGGCGCGGGCGACGTCGGCCGCCTCACCGACGCGCAGGACGTCCGGCTCGGACGCCGCGAGGTGGTCATAGAACTGGGCGCGGACGACGGTGGACATGGGGACAGCCTCCCCCACCCGCGTCCGAGATGACGAAGGCCCGCCCGGCGAACCGGACGGGCCTTCGATCGAGGTCTTGGTCAGACCGCGCGGACGTTCGCCGCCTGCGGGCCCTTCTGGCCCTGCGTGGTCTCGAACTCGACGCGCTGGTTCTCCTCGAGCGACTTGTAGCCGTTGCCCGTGATCGCCGAGTAGTGGACGAACACGTCCGCGCCACCGCCGTCAGGAGCGATGAAGCCGAAGCCCTTCTCGTTGTTGAACCACTTCACGGTTCCCTGCGCCATGCTGTCTTTCTCCTTGCTCGTGCTCGGATGAGCGTTCGGGCTCGGCACCGTGCCTGAACCCGGGTCGCGCTGTGCATTTCATCCAAGCGCGCTCGAACACGTGCAAGAAGTCATGCGGAACAACCGTGGGTCACACTACACAGTCGCCCGGCGCGCCTCAATCGGCGCGCAGCTCACTCGGCGCGGTATTCGAGATGGGCGGTGTCGATCGAGATCTCGGTGATCCGGAGCCGGATGCGCTCGTGCAGCGTGACGGGCGCGCGCTCGTCGCCGCAGCACCGCGCGATCAACGCCCGGACGTCCTGCTCGAGGCCGTACTGCCTGAGACACGGCGCGCACGCGTCCAGGTGGATGCGAATGCGGTTGCGCAGCGCGTCGTCGGTCTCGTCGTCCATGTACAGGTAGAGCTCCTGCAGGACGTCGTTGCAGTCGATGTTCCCCGGGCCGAACCCCAGACCACTCATGACTTGTCACCTCCGACGCCGGCCGGGATGAGGCCGCGGTCGCGGGCGTAGTCGGCGAGCAGGTGCTGCAGCTGCTTGCGTCCGCGGTGCAGGCGCGACATCACCGTGCCGATCGGCGTCCCCATGATCTCGGCGATCTCCTTGTACGCGAAGCCCTCGACGTCGGCGAGGTACACCGCGAGCCGGAAGTCCTCCGGCAGGGCCTGCAGCGCCTCCTTGACGTCGGAGTCGGGCAGGTGGTCGAGCGCCTCCATCTCGGCCGAGCGGAGCCCGGTCGAGGTGTGCGACTCGGCGCGCGCGAGCTGCCAGTCCTCGACGTCCTCACCGGACGACTCCTGCGGCTGGCGCTGCTTCTTGCGGTAGTTGTTGATGAACGCGTTCGTCAGGATGCGGTACAGCCACGCCTTGAGGTTCGTGCCCTCCTGGAACTGGTGGAAGGCCGCGAACGCCTTGACGTAGGTCTCCTGGACGAGGTCCTCGGCGTCGGCGGGGTTTCGCGTCATGCGCATGGCGGCGGCGTAGAGCTGGTCGAGGAACGGGAGGGCGTCACGCTCGAACCGGGCGCGCCGCTGTTCGACCGTCTCCTCAGCCACCGTGCTCCCTCGACCCGTGTCCATCCGTGCACCCGAGCCTATCGCGTCGATGTCGAGCGGTCGGATCGCGGCGAGCACGCCTGCGGTGTCCGACGCCTCGGTCGGGCGGTCGATCAGCACCATCATGTGGGTCGCAACGCAGGAACCCGCGCGGAGCATTCCGCTACGGTGCGCCCGTGGCCACCGGAACCCCGGCGACGAACCTGCTGACCAAGGCGAAGGTCGCGTTCACCCTGCACCCGTACGAGCACGACCCGCGGGCAGAGACGTTCGGCGACGAGGCCGCGGCGGCCCTCGGCGTCGAGCCGACTCGCATCTTCAAGACCCTCATCGCGACGGTCGACGGACGGCTGGTCTGCGGCGTCGTCCCGGTCGCGGCGCGGCTCGACCTCAAAGCGCTCGCCGCGGCGGCGGGCGGCAAGAAGGCGGCGATGGCCGACCCCGCCGCCGCCGCCCGGGCCACCGGCTACGTCGTCGGCGGCATCTCGCCGCTCGGCCACCGCTCGCGGCTGCCCGTCGTCGTGGACTCCTCGGCGCTCGGCTTCGCCACCGTCTACGTCTCCGCCGGCAAGCGCGGCCTGCAGATGGAGCTCGCGCCGTCCGACCTCGTGCGGATGGCCGGCGCCACGACCGCGCCCATCGCCACGTCATGAGCAGTCGGTCGCGTGCACCTGCACGCGGCCGACCGATATGCGCGGCTCTCAACGGAGTTTCGCAATCGAGACGTTCGTTCATCTTGGAAGCCTTGTCCCGATCTGAGAGAACCCTTAGCGTTCGCGATCACTCGTCCCGACCCAGGGACCGTGACCACGAATGTGGGGTTCGCATGGACCAACCATCCCGTCGAGTGAGGATCGCGGCCGGTGCCGCCGCGGCACTCGCTCTGTCCGTCGGCGCCGTCGCCACCGCGACGCCGGCGCTCGCCTGCACGAGATCCTCGACCTACTGTGCGGCGCACTACTACGGCCTGCTCCTCAACACCAGTGGCAAGGTGCGCGCCGAGATCGACACGACGACCTCGGCCAACAACCTCAACAAGAAGGTCTTCAACGACGCGTACGGCGACCGCGAGTGGGTGCAGGCGCCGCTGCGCGACCGGAACGCCGGCGACGGCGACGCCGTCTACGTGCACTGGAGCTGGTACGCGAACGGCTCGTACTGCTACATCAGCTCGATCGGTGTCTCGGCCGGCCCCGACAGCGGTGGCGTCACCATCGGCCAGGGCTGCACGTCGGGGTGGCACTCGACCAACTCCGCCGACTCGAAGCACATCCAGGACTCGAACTGGTGGTTCATGACCGACAGCAAGGGCGTCGACCCGACGGCCAGCTCGCTGCGCGTGACCGAGAAGCCGTGCCAGGACGAGTCGTGGGTGCCGGACGAGTGCGGCGGCTCGCGCCTGCTCGGCATCAGCTACAGCTGAGCCGGATCGACTGATCGGACGGGGTGCCCACCCCGGAGCACGCGGTGGGGCCCCCCACACCAGAAACCGGGGGGGCGTAACCGGGTGGAACTGGGGGTCGGGGCTCTTTGGGTG
>NZ_JBQCEE010000321.1:0-5380 GCF_051960575.1 Jatrophihabitans sp.
AGCGCTTCGGCTGGGCCGCCGCCCGGCTCGACGACGTCGCCAACCTGGTGCCGGCGCGGCTCACGGCGGTGCTGGTCGCGCTGGTCGGCCGCAGGCCGGGGGAGACCTGGCGGGTGGTGCGGCGCGACGCACGCCGCCACCCCAGCCCCAACAGCGGCTGGTGCGAGGCCGCGTACGCGGGCGCGCTCGGCCTGACCCTCGGCGGGCGCAACGTCTACGCCGAGCGGGTCGAGCACCGGCCCCGGCTCGGTGACGGCCGCCCGGCCGCCGCCGACGACCTCGGCCGAGCGGCGGCACTGCTGCGGCGGGTGACGGTCGCGGCAGCGCTCGTGGCCGCGGCCGTCGCGGTCGGCGCGGCGCCTGCTGCATGATCAAAACCCCTTCCGACCGCCTCCAGCCGGTCCGGACGGGTGTCGATCATGGTGTGCCGGCGGTCAGGTGCCGCAGAACGTCGTGTACCGCCCGAAGTCGTCCGGCGCGGGCTCGGCGTAGCGCTCGAGACCGAGCCGGGGCGTGAACGGGTCGCGCACGACCGCGACGAGCTCTTCGAACGGGCCGAGGTCGCCGTCGGTCGCGGCGGCGAGCGCAGCCTCGACGAGGTGGTTGCGCGGGATGTGGACCGGGTTCACGCGGTCCATCGCGACGGCGTCGGGGGCCAGGGCGGCCCACCGCTCGAGCCAGCCGTCGATGCCGGCCAGGTCGAGGAACAGCGCGCGGGCCGGCTCGCGGTCGCCGCGGGCGGCATCGGCCAGCCGCCGGAAGAAGCCGGTGAAGTCGACCGGGTTCGCCTGCAGCAGCGCGAACAGCTCCTGGACGAGCCCGTCGAGCACGTCGGCCGCGAGGCCCTCGGGCAGGCCGAGCTTGGCGCGCATCCCCTGCGTCCACGCGAGGTTGTACTGCTCGGCGAACCCGTTCAGCGCCTCGACGGCGTAGGCGACCGCGGCGTCCTGGTCGTCGGCGAGCAGCGGCAGCAGCGCCTCGGCGAAGCGGGCGAGGTTCCACTGCGCGGCGGCCGGCTGGTTGCCGTAGGCGTAGCGCCCGCCGGTGTCGATCGAGCTGAACACCGTGCGCGGGTCGAAGACGTCGAGGAAGGCGCACGGGCCGTAGTCGATGGTCTCGCCGGAGATCGTCATGTTGTCGGTGTTCATGACGCCGTGGACGAAGCCGACAAGCATCCAGCGGGCGACGAGCCGGGCCTGCCGCGCGACGACCGCCTCGAACAGCGCACGGTACGGGTGGTCGGCGTCGGCGAGGTCGGGATCGTGCCGGGCGATCGCGACGTCCGCGAGGCGGCGCAGGAGCGCGAGGTCGTCGGTGGCGCGGGCGTACTGGAAGCTGCCGACGCGCAGATGACTGCTCGCGACCCGCGCGAGCACGGCGCCCGGCTGGTAGGTCTCGCGCTCGACGACGCGGCCAGTGCCGACGACCGCGAGCGCGCGCGTGGTCGGGATGCCGAGCCCGTGCATCGCCTCGCTGATGACGAACTCGCGCAGCATCGGGCCGACCACCGCGAGCCCGTCGCCGCCGCGCGAGAAGGGGGTGCGGCCGGATCCCTTGAGGTGCAGGTCGACGACGCGGCCGTCGGGCGTGGCGAGCTCGCCGAGCAGCAGGGCCCGGCCGTCACCGAGCCGGGGCGAGTAGTTGCCGAACTGGTGCCCCGCGTAGGCCTGCGCGACCGGGGCCGCGCCCTCGGGCGGCCGCTCGCCGGTGAGCAGGCGCAGGCCGTCGTCGGTACGCAGCCAGGCGGCGTCGAGACCCAGGTCGGCCGCGAGCACCTCGTTCAGCGCGAGCAGTCGCGGCTCGGGTGCCTCGTCGGCCCGCCAGGACAGTGCCAGCTCGGGCAGTTCGTCGGCGAACCGGTGCGCGAGGGCGATCGGGCGGGCGGACGTGGAGGTCACCCGTCCCAGCGTACGAACCCCTGCGCTCAGCGCACGAGCGACGGGCGGCCGAACCGGGTGCGGACGCCGGGGGTCCAGAGCGCGCGCAGCGGCGGGCCGGCGGGCTCGACCCCGGCGGCGGCCATCAGGTCGTCGCGCAGGTCGAGTACCTCGGCCGCCTGCAGCGGCCAGGCGTCGTGCTCGTTCGGCACCCACCAGGTGCGTCCGGCCACGCGCGTGTGGGCACCCCAGCGGGCGGTGAGCCAGACCTCGAGGTCGGTCGGATCGACCGGCTCGCCGATGCGCAGCGAGAGGTGGCTGGCCAGCCCGGCGCGCGGCCAGCGGCGCACGCTGTCGTAGCGCACCACGTCGCCGTCGCGCCGCATCGTCATACGCGCGTAGGTGTACGGGATGCCGAAGACGCCGCGCGCGAACGGGACGATCGCGAGCCGTTCGGTCTCGAGCGAGCGGAACAGCACACCGTGGCGGCCGCCGTCGTCGACGGAGTAGAGCCGGATGTTGGTCTCGAGGAAGCGGCCGAAGAACGGCACCGGCAGGTTGCGTCCGAAGCCGGCGTCGCGCATCTCGAACGGGACGAGCCCCACATAGGTGAGGCCGTCGACCCAGACGTCGGGACGGCTCCCGCGCGGATACAGGTGGGCGACGGTCTCGGGACGCACCGGCCAGTGCAGGAAGGCGAGCGAGGTCCAGCGCTGGTCGAACACCACGGGGCGGCGCAGCGGGGGAGCCGTCACCGGGTAGTCGGCCAGCGGGCTCGAGAGCGTCGGCACGGAGGTCACATCCGATCTTCGCCCGGCCACGGAAGCGCGGATGCGTCGATCGCGCCGTTGTGGCCGAGTTCTCGGCGCGCCGTCGCTAGCCCGCCGAGACGCTGACGCCCTCGCCGCCGCTGTTCGAGGCGATCGCACGGCGCAGGGCGCGGGGCAGCGGCTCGTAGTGGTCGGCGAGCTGCCGCAGCCGGGCCGCGTGCGCGCGGCGTTCGGGCCGCGGCAGTACGGTCGCGAGCCGCGCGGCGTCGGCGAGGGCGATGGTGAGTGCGGTGCGCTGCGGGATCTCGGGCACCGGCACCGACGACCGCAACCAGCCGTCGACCTCCGCGGCGAGGGGCGCGCGAGCTCCGGGGTCGACGGTGAAGCGGGTGAACGGGATGCCGAGGAAGCGTTGCGGCACGTCGGCCGCGAGCCCGCCGGCGAGCAGCGCGTCCATCGTCGGCCGTTCGAAGCCGCGCGTGCGCCGGATCCAGCTCTGCCAGCGGCGACCCGGCCGCCGCTCGATGTCGGCGAGCAGTTGGGCGAGGGCGGGCCAGTCCGGCGGCGATCCCGCGCCGCGGACGACCCGGCCGCGGTCGTCGAGGACGGCGCCGGCGAGCCAGAGTTCGCCGAGGGCCGCCGCGAGCGTCAGTTCCCTGATGTGGGCACCGGCCGGCAGCCGCCCGGTCTCGGGACGCGCGGCCAGCACGAGCACCCGCAACGGCAGCAGGTCGAGCAGTTGCACGTGGGCTCCCTCCGCCCGGACGAGCGCGCCGCGGCTACGACCGGGTACCGGCCGCGTCCGGCGCGGTCTCGGCCAGCCAGTCGCCGATGATCGCAGCTGCCTCGTCCGGCTGCTCGACGAGCGGCGAGTGACCCGCCTCGGGCAGCACGACCACCCGGGCGCCGGCGGACTCGTACCGTCCGCGTGACCGGTCGCCGTAGAAGTGGTCCTTGCCGCCGAGCAGCACCAGCGTCGGCTTGCCCGCGTCGCGCACTTGGGCGTCGAGCGGACGCGCCGCCAGACGCGCGCGGCGATCGCCGAGCACGACCTTGAACATGCCGGCGTTCAGCGCGTGGAAGTCCGACAGCCCCTGCTCGGCGAGCACGCGGCCGGCGTCCGGCACCCGGCGCAGCAGGAGCGGCCCGACGACGTGGGCGAGCCGCTGCACCCCGGACGCGAGGGCGCGACCGAGTGCCGGCACGGTCATCAGCCGGTGCCCCCGGGGAAAGATCGCGTCCGTGTAGTCGGGCGCCTGGCAGACGATGACGAGGCCCTCGACGCGGTCGGTCCACTCGGCCAGCCCGACCGCGACGTCGGCGCCGAACGAGTGCCCGAGCGCGACGACGCCGGTGAGCCCGAGCCGGTCGAGCACGGCGCTCGCCACCCGCGTCTGCACCGGGGCGTCGACCGCCGGGCCGCCGGTGCCGCCGTGCCCCACGAGGTCGATCCGGACGAGCCGGCGGCCGGCGCCGAGCATCGGCACCACGCGGTCGAACCAGTGCAGCGAGCCGCTGAAGCCGTGCAGCATGATCACCGGCGGGGCGTCGGGCCGGCCGTCCAGGCGCACATGGACATCGCCACGAAAGCCGTCGACGTCGACGGGCACGAGATCACCGGTGCGGCTACGCGGGGGCACGACCTCGAATGTACGGACGGTCAGGGACGGTGCCGTCCCGTCGGTGTCGACCGGTCGGTGCCGCTCGCCCTACGGTGATCCGGTGACCTCCTCCCGGCCGGTCCCCGAACTGCCCGCACGCCCGGACGCGGCGCTGCTGGTCCTGCGGATCGCGGACGACCCGAACGCGTCGTCGGCGAAGTTGGGCGAGGCGATCGGCACCGACCCGATCCTCGCGATGCGGGTGCTGAAGTTGGCGAACTCGTCGGCCTACGGCCTGAGCGCGCGGGTCGCGCGCCTCGACCTCGCCGTGTCGTTGCTCGGGATCACGACCGTGCGTGGGCTGACGCTCGCGACCGCGGCCGGCCCACAGCGCACACCGCCCGGCTTCTGGACGCAGGCGGCGACCTCCGCGTCGGCCGCCGAGGTGCTCGCGCCGCGGTTCGGCGTCTCGGCGGCGGACCTCTTCGTCCTCGGCCTGCTGCACACGTTCGGCTCGGCGCTGCTGCACCAGAGCGCGCCCGTCCCCGCGCTGTGCCTCCAGCCCGGTGTCGATCCGGGCGAGCTCATCGAGCAGGAGCGCGAGCAGTACGGCACCGACCACGCCGCCTTCGGCGCGGCGCTGCTGCGGGAGTGGCAGTTCCCGGCGCTGCTGTGCGACATCGTCGCCGACCACGACACCGAGCCCGACGCCGACGGCGAGCTCACGGCGCGCGCGCTGTACGCCGCCCGGATCTGCGCACGTGCGGTCATGGGCGGCGCGGCCCCGGACGAGGAGGCCCTCGCCGCGATGCAGCGGTTGAGCGCGGGCCGCATCACCGCGGCGGACGTGCCGGCGTGGCTCGAGCGGATCGAGGCGCGGGCGACCGCCCTGGCCGAGGCGCTGCAGATTCCGTGATCGTCCGCTGCCCGAGCACGCAGTCGCCGCAGCTGCCGGCCGCGGGCACCCGGTAGAGCAGGCAGCAGTTCCGGCGCCGGAACGCCCCGCCCTCCGGCCAGGTGCCGGCACCCGCGAGCCAGCCCTCGCCCAGCAGCCGGCGCACCGCGTCGTCCGCGCGCGGGTCGCCCAGCACGGTCGCCGCGCCGGCGAGCGCCGACACGACGTTGCCGCGCA
>NZ_JBQCEE010000322.1:0-23044 GCF_051960575.1 Jatrophihabitans sp.
CGTCGGCGAGGAAGTCGGCCTCGATCATGTCGAGCACGAGCGCGGTGGTGCCGACCTTCAGGTAGGTCGAGATCTCGGACAGGTTGGCGTCGCCGATGATCACGTGCAGCCGGCGGTAGCGGTCGGCATCCGCGTGCGGCTCGTCGCGGGTGTTGACGATCGGACGCTTCAGGGTCGTCTCGAGCCCGACCTCGACCTCGAAGAAGTCGGCCCGCTGGCTGATCTGGAAGCCGGCGGTGCGGCCGTCCTGCCCGATGCCGACCCGGCCGGCGCCGGTGATCACCTGCCGGGTGGCGAAGAACGGCACGAGGTGACGTACGAGCGCGGCGAACGGGGTGTCGCGCCGGCACAGGTAGTTCTCGTGCGCGCCGTAGCTGGCGCCCTTGTTGTCGGTGTTGTTCTTGTACAGGTTGATCGGGTTGTTCACGCCCGGCATGGCGGCGACGCGACGCGCCGCCTCCAGCATGACCAGCTCGCCCGCCTTGTCCCAGCGCACGGCGTCGAGCGGGTTGGTGACCTCCGGGCCGCTGAACTCGGGGTGCGCGTGGTCGACGTAGAGGCGGGCGCCGTTGGGCAGGATGACGTTCGCCATCCCGGCGTCCTCCTCGGCCTCGATGAACTCCTGCGCCACCGAGCCGGTACCGAGGTCGAAGCCACGGGCGTCGCGCAGCGGCGACTCCTCCTCGAAGTCCCAGCTGGCCCGCCGGGCGCGTCCGGCCGGCAGGGTCGACGCGTAGGCGTTCACGACCTGCGCCGACAGCAACATCGCATTGGCCGAAGGCTGGCCGGGCAGGCTGACGCCGTACTCGACCTCGGTCCCCATCACGCGCCGCACGGACATGCGATCAGGCTACGGGTTCGAGCTCCGGCACCGTCGGGCCCTCGGGCACCGTCCGCGCCCGGGCACGGACGTGCTGCCAGGCGGTGCGGACGCCGTACACCGACCAGGCGGCGACGACCAGGATCGCGACCGCCACGATGCCGTCGGCCCACCAGTGGTTGCCGGTGGCGACGACGACGAAGACGGTGAGGACGGTGTGCACCGGCGCGAGGTAGCGCCAGCGGCTGGTGCCGACCCGCCAGGCGTACCAGCCGACGACGAAGGCCCAGGCCACGTGCACCGAGGGCATCGCGCCCATCTGGTCGAAGGCGAACCCGTTGCTGTAGACCGACTCGCCGTACTGCGCGGCGGTGTCGACGATGCCGGGGATCATGCGTGGCGGCGCGACCGGCACCAGCTGCACGAGCAGGCAGCCGAGGGTCGTCCAGGCCATCACCTGGCGCACCGGCCGGTACTGGTCGCGGTGCCACACGAACAGCCAGACCAGGAAGACCAGCATCATCGAGAAGTGCATCGTCGCGTAGTACCAGTTGGCGACGTGGACGAGCAGCGAGTGGCCGAGGATGAGGTCCTGCACCGAGCGTTCGCCCGGCAGCCCCACCACGTGCTCGGCGTGCTGGATCCAGCGCGCCCGGCTCATCGCGTGCTCGACGCCGGTCACCGAGAAGGTGCCGGCGAGCCGCCAGAGCCCGTACAGCGCGCCGATCACCGCCGCCTCGCGCAGGAAGGCGCCGACGAAACGCACCCGCTCGCGGGGCGCGAGCGAGAGCGCTGCGCCGGTCGCGCCGACGACGGCAGCGACCTCGAACGAGTGCTGCCACGTGAGCCCGACCGTCTGCACGACTCCTCCTGCCCCGCGGGTGCTGCGCCGAAGGCTACTTGGCCTGCGGCAGCCTGGCCCCCCTCGTGGGGCGCGCCGCGGACGGCGGCGGCACCATCGGGCCAATGTCACCGTCGGGCGCGGTGTCGAGATCGACGATCACCGGGGCGTGATCGCTCGGGCCGGTGCCCTTGCGCGCCTGCCGGTCGACCCAGGCCGCGGCGACCCGTCCGGGCACCGCTCCCCCGGCCAGCACGAGGTCGATGCGCATGCCGAGGTCCTTGTGGAACATGCCGGCCCGGTAGTCCCAGTAGGTGAACACCCGCTCGCTCGGCCAGCGGTCGCGGACGACGTCGCGCAGCCCGAGGGCGTGCAGCTCGGCCAGGGCCTGCCGCTCGGGGGGCGTGACGTGCGTGTGCCCCTCGTACGCGCGTGGGTCGAAGACGTCCGCATCGGCGGGCGCGATGTTCATGTCGCCGCAGACCATCGCGTCGGCCGGGCCGGCGGCCACGACGTCGCGCAGCGCCTTCAGCCACTCGAGCTTGTAGCGGTAGTGGTCGCTGTCGGGCTCGCGTCCGTTCGGCACGTAGAGCGAGTGGACGCGCACCCCGCCGCACGTCGCTGCGATCGCGCGCGCCTCCTGCGGGCCGCCCACCTCTGGATAGCCGGGCGCGCCCTCGAGCCCGCGCACCACGTCGTCCAGCCCGACCTTGGACAGGATGGCGACGCCGTTCCACTGCGCCTCGCCGTTCGCCGCGATCTCGTAGCCGCGCTCGGTGAACTCCGGCCCGAGCACGGTCACGAAGGCGTCCTCGGTGAGCTTGAGCTCCTGCAGGCAGACGACGTCGGGACGCCGTTCGTCCAGCCAGGGCAGCAGCCGCTGCAGTCGTTGCTTGACCGAGTTGACGTTCCAGGTCGCGACGCGCACGTCGTTCACCGTACGAGGTCGGCTCGGTCCCCCGCAGTGGCCGCCACGCGATCACCCCAGCGACCGTTGCAGGGGGCCAAGGGCGCGTGCGGCAGGCTGTTCGGGTGATCCGCGCCGCTGCTGCCGCCGGCGCACTGCTGGTCGTCGCCGGCTGCACCGGGGTGTCGGCCCCAATCACCGCGCCGCCGCCGTCGAGCGCGGCCCCCTCGACGGCATCGTCCTCGTCGGCAGCACCCGCGGGCACCGCACTGGCCGCACTCGGCACCCTGCCGGTGAAGGGACGCGCGCCGATGACCGGCTACGACCGCGCGCTGTTCGGCACGACGTGGACCGACGACAACGACGCGCCGGACGGCCACAACGGGTGCGACACGCGCAACGACATCCTGCGCCGCGACCTCACCGACCTGGTCATCAAGCCGGACACGCACGGTTGCGTCGCGCTCGCCGGCACGCTGCACGACCCGTACACCGGGCGGGTGATCGACTTCGTGCGCGGGCCCGGGTCGATCCGCGTCCAGATCGATCACGTCGTGGCGCTCGGGGACGCGTGGCAGACCGGCGCGCAGCAGCTCGCGCTCGACCAGCGCGTCGCTCTCGCGAACGACCCACTGGAGTTGCTCGCCGTGGACGGCCCGACGAACCAGGCCAAGGGCGACGGGGACGCCGCCACCTGGCTGCCGCCGGACAAGGGATTCCGGTGCGCCTACGTCGCGCGGCAGGTGGCGGTGAAGCGCAAGTACCACCTCTGGGTGACGCCGGCCGAGCACGACGCGATCGCCCGCGTGCTCGCCCGCTGCCCCGACCAGCCGCTGCCGTCGGACTGACCCGCCGCGGCCCGCTTGTCCCGCAGCGCCGGGAAGCCCGGGCGCCTTGTCCCGCAGCTCCGGATTCCTCGGCCGGATTGTCCCGGTGGAGCGGGACAATCCGTCGGTTCGGCACCGACCTCGGCGCTCAGGTCGGACGCGGCAGCCCCATCGCGTTCGGGAACGGCAGCTCGGACGACGCGGCGAGGGCCAGCGGGCGGAGCTGCTCGACCACCCCGTCCGGCACGGTGACCACCCGGGCGAACGCGGCGTCGGTTCGCGACTCGATCGTCCCGGCCAGCTCGCGCCCCGCGTCGGTGCCGAACAGGCCGCGGGTGCGCAGGCGGTCCTCGGCGGCGGCCCACTCGTCCCCGGTGAAGCCGCGGTGGTCGCGCTGGCGCGGGTCGAGCCGGCCGAGCCCGGCCAGCAGCAGGTGCGGCTCGGGCCACGGCAGGGCGTGCTCGGCGAGCACGGCGAGGTGCAGGTCGCCACGCAGCTCGCGCAGCACGGTGGCGGCCTGCCACAGCGCCGTCCACGGCTCGTCGACGCGGGGCAAGGCGGCGTGCGCGGCCGCGAGCTCGCACCCGTCGAGCACCGCGCCGTCGGCGACGGCGACGAGCGCCGCCGAGGCGTCGGGCACGAGCGCTGCGTGCTCACCGAGCAGCCGGTACAGCGCCGCGACGGCGCCCCGGGCCCGCGCGTCCAGCACGAGGCCGGGCGCGGCGACGTCCCAGACCGACGGGATCGCGCGCGCCACCATCGCCGGCGCGAAGCCGCCGAACAGCCGGGTGACGGTCGCCGCGTCGGCAGGCCCCAGCGCGGCGGCCCGCCCGGCGAAGTACCCCCGCCAGAACCCGCGCAGCCCGAGCGCCGCGTACTCGGCCTGCGTCTCGGGGGCGAAGTACACCGGCGCGTGCAGGCACTCGACGAACTGGCTGAACCGGCGCACGCCCGCGGTGTCCATGACCGCGAGCGTAGGAAATCCCACACCCCGGCCGCCGCCGAGATGACGACACTGGAGGTCGTGATCGTGCCGAGCGAGCTGCCCATCGTGCAGGCGCCGATGGCCGGCGGGCCGTCGACCCCGGAACTCACCGCGGCGGTCGCGGCCGCCGGCGGCTACGGCTACCTCGCCGGCGGGTACCTCGCCGCGACCGACCTCGCCGAGCGGATCAGCCGCCTCCGCACGCTCACCGATCGGCCGTTCGGGGTGAACCTGTTCGTGCCCGCGCCGCGGCAGGACGTCGACCTCGGCCCCTACATCGCCGAGTTGCAGCCCGAGAGTGAGCGCATCGGCGTCCCGCTCGGCGAGCCGCGCTGGGACGACGACGACTACCCCGCCAAGCTCGCCCTGCTGGCCGAAGAGCGCCCGCACAGCGCGACCTTCACCTTCGGCTGCCCCACCGCGTCCGAGATCGAGATGCTGCACGGGGCGGGCGTGCTGGTCGGCGTCACCATCACCTCCGTCGCCGAGGCGCGCGCGGCGGCCGACGTCGGCGCCGACTTCCTCGCTGCGCAGGGCACCGAGGCGGGCGGGCACCAGGGCAGCTTCCTCGACCGCCGCGCCAACACGACCCCGCTCGGCATGCTGCTCGCCGAGCTGCGGGACACGACCGCGCTGCCGATCGTCGCGGCCGGCGGCCTCATGACCGGCGCCGACATCGCCGCCGTGCTCGCCGCCGGCGCCGAGGCCGCACAGCTCGGCACCGCCTTCCTGGACGCCGACGAGGCCGGCACCGCTGCCGTGCACCGCGCGTCGCTGCACAGCGACGCGTTCACCGAGACGGTGCTGACCCGCGCGTACTCCGGTCGCTACGCCCGCGGCCTGCTGAACCGCTTCGCGCGCGAGCACTCGGCCACCGCGCCGGAGGCCTATCCGCAGGTGCACCACCTCACGCGTCCACTGCGTTCGGCGGCCGTCAGGGCGGGCGATCCGGACGTCGCGGGCATGTGGGCGGGCACCGGCTGGCGGCGCGTGCAGACCGCGGCGGCCGCCGTGATCGTCGACCGGCTTGCCGCCGAGCTGCAGGCCGCGCGATCTGGTTACCCTGCAGTAGGTACGTGACGAGACGACAGGAGCCGGTATGGATCTCGCGCTGAGCAAGGAAGACCGCGCGTTCGCGGAGGAGATGCGGGAGTTCTTCACCACCGAGATCCCCGCGGACATCCGCGCACGGGTCAAGCGCGGTGAGGAGATGTCCAAGGAGGACGTCGTCCAGACCCAGCAGATCCTGAACAAGCACGGCCTCGCCGTGCCGCACTGGCCGGTCGAGTGGGGCGGCAAGGACTGGACGGCCGTGCAGCGCCACCTCTGGGCAGAGGAGATGGTGCTCAACTACGTGCCGCCGCCCGTCGTGTTCAACACGGCGATGGTCGGCCCGGTCATCGCGACCTTCGGCAACCACGAGCAGAAGCAGCGCTTCCTGCCGCCGACCGCCAACTGCGACATCTGGTGGTCGCAGGGCTTCAGCGAGCCGAACGCCGGTTCCGACCTCGCGTCGCTCAAGACGACCGCGGTGCGCGACGGCGACAACTACATCGTCAACGGCCAGAAGACGTGGACGACGCTCGGTCAGTACGGCGACTGGATCTTCAACCTCGTCCGCACCGACCCGACCGCGCAGCAGCAGCGCGGCATCTCGTTCCTGCTCATCGACATGCGCTCGCCCGGCGTCACCGTGCGCCCGATCCAGCTGATCGACGGCGGCCGCGAGGTGAACGAGGTCTTCTTCGAGGACGTTGTCGTGCCGGCCGACCAGCTCATCGGCGAGGAGAACAAGGGCTGGACGTGCGCGAAATTCCTGCTCGGCAACGAGCGCACCAGCAACGCCGCGATCGGCATGATCAAGAAGCGGATCGCCCGCGTGAAGCGCCTCGCCGGCCCGTTGCTCGACGACCCGCTGTTCCGTGCCCGGGTCACGCGGCTCGAGGTCGAGACCGCCGCGCTCGAGATGTCGGTGCTGCGCGTGCTCGCCCGTGAGCACACCCTGCCGCCGGGCATGCCCGACCCGGTGTCGTCGGTGCTGAAGCTGCGGGGTTCGGAACTGCAGCAGGACGCCGCCGAGCTCCTCGTCGACGCGCTCGGCCCGCAGGCGCTCGCCTACCGCGAGGACTACGGCGTGCCGGACGGCTTCGCCGAGCCGACCGAGGGCGCTGTCGACGCCCTGCCGACCTACTTCAACTGGCGCAAGGCGTCGATCTACGCGGGCTCGAACGAGGTGCAGCGGCAGATCATCGCCAAGGCGATCCTGAAGTTCTGAGCTCCGACCCCTGAGCCCGACCGACTGACGAGGACGACACACCCGTGGATCTGGAACTCACCGACGAGCAGAAGCTGCTCGGCGAGACCGTCGACCAGCTACTCGAGAAGCGTTACACGCCGAACTTCCGCCTCGACCTCACCCGCGGCGAGGGCTGGAGCCGCGACCTCTGGAAGCAGTACGCCGAGCTCGGCCTGCTCGGGCTGCCGTTCGACGAGCAGTACGGCGGCGCCGGCATGGGCTTCGACGAGCTCGCCGTGGCCATGGAGTCCTTCGGCCGCGCCCTCGTGCTCGAGCCGTACTTCGCCACCGTCGTGCTCGGCGGCGCGCTGATCGCCAACGCCGGCTCGCCCGAGCAGAAAGCCGCGATCCTGCCGGGCGTCGCGGCGGGCGAGACGGTGCTCGCGTTCGCCTACGCCGAGGCCGGCTCGCGCTACTCGCTCACCGACATCGCCACGACGGCCACGCCGGCCGGCGACGGCTGGACGGTCAGCGGCGAGAAGATCGCCGTGCTCGCCGGCGACACCGCCGACCAGGTGGTCGTCTCGGCGAAGACGCCGTCGGGCGACATCGGGCTGTTCCTCGTCGCCGGCGCCGACGTGCAGCGTGACGGCTACACCATGCAGGACGGACAGCGAGGCGCCGACCTGCTCTTCGCCGACGCCCCCGCCATCGCGCTCGGCGAGCCGGCCGACGCGCTCGAGGTCATCGAATCGGTGCTCGACACCGCGACCGCCGCGCTCTGCGCCGAGGCCGTCGGTGCCATGGACCGCATGCTCTGGATGACGGTCGACTACATGAAGACCCGCGTCCAGTTCGGCAAGCCCATCGCGGTCTTCCAGGCGCTGCAGCACCGCGCCGCGAACATGTACGTGTCGCTCGAGCAGGCCCGCTCGCTCGCGCTGCTGGCCAAGCTGGCCGTGCAGTCCGACGACGCGACGCAGCGGCGCACGATGATCCGCGCGGCGAAGATCGGCGTCGACAACGCCGCGCGGCACGTGGGTCAGGAGGCGATCCAGCTGCACGGCGGCATCGGCATGACCATGGAGTATCCGGTCGGCCACTACTTCAAGCGGGTGACTGTCATCGCGCACACCTTCGGCGACAGCGACACCCTGGTGCAGGAGGTCGGCGCGGCCGGCGGGCTGGTCACCGCCGAGTAGCTCCCCCAGCATGATCAACACCCGTTCCAGCCGGTCATGACCGGTCGGGACGGGTGTTGATCTTTCTCAGCGGGCGCTGACGTGCTCGCGGATCAGCCGGGTGACCTCGTCCGGTCGCTCGATGGTGGACGAGTGGCCTGAGCCCGCGATCGTCTCGAACCGCGCGCCGGCGATGGCGCCGGCGATGGCGCGGCCGCGGGCGGGCGGTGTCGGCCGGTCGTACTCCCCCGCCGCGACGAGCGTCGGGGCGGTGATGCGACCGAGTTCGGCGAGCACCGGCTTGCGGCTCACCACGCCGATGACCGCCGCGGTGACGCCGCCGCGGGGCGACGCCGAGAGCCGCGCGATCCACTCGTCGCGCATCCGCTTGCTGTCGGGGTCGGCGCGGAACGACGGCCCGAACATCACCTGCTCGACCTGCCCGCGCACCGGCCCGATGCCGAAGGTGCGGTAGACGCCGGCCAGGAGGAGGTCCTCGACGGTGTTCTTCGGGCTCTCGCGGTGGGCGCTGGTGTTGAGCAGCGTCAGCGACCGGACGAGCTCCGGACGCCGGGCGGCGAGCCGCATGCCGACGAAGCCGCCCATCGACAGGCCCACCCAGTGCACGGGCGCGACGCCGAGCTCGGTGATCAGCGCTGCGGCGTCGTCGGTGAGGGTGTCCATGTCGTAGCCGCGCTCGGCGACCGGCGAGGCGCCCTGGCCGCGCCAGTCGATGGCGACGCAGCGGAAATCGGCCTGCAGCGCGGCGATCTGGGCGCTGAACATCCAGCCGCTGAACAGCAGGCCGTGGCCGAAGACGATGGTCGGGGCGTCGGGACGTGTGTCGGGGGCCCCGGTGTCGGTGTAGGCGATCGTCGCGCCGGCGCGGGTGAAGGTGGGCATGGCGCCACCCTCGCAGACGCGCCGTCATGATCGACACCCGCCTGGACCGGCGCCGACCGGGTGGGACGGGTGTCGATCACCCTCAGGGGCGCAGCATCAGGGCGGCGGCGAGCACGTCGTCGGCGCCGGCCAGGTGCGGCAGCGCGAGGAACACCGTGCGCACGTTGCGGTCGGCGAGCCGGGCGTAGCGGTCGCGCTGTTCGCCGTACGTGCCGGCGAAGTGCCGGCGGGCGAAGGCCGCGGCGGCGGTGCGGCCGCGGTGCGTCTCCACCCGCGTCCACACCTCGTCGCGGTCGCGCCCGACGACCGGGACGTCGAGCACCGTCATCGCGACATCCCGTCCGGCCTCAGCGCGGACGGCGTCGAACACCGGCAGCGCCCCGTCGAGCGCGCCGGTCGCGACGTTGGCGGCGTCGGCGTGCCGGGCGGCGATGGCCAGGGTGCGGCGTCCGGAGCCGCCGACGATCACCTCGATGTCGTGCACCGGACGCGGGTAACAGGTGGTCTCGGGCAGCCCGGCCGCGGCCTTCGTGCCGGGCGCCCACAGCGCGCGGATCGCCGGCACCGCCGTCTTGAGCAGCCGCAGCCGCTCGGCGGCGGGAGGGAACGGCAGGCCGTAGGCGGCGTGCTCGCGCTCGAACCAGCCGGCGCCGAGGCCGAGGAAGGCGCGTCCGCCGCTGAGGGTGTCGAGGGTCGCGGCCGCCTTCGCGAGCACCCCGGGCGCGCGCAGCGTCACCGGCGAGACGAGCGTGCCGAGCTGCAGCCGGGTGTCGAGGCCGGCGAGCAGGCCGAGGGTCGTCCAGGGTTCCGGGATGGGCGCCCACGCGCGGTCGACCTGCGGGATCTGGATCAGGTGGTCCATGAGGGCGAGCCCGGCGAACCCGGCCTCGTCGGCGGCGAGCGCGACGTCGCGCAGCCACGCGTGCGGGTCGTCGCCCCACGGGAAGCGCGACAGCTGCAGCACGAACCGCAGCCCGGTGCGTGCGTCGGGTGACGACGATGCGGCCGGCTCGCTCGAGTCTCGATCCGTCACCGGGCGCGAGGGCTCGTCACTCGCGACGGTGACCACGGACGTCCAGCCCTCGCCGGCGAGTTCGTCGCCGACCGTCGCGGCGCGCGTGAGCTGCGCGGTCAACGCGGGCGCGGGCACGGGCCGGGCGCGGGCCGCGTTGCGCGAGCGTGCGAGCGGCGCAGGCACGTCGAAGCGGACGACGACGGCCGGCAGGCCAGCCGCCTCGGCGAGCGCCCGCCACCGCCGGCGACGTGCAGCATCCAGCCCGAGGGTGTCGACGACGCACGTCAGCCCGCGCCGCACCCGGGCCGCGACGATGTCCTCGAGCAGCCGGAACGCGTCGTCGGTGGCGTCGAGGTCGTGCCGCCCGCTGCCGACCACGCCGCGCAGGTCGTCGGACGAGACGATCTCGGGCCCGCGGTAGCGCGCGGCCGCCCACGTCGACTTCCCGCTGCCGGACGCGCCGACGAGCACCACCAGCGCCGGATCGGGGATCACGCGGGGCAGTGCGGTACGTCAGGCCGTGTCGGCGTCGAGCAGGTCGACCTCGGTGACGCGCCCGGTGTCGACGGTGACGTCGGGCAGGTCGGCGTCGAGGTTCGCGAGCGAGACCGGCGGCGCGTGCATGTCGATGCCGCTCTGCAGTTCGTGGGCGAGCGCCTGGCGCTTGGTCTCGGCGTCCTCGGGCGACAGGCCGGTGAGCGGCACGTCGACCGGTTCGTCGTCCTCGCCGTAGCTGATCCGCAGCACATAGTCGGGCATCGACCCACCCTAGCGGGACGGCACCGCGGTCAGACGAGCAGCTTGACCAGCGCGGCGAGGCCGACGACCACGATCACCACGCGCAGCGCCGTCGGCGAGAGCCGCCGCCCGATGCGCGCGCCGAGCCCGCCGCCGAGGATCGAGCCCAGCGCGATGAGGCCGGCCGCCGCCCAGTCGATCCGCTCGGCGGTGATCACGAAGACGATCGCCGCGACGAGGTTGACCAGACCGGCGAGCACGTTCTTCAGGGCGTTCTGGCGCTGGATGGTGTCGTCGAGGAAGAGGCCGAGGAAGCCCATCTGCAGCACGCCCTGCGCCGCGCCGAAGTAGCCGCCGTACACGCCGGTGAAGGCCATCGCACCCCAGAGCGGAGGCTTCACCTCCGTTGAGGCGGCATGCTGGGTCGAGCGCAGGCGGGCGGTGAGCCGCGGGCCGAAGATCACGAGCAGCAGCGCCAGCACGATGAGTGCGGGCACGATCGCCTTGAACGCCCCCGGCGGCAGTTGCAGCAGCAGCACCGCCCCGACCGCGGCGCCGAGCACGACGGCGCTCGACAGGACGGCGACGCGGCGCCCCTGCCCACGCAGCTCGCGCCGGTAGCCGTACGCGCCGGTGAACGATCCGGGGAACAGCCCGAGCGTGTTGCTGATGTTCGCCGTCACCGGCGGCAGGCCGACGTAGAGCAGCACCGGGAACGACACCAGGGTGCCCGAACCGACGACCGTGTTGATCGCCCCGGCCCAGACGCCGGCGACGAGCACGAGCACGCCCTCCCAGAAGCTCACTCCTCGACCGTAGTGATCACCCCTGGCGTGGTGCCCGCCGCAGTCCCTCGTCGAGCAGTCGCGACAGCCGGCGGGTGCCCGGCGCGGCGAGGAAGGCCTCGAGCGAGACCTCCTGCCCCTGCCCGTCGGCGAGCGGCAGCCGCCAGTTCGGGTACTGGTCGACCGTGCCGGGCAGGTTCGGCTGGCGGAGGTCACCCACCGCATCGCCCGGCGCCGCCAGCACGATCCGGCTCGGCGACTGCACCAGCGCGCCGTACATCGCGTCGACGACCCTGTCGGCGTCGCCGGTGTCAGCAGGGTCGAGCAGGCCCTCGGCCACGAGCAGGTCGAGCAGCGCCTGCCGCTCGGCCGCCGCCGCGCGGTACTCGTCGGCGGGCGGACGTCCGAGCACGCCGGTCCGCTCGCGGATGCGCACCTGCTCGTCCTGCAACCACCCGTGGGCCGTCGGCAGGTCGTGCGTCGAGACACTCGCCGCGGCGAGGCTGCGCCAGTCGACCGGACGCCGCGACTCCCCCACGTCGGTGCCCTCGAACCACAGCACGGCCGACCCGAGCACACCGAGCTCGGCCAGCCGGCGGCGGAACGCGGGGTCGACGGTGCCGAGGTCCTCGCCGATCACCAGACCGCCGTGGGCGCGCGCGGCGTCGACCACCGCGCCGAGCATCGCCTCGGTGTCGTAGCTGACGAAGGTGCCGTCGGCCGCGTCGCCGTCCTGCGGCACGTACCAGAGGCGCGACAGCCCGAGGATGTGGTCGATGCGCAGCCCGCCGCCGAGCGTGAACGCGGTCTCGACCACCGAGCGCCACGGCGCGAAGCCGGTCTCGGCGAGCCGGTCCGGCCGCCACGCGGGCAGCCCCCAGTTCTGGCCGAGCTGATTGAACTCGTCCGGGGGCGCCCCGATGCGCATGCCGGACGCGAACAGTGACTGCAGCGCCCATCCGTCCGCGCCGTCGGGGTCGACGCCCACCGCGAGGTCGTGCACGATGCCGATCGTCATGCCGGCGGCGAGCGCGGCGTCCTGCGCGGCACGCAACTGCTCGCGCGCCCGGATCTGGGCCCAGGTGTGCAGGGTGACGCGGCGGGGATCGGCCGTGGCGTCGGCGTGCGCACCGGGCTCGTGCAGGTCTGCCGGCCACGCCGGCCAGCTGCGACCGTGCTGCTCGGCGAGCGCGCAGAAGACGGCGAAGCTGCGCAGCGCCTCCTGGTCGTCCCGTCCGTCGAGCAGCTGCTGCACGACCGCCTCGCCGGGGAACAGCAGGTCGAGCGCGGCGAGCTTCGCCCGCCAGACCTCACCCCGGTCGATGAGCCCGCCGGATGCCGGCTTCAGCGCGTCGACCGCGGCGCGCGCGTCCGGGTCGGCCGCCTGGTACTCGGGCAGCGCAGTGATCGAGAGGGACGCGAGCGAGACCGCTCGTCGGCTCGACGGGTAGTACGGCGAGTCGGTGAACGGCGCGACGGGTGTCTCGGCGTGCAGCGGGTTGACGAGCAGCACGTCGGCCCCCAGCGCGGCCAGGCCGGTGGCCAGCCGGGCGAGGTCGGCGTAATCGCCGATGCCCCACGAGTCGGCGCTGCGCAGCTGGTAGAGCTGCACCTGCCAGCCCCAGTGCCGCCCCTCGGGTACCGGCGCGGGCTCGGTTGCGGTGGCGGGCGTGCGCGGCACCGGGTCGCCGGCGGCGGCGGCCACCCTGGCGACATCGGCCGGGTCGACCTGCACCAGGCGCTGCAGCTGGTCGCGGTACTCCGTCGCCGCGACGCCGGCGAGCGCTGTTCCTCCGGTCTCGCGCGTCCGCGAGCCGTCACCGCCTGCCGTCATGCCCCACCCCGTCCGCCGTGCCCGCGCCGCGCCGCCGGGCGTCCTGAGGCTCCTACCCTGTCACCCCCTCGCGCACCTCGATCGGCACGGTGCGGCCGTCGCCTGTGACCGTGATGATCAGCTCTTCCTCGCGGGCGGTCGGGTGGCGCGTCCAAGACCGACCAGGCGCGAGGAAGACAGGGTCATCAAGGACGTGGGTACGTCGTCGGCCCGTCCTGCCGGCCCACCATCTGGCGAGGACATCCGTCAGCAGGACGGGCGAGTCGTACGGCGTCGGCTCCGACGCGGCGAGCAGCCTTCCCAGCGGCGCGCTGACTCGACGGCCGAGCGCCAGCGCACGAGGTGTGCGGTGCGAGCCGGGCATCGGGGCGGCCTCCGGAGCGACGGATGTCCTTGCACCGAACCACCGGTCTTCGACGGCAGCAGGGGTCGAACGGCCCGTTCAGGTCGCCATCACCGGCCCGGCGGGCGTCATCCGGTCACGCCGTCGCGTGGTACTCGATCTCACCCGTCAACGTGCCGCCCGCACCGGCGTCCTGGCAGCTGAACGAGAACGTCGCGTGGAAGACGCTGGGCGCCTGGTCGGCGTCGTACTGGGCCTGCGTGATGGTCAGGTGCCCGACCGCGGCGTTGCATCCCTGGCCGTTGCCGACCACGTCCAGACCCCATCCGGCGTAGGTGAACAGGGCGTCCCTGCTCGTGGAGTACGAGCCGGCGGAGACCGCCCGTCCCCTCGGTGCGGTGATGTGCACCGTCCAGGTCTCCGGCTGGACCCCCTCGTCGCCGAGCCTGGCGACGAACTGGGTGGGCCCGGTCGGGGAGACGTGCATCGGCTCCGCCGTGTTCGGGATGAAGTGGTTGCCGCCGCCGCCGACCCAGGCGCCGGCCGGACTCTGGATGCGGAGCAGCGTCGTACCGGGTGAGCCGGTGCCGACGAGCTGGGTCGTGATCGAGCGCGCGCCGACGGGAATGTTCAACCAGGCGTTGCGTGCGCCGGCCGCCGTCGGGTGGAAGACCACCTGGATCGCGCACGCGGTGTGCGCCGCGAGCGTGTGTCCGCTGCAGCCGTCGGACGCGACGCGGAAGTCGGTGGCCTGCGCACCTGTGCGGCCGGCATGCCCGATGACCAGCGGCGAAGCCGTCGTGTTGCGCACCCAGAACGGCATGCTGACCGGGGTGCTCGCGCCGACCGGGGTGTCGGGCCAGCGCAGGAACCGCGCGCCCGTCGAGGTGCCGGCCGTGAACGGCTCGTTGAACGAGACCTCGCCGAAGATCGTGGCGTCGTTGTTGCTGATGGCGGTGTTGCAGGAGGTTTGGAACTGGACGTCCAGCCGGGTGACCGTGGTGCCCGACGAGGCGAGGTCGGTGATCGTGAACCGCACGCCCTCGCAGTCGGAGCCGCCCTCCTGGACGGAGGCATCGCCGCGCACACCGTAGACGTCGTCGCCGTAGTACATGCCGGTGTGGAAGGTCTGTCCCGTGGGCGCTTGGAGGTGCAGCGCGAACGCACGGTGACGTGTGCCGCCACCCGTGGCGATGTCGATGACATCGGTGTGCGCGTAGCAGCAGGTGCCGCCGGAGATGTTGGTCGGGTCGTACTCGCTGACGCCTGCGAAGTCGGTGCCGTCGAACGGCCCCCCGGCGATCGTCGCCCGCAGCGTCGGGAACGCGTTGGGCACGGAGGCGACGGCGTCTGCCGCGCCCAGGCCGATCAGTGCGAGCGCGAACGCCGCGACGACGCTGGTGACCGCTGTGGAACGGATGCGCACGTCTCCCCCTCGACAACGCCCGGGCGGCGTACCGTCCGTCCGGCGGCGCGTTCCTACCCTTGGCGGCTCACAAGATCACGTCCGACGGCACCCGAGTCGGGGGGACTCGTGTCGTGGTCGCGGACGTCCATGTCCAGTGCCTGCGCGAGCCGCGCGAGCGTTCCGTCCAGCAGGGTGAGGTCGCGCAGGGCCGACCGCAGCGGCGCGCGCTCGCGGCCCACGTCGTCGACCGTGAGTGCCAGCAGGCCGGCCGAGCGGGTGAAGCAGCCGCGCTCACCGGTGCGGATGCGGTGTTCGATCGCGTCGAGGGACGCGTGCAACTGCTCGGCGGCGTCGTGCAGCGTCAGGGTGAGCGGAGGCACGCCCTGACGGTCGGCGTCCTGCAGTTCTGCGGAGAGCGAGCGGACGTACTGTCGTGCGGCCGCCGCGACGGACAGCAACTCGACCAGCTGCACCGAGTTGCGTCCGAAGGTGCCTTTGCGCAGCGGCGCGGCCGTGGCCTCCAACGCGGCATAGGCGGCGTCGACGCCTCGCACCAACGGCAGCAACGCGGGGCGGGCGTCGTCCGCGACGCCGTCGAGCCGGTCGAGCACGGCCTCGACCAGCGTCCGCAATGCCGTGAACCACTGCAGCACGGCCGTCGTCAACACCCGTTGAGGTCGCAGCGGCACGATGAGCAGGACGGTGACGATCACGGCGGCCACCCCGATCGCCGTCTCGCCGAGACGCAGCACCAGCAGCGACCAGCTGAACTCGTGCAGCTGCACGTACAGCTGCGACATTGTGACGGTGATGCCGAGCGTCATGAACATGTAGTTGATGCGGATCAGGTAGATGCCGAAGAACAGGGCGACGAGCACGATCGCGATCGAGATCCACAGGTGTCCGCCGGTGAGGTGCACCAGCAGGTCGCCGACGACGATGCCGATCGCCGTGCCGCTCGCGCGGAACAGTGCGCGCCGCACCTGCTCGCCCGAGTTCGTCGCCGCGATGAAGCAGAGGAACACCGCGAGCACGGCCCAGTAGAGACGGGGGCCGGACACCGCGTCGCCGACGACGACGGCGAGCGTGCCGGCGACGACGACCTGGATCGTGGTGCGCAGGTACGGCGGCAGTGCGGCGCGGTCGAGCCGGCCGCCGCGTCCGCGGGTCGTCGACGCCTCGGCGCTGACCGGCATCGAGCCGGGCAGGAAGCCGTTGAAGAGCTGCACCGCCGGGTCGAAGCCGTCGCCCGCGGCAGCGCGCTCGGCGGGCGAGACGGGCGTGTCCATGCGGGCACGTGCCCGGGCCGCATCGTCGGCCGACGCCGCCAGGCGGGACGTGAGCACCGCCGTGCGGGTGTCCGGCGTCGGCACGCGACGCAGGCGCTCGGACGCGGAGGCCGTGGCGTCGACGTCGTCGGTGAGCAGCGCGCGCAGGGTGTCGGCGGCGCGGGCGCGGACGTCGGTCGGCGCCCCGATGACGGCGAGCGCGGCGGCGAACCGCGCGCAGTTCGAGATCGCCAGCTCGAGGTCGAACAGACGGTGCGCCTCGACGGCAGCGGTGTCCGGCCGCGCGGCGGCGAGCTGCGCGTCGATCATCAGCGTCGACTCGTTCAGTCGCACCACCTGGCGTCGCAAGCGGTCACGCGAGCGCTCCGCGCCGCGGGCGTCCGTCACGTCCAACGTCTCGACGCTCAGCGAGAGCAGCCGGCGCTTGCGGGCGATCCACGACCGGCGCATGCGGGCGAGGGTGCGGGCAGCGTCCGGCCGGAAGAACGCGAACCGCACGAGCAGCGAGGCGACGATGCCGATGACGAGGTCGCACGCCAGCCAGCCGACGTCGCGCAGCGCGAGCTCGGCGTGCAGGAAGAACCCGAGGAACGCGCCGTTGAACCCGACCATGCCCCACGCGAAGCCACGCGGCGGCCAGCGCCGCACGTAGACGGCGACGGCCATGACGACGACGAGGAACACCAGCGACAGGACGCGGTGGCCGCCGACCAGCAGGCCGAGGGTGATGGCGCCGAGCATGGGCACCGGCAGCAGCGCAGAAGAGACGAGTTGGCCGCGGACCGTGGCGTCCTGCACCGTGAAGCCGGCCATCATCGCGACCATGCCGGCCAGCAGCATCGACACGATGAGCAGCGCGTGGTTCACCGAGGCGACCGCCGCTGGCGGCGCGGCGCCGGGCGCCAGTTGCAGGGCACCGGTGACGCGAACGAACACCTCGACGAGCACGAGCGCCACGCTGATGCCGAGCACGGCCTGCAGCGCGAGCCGCAGCTGGCTCAGCCCGGGATCCGCGCCGGCGATCCCGTCGACGGCATCTTGCAGGTAGGCGCGCGGCGTGCGCCGACTCGGCAGTTGGGTGAGCTGGTCGTCGGTGAGCCCGCTGCCACCGACGCTGTCGTCCACGGTGTCCGTCGCTGCACCTGTCGCGCGCACCTGCATCCTTCCGTCCGGAACCACACCGGCCCCCCGGCGTCTCTACCCGCCGTGACGACCGGTGGTTTCCGGCCGGCGACAGGGAATGCCTCACGTATGACGAAACCGCGGGTGGTCCTGTCCGGCAGCGAGCGCGGCCCGGTCACCGGTGCCCGACTCGTCGGGCCGGTCGATCGCGACGAACCGATCGAGGTGACGATCGTGCTCCGGCGGCGTGAGGCCCTGCCCGAGGACGCGACCGAGCTGCTGCGCCCGTCCGACTTCGAGGCGCATCACGGCGCGGACCCGGACGACGTCGAGCAGGTGCGCTCGGTCGTCCTCGATGCCGGCGCCGAGGTGGTCGACGTCCACATGCCGTCGCGTCGCGTTCGGGTGCGCGGCAGCGCCGGCGTCCTCGCCGACCTGTTCGGCACCGAGCTGCAGGTCGCCCGGGACGAGTCGTCCGAGCCCGCCGTCGAGCACCGTCAGCGGCAGGGTGCGCTGAGCCTGCCGAGCCGGCTCGACGGCCTCGTGCTCGCCGTCCTCGGGCTGGACGACCGTCGGCAGGCGCGGGCGTGGTTCCGTCCGGCGGCCGCGAGCGCGAGCAGCTTCACCCCGACCCGGCTCGCCGACCTGTACGCGATGCCGACCGGGACGGACGGCAGCGGCACGACGATCGCGATCATCGAGCTCGGCGGCGGCTACGGCGACGCGGACCTCGACACCTACTTCGCCCGGGTCGGCGTGGCCCGCCCGACCGTCCGTCCGGTCGGCGTGGACGGCGCGTCGAACGTCCCCGGCCAGGATCCGAACGGGGCCGACGGCGAGGTGCTGCTCGACATCGAGGTCGCCGGCGCCATCGCCCCCGGCGCGGAGCTGATCGTCTACTTCGCGCCCAACACCGACGCCGGGTTCCTCGACGCGATCGCCACGGCGACGCACGCCACGCCGACACCGACGTCGATGAGCATCAGCTGGGGCCAGAGCGATGATCAGTGGACGGCCCAGGCCCGTCAGGCGATGGACGCCGCCTTCGCCGACGCCGTCGCCCTGGGTATCACCGTCACCGCCGCGGCCGGTGACAACGGCAGTGCCGACGCCGCCGGCAGCACCTCGGGCGGCGCCCACGGCGACTTCCCCGCCGCGAGCCCGCACGTGCTGGCCTGCGGCGGCACGCGGCTCGAGGCCTCTGGCAGCGCCATCACGGCCGAGACGGTGTGGAACGACGGCACGTCGGGCGGCGCCACCGGCGGCGGCGTGAGCGACACGTTCCCGCTGCCCACCTGGCAGCAACAGGCCGGCGTGCCCGCGCGTGCCGACGCCGGCACCACCGGACGCGGTGTACCCGACGTCGCGGCGGTCGCCGATCCGCAGACCGGCTACCAGGTGCTCGTCGACGGCAGGGACGCCGTCTACGGCGGCACGAGCGCGGTGGCGCCGCTGTGGGCAGCGCTGGTCTGCCGTCTCGTCCAGGCGCTCGGCCGTCCGCTGGGGCTGCTGCAGCCGGCGCTGTACACGGGCGCGGCGTCCGGGCAGAGCCCGACCGGCTTCCGCGACATCACCGAGGGCAGCAACGGCGCCTACCAGGCCGGCCCCGGCTGGGACGCGTGCACGGGGCTCGGCTCCCCCGACGGCGCTGCGCTGCTGGAGGCGTTGCGCGCACGGGGTTGACGTCGTCAGGCTCACCGCCGTTCACCCCTTGCCGCTCGCCGCGCGCGGGTCACACTGGCGGCATGTCCCGTCCCGTTGCCACGGCCCTGCTGGCGGTCGTGATGGTCGCAACGATCGTTGCAGTCGACATCGTGGTCTTCCGGCACCACTTCTGGCCGCGCCTGGCCGCGAACGTCGGCATCGTGCTGATCTTCGGCGCGCTGTACTACCGCTTCGTCCACCACTGATGGCGTCGGGTGACGGATTCGCCCGTCGGGTGACGGATCCGCCCACCGGGTGACGGACTGGCCCATCGGGTGATGGCGTGTCGCGCCGTCACCCGGCATCGAGATCCGTCACCCGACGCGAGATCCGTCACTCGACGCCGAACCCGTCACCGGACGCGCCGGACGAACGGCAACGGGCCCGCGGGCGCAGGTGCGCACGCGGGCCCGGAAGCCGAGCGGGAGGCCTACAGGTACTGCCCCGTGTTGCCGACGGTGTCGATCGACCGGCCGGAGTCGCCGCCCTTGGCGCCCGAGACGAGCGTGCGGATGTAGACGATCCGCTCGCCCTTCTTGCCGGAGATGCGGGCCCAGTCGTCCGGGTTGGTCGTGTTCGGCAGGTCCTCGTTCTCGCGGAACTCGTCGACGCACGCGGCCAGCAGGTGCTGCATCCGCAGACCCCGCTGGTTCATCGTGAGCAGGTCCTTGATCGCCATCTTCTTGGCCCGGTCGACGATGTTCTGGATCATCGCGCCCGAGTTGAAGTCCTTGAAGTACAGGGTCTCCTTGTCACCGTTGGCGTAGGTGACCTCGAGGAAGCGGTTCTCCTCCGCCTCGCTGTACATCCGCTCGACGGTGTGCTGGATCATCCCGGCGATCGTCGCCTCGGCCGAGCCGCCGTGCTCGGCGAGGTCCTCGGCGTGCAGGGGCAGCGACGGCGTCAGGTACTTCGAGAAGATGTCGCGTGCCGACTCCGCGTCCGGACGCTCGATCTTGATCTTCACGTCGAGCCGGCCCGGCCGCAGGATGGCGGGGTCGATCATGTCCTCACGGTTCGAGGCGCCGATGACGATGACGTTCTCGAGGCCCTCGACGCCGTCGATCTCCGAGAGCAGCTGCGGCACGATCGTGTTCTCGACGTCGGACGAGACACCCGAACCACGCGTCCGGAAGATCGAGTCCATCTCGTCGAAGAACACGATCACCGGCGTGCCCTCGGACGCCTTCTCGCGCGCCCGCTGGAACACCAGCCGGATGTGCCGCTCGGTCTCGCCGACGTACTTGTTCAGCAGCTCCGGGCCCTTGATGTTGAGGAAGTACGACGTCGCCCGCTCGTCGCCGCCGCGCACCTTCTGCACCTGCTTGGCCAGCGAGTTCGCCACCGCCTTGGCGATGAGCGTCTTGCCGCAGCCGGGCGGGCCGTAGAGCAGGATGCCCTTCGGCGGGCGCAGCTGGTGCTCGCGGAACAGGTCGGCGTGCAGGAACGGCAGCTCGACCGCGTCGCGGATCGCCTCGATCTGCGACGCCAGGCCACCGATGTCGGTGTAGTCGATGTCCGGGACCTCTTCGAGGATGAGCTCCTCGACCTCGCTCTTCGGGATGCGCTCGAAGACGTAGCCCGAGCGCGGCTCGAGCAGCAGCGAGTCGCCGACGCGCATCTTCTGCTCGCGCAGGATGTCGGCGATGTAGACGACGCGCTCCTCGTCGGTGTGCCCGATGACCAGGGCACGGTCGCCACCCTCGAGCACCTCCTTGAGCATCACGATCTCGCCGGCGCGCTCGAAGCCGCGCGCGGCGACGACGTTCATCGCCTCGTTGAGCATGACCTCCTGGCCGTGCTGCAGCGTCGACACCTCGACCTGCGGCGAGACGGCGACGCGCAGCTTGCGGCCGGAGGTGAAGATGTCGACGGTGCCGTCCTCGAACGCCTCGAGGAAGACGCCGTAGCCCGACGGGGGCTGGGCGAGCCGGTCGATCTCCTCCTTGAGGGTGATCATCTGCTCGCGCGCCTCGCGCAGCGTGTCGGCGAGGCGGTCGTTGCGCTCGCTCAGCGCCGACACACGGGCCTGCGCCTCGGCGAGGCGGTCCTCGAGCAGGCGCATGTGGCGCGGCGACTCCGAGACCTTGGCCCGCAGCAGCTCGAGCTCCTGCTCCAGGAAGGCCGTGCGGCGCCGCAGTTCAGCGTCTCCGCCGCTGCGCGAGCGCGCATCACCGGGGACTTCGCGTGGGTCTTGAGCCATGAGCGGCCACCTCCCAGAGTCGCGGAGTGTTCGCGAAATCCCACCCTACACAGGACGAAGGGCCCGTCGCGTCCAACTACGCTGATGCCAGAGGACATCGTCCGACGAAGGCTGTTCCTGAAGGGTTTCGGCAACCGTGACTGAAGCGACCGATGCGCTGCGCGTCTGGATCGATCAAGAGCTCTGCACCGGCGACGGGCTCTGCGTGCAGTACGCACCGGAGGTCTTCGAGTTCGACGTCGACGGCCTCGCGTACGTGAAGACGGCCGACGGCGACCTGCTCGACACGCCGGGCGCCCGCACGGACGTGCCCGCGAACCTGCGTCTCGACGTCATCGCGTCGGCGAAGGAGTGCCCGGGCGAATGCATCCACGTGGTGCGCGCCGCCGACGACGCCGAGGTCGCCGGCCCGGCCGCCTGAGCCCCACCCGCCGGACTACGGCAGCGGCCCCTTGGGGCCGGCCCGCCTGGCCTCGTCCGGATCGGTCGCAGTCGGCTCGGCCGACTTCGCCGGACGCCGCTGGCGCGCCGGGGCGACGACGCCGGGCGCGAGGCGCCGCGACGTCACGAGGAACGCCGTGTGCCCGATCATGCGGTGCTCGGGGCGCACCGCCAGCCCGACGACGTGCCAGCCCCGGATCATCGACTCGGACGCGGCCGGCTCGGTGAACCCGCCGTCGGCCCGCAGCGCCTCGACCAGGCGTGACAGCTGCGTCGTCGTGGCGATGTAGCCGACGAACACACCGCCCGGACGCAGCGCCTGCGCAACGGTCGGCAGCACCTCTTCGGGGCTGAGCATGTCGAGCACCACGCGGTGCACCTGCTCGTCGGCCGGGTGTGTCGCGGCGTCGCCGATGCGCAGCGACCAGTTCGGCGGCCGCTCGCCGAAGAACGTCTCAACGTTGCGCACCGCCACCTCGGCGTGCTCGACCCGGTTCTCGTAGGAGATGACCGTGCCGGTCGGGCCGACCGCGCGCAGCAGCGCACACGTCAGCGACCCCGACCCGGCGCCCGCCTCGAGCACCGTCGCACCCGGGTAGATGTCGCCCATCGCGATGATCTGCGCCGAGTCCTTCGGGTAGATGACCGCCGCGCCGCGGGGCATCGAGAGCACGAAGTCGGTGAGCAGCGGACGCAGCGCCAGGTAGGCCGTGCCCGACGTGGCGGTGACGACGCTGCCCTCGGGCGCGCCGATGAGCGCGTCGTGCTCGATCGCCCCCCGATGCGTGTGGAACTGCTTGCCGGGCTCGAGGGTGACCGTGTGCAGGCGTCCCTTCGGGTCGGTGAGCTGCACCCGCTCACCGATCGCGAAGGGGCCTGAGCCCGGCGCGCCGCTCACGGCACCCGCCCGGCGGGCGTGCCGAGGGCCGCGGCGACGTCGGCGGTCGTCAGCACACCGGCCGGGGCGCCCTGCTCGTCGACGACGTAGTACTCGCGCGCCGGCGTGGCGCGCAGCCGCTCGACCAGCTCGGTGCCGACGAGCGAGGCGGGCAGCACCAGCCCCTGGTCGAGCGGACGCGCCACCGTCGCCACCCCCACCCACGGCCGCTGGTGCGGCGGCACGGCGCCGATCCGCTGCTCGTCGACGATCGCGACGGCTCGGCCGTCGCGGTCGGTCGTGACGATGCCGCGGGCACCGGCCGCCCACGCGCGGTCGAGGGCCTCGGCGACCGAGGCCTCCTGCGCGACGAAGACGCCGGGACGCACCAGTTCGGCGGCCCGCAGCGACGGGATGCGTTCGAGCAGCGCGCCGAGCCGCTGCGACTGCGCGGCGCCGACCCACAGGTAGGCCCCGACGGCACCCGCGATGATCGCGCTGGTGGTGCCCCAGCGCGGGTCGCGCACGGCGACGCCGGTGACGATGACGACCACGGCGACGGCCCGGCCGGTCCAGGCGGCGGCG
>NZ_JBQCEE010000323.1:0-12231 GCF_051960575.1 Jatrophihabitans sp.
GAACAACGTCCCCGACTTCATCGCCAAGGTGAAGGGCGGCGAGGGCTCGCGGCTGATGGGCTTCGGCCACCGCGTGTACAAGAACTACGACCCGCGCGCGACGATCATCAAGAAGGCCGCGGACGAAGTGCTCTCGGCGATGGGCAAGCGCGACGACCTGCTCGACCTGGCGATGGAGCTCGAGGGTGTCGCCCTGTCCGACGACTACTTCGTCGAGCGCAAGCTGTACCCGAACGTCGACTTCTACACCGGGCTGCTCTACCGCGCGATGGGCTTCCCGACCCGCATGTTCACCGTGCTGTTCGCCATCGGCCGGCTGCCGGGCTGGATCGCCCAGTGGCAGGAGATGATCAACGACCCCGAGACGCGCATCGGACGCCCCCGCCAGCTCTACGTCGGCCCGGCGCAGCGCGAGTTCGTCCCGGTCGAGAAGCGCTGATCAGCCGCTCGAGCACTTCCCGCTCTGGAAGGTCGTCGGACGCGGGGGCGGCTCGTGGTTCGTGGCGACGGGCGTGCAGCCGGTCGGCGTGAAGCGCAGCCCGTCGGGCGATCGGCGCAGTGTCTGCCACTGGTCGTGCCCGGTGGCGTAGGACGGGTTGTAGTCGTTGATGAGCGCCGCGATGTCGAGCCGGTTGTCGTGGTCGATGTCGTAGGCGTCGATCACCGGCGTGTCCGTCGTGGCCGACGTGCCGATCCTCAGGTTGTCGCCGTCGACGACCACCGGCCACGCCGTCGAGCTGTGCGCGCCGACGCCGTCGACGAGCACGCAGTTGCGCAGCGCGCCGGCGATGCTGCAGGTGAGGTCGCCCGCGTACTCGTACGGGAAGCTGTGCCACGCCACCGAGGTGCCGTGGTCGACGAGCTGGAGGTAGGTCGACGGGTCGGCCCGCCGCAGCTTGAGCACCAACCCCTGACCGAGGTCACGGGTCGCGGCGACGGTGCACGTGGCGGTGCCGGAGCACCCGGCCGGCGGCGGCACGGCGACAGGCGCGCTGCTCGCCGGCGCGGACGGGCTGCTGGGCGGTGCGCTGGACGGCGCGCTGGACGGCGCCGACGACGGCGCGCTGGACGGCGCGCTGCTCGGCGCCGACGACGGCGCGCTGGGCGGCACGCTGCTCGGCGCGCTCGACGGGGCGGGCGCACTCGAGGTCGCGGTGGCCGACCCGGACCCGCTGCCTCCGGTGGTGGACGAGCAGGCGGCGGTGCAGCCGACAGCGGCGACGACGACGAGTCCGGCAGCGGCGGGCCGGGCCCAGGTGCTGATCATGGTGCGATCCTGTCGGAGCGCCCGGGCGGGCACCAGCCGCCGAGCCGAGCCGCAAGGAAGTGGTAAGCAAGGGACGACCCGGTCGACGAGGAGCGTGTCATGGCCCATTACCAACGGCGCGGCAGTGTGCCGCCCCACCGCCACACGCAGCTGCGCGACGACGCCGGTGCCCTGCTCTACGAGGAGCTGATGGGCGAGGAGGGGTTCAGCTCCGACAGCTCGCTGCTCTACCACCGGCACATCCCGTCGGCGCTCGTCGACGCCCGCCCGTGGCAGCTGCCCGACCAGACGACCACGCCGAACGAGCCGCTGCTGCCCCGGCACCTGCGGCTGCACACGCTGTTCGCCGGGCCGGCCGGCGACGTCGTCACCGCACGGCGGCTGGTGCTCGGCAACGACGACGTGCGCATCGCCTACGTGTGGGCCCGCGAGCCCTCACCGCTGTACCGAAACGCCATCGGCGACGAGTGCGTCTACCTCGAGTCGGGCAGCGCGCGTGTCGAGACCGTCTTCGGGCCCCTGGACGCGCGCCAGGGCGACTACGTGCTGCTGCCGCGCGGCACGACGCACCGCTGGCTGCCGGGCCCCGACGGGGTGCGCGCCTACTGCATCGAGGCCAACTCGCACATCGCGCCGCCGCACCGCTACCTGTCGCGCTACGGCCAGTTCCTCGAGCACGCCCCCTACTGCGAGCGCGACCTGCACGGCCCTGGCGAACCCGAGCAGCACGACGGCACCGACGTCGAGGTCTTCGTCAAGCACCGCGGCGCCGCCGGACCGACCGGCACCGTGCACGTGCTGCCGCACCACCCGTTCGACGTCGTCGGGTGGGACGGCTGCCTCTACCCGTACACGTTCGACGTCGCGGACTTCATGCCGATCACCGGCAAGGTGCACCAGCCGCCGCCGGTGCACCAGGTGTTCGAGGGCACCAACTTCGTCATCTGCAACTTCGTGCCGCGCAAGGTCGACTACCACCCGCTGTCGATCCCGGTGCCCTACTACCACGCCAACGTGGACAGCGACGAGGTCATGTTCTACTGCGGGGGTGACTACGAGGCCCGCAAGGGATCCGGGATCGGGCTCGGCTCGGTGTCGCTGCACCCCGGCGGGCACTCGCACGGGCCGCAGCCCGGCGCCTACGAGCGCTCGATCGGCGTCCACGAGTTCGACGAGCTCGCGGTGATGGTCGACACCTTCCGTCCGCTGCGGCTCGGTGAGGGCGGTCGGGCGGCCGACGACGGCCGGTACGCCTGGACGTGGTCGGGCCGCGGGCCGGGCGCGGATTCGCCGGGGTTGGAACCGTAGTGGCGTTCGCGCACGAAATGGCGGACATGGAAGCAGCTCTCGCCGACGTCGGAGTACGTCTGCACCGCGGAGAGCCCGAGGCGCTCGAAGAGGCGTACCGCACGCTCGGTCCGCTCGTGATGTCCTACCTGGGGCGATACGTCCCCCAGCCGGACATCGAGGACGTCATGCAGCGCGTCTTCTACGAGGTGTGGCGCGTCCACGACCGCTACGACCCCGAGCTGTCGCTGCGCGGCTGGGTGCTCGGCATCGCCAGGAAGCGGGCGATCGACCACCTGCGCAAGCGCCGCGACGTCGTCGTGCCGATCGACTCGATGCGCGAGATCACCGGTGACGACGGCCGCGACATCGCCGAGCGGCTGGTGTGGGCCGACGAGGTGCGCGCCGCGCTCGACCTGCTGCCCGACCTGCAACGGCAGGTCATCGAGATGGCGTACTTCGAGGGCTACACCCAGTCCGAGATCGCCGCCCGCATCCAGGTGCCGCTCGGCACCGTGAAGACCCGCACCGCCCGTGGATTGCAACGTCTGGCAGGACTGCTCGAGGCCGGCCGACCGAAGACAGATGGCCGAGGCACACGATGACCCAGCACCTTGCCGACGACCTGCCCCGTCTGCTGACCGGTGACGCCGGACGCGACGAGGTGATGGCCGCCGCCGAGCACCTGCGCGCGTGCGACGACTGCCGCGAGGAGCTCGTCTCGGCCGTGGTCGCGCACGCGTCGCTGACCTCGGCCCAGCGCTTCGCCCCCGAGATCATGGCGGCGGTCGGTGCCGACGGCGACACCCCGCTGCCGCCCCTGCCCGACATGAGCGCCGTCTTCGCCACCGTGCGCGCCGAGGCCGACGCGACGCCGGAGCCCGTCGTGCTCGGTCTGCGCCGCCGCACCGCCTACGCCGTCGGCGCCGTCGCCGCCGCAGCGGTCGTGGCCACCGGCATCACCGTCGTCGCGACCAACGACTCGTCGTCCACGTCCACCACCGACGCACGCAGCGTCGCGCTCGCCGCGTACCAGCAGGGCCCGCGCTCGGCACGGGCCACCGTGAAGTTCGCGCCCGACAGCCGGATGACGATCATGGCCGCGGGCCTGCCGTCGCTCGACTCGCAGCACCGCTACGAGGTGTGGCTGACCAACGCCCAGCGCACCGCGATGAAGCCGGTCGGCTGGCTGGACGAGGACGGCACCAGCACGCTCACCGTCCCCGCCTCGCTCGTCTCGACCTACACCGACATCGAGGTCAGCGTGCAGCAGGTCGACGCCCCGAACTACGAGTACAGCGGCCGGAGCGTCCTGCGGGGCGCCTACAGCTGACCCCTCAGGGGCGCTTGGGCGGCAGGGGGAAGAAGCCGCTGGTGCGGGCGGCGTACTCGGCCCAGCCGGGGCGTCCGGCCATGTGTGCCTCGAGGATGCGGGCGCCGGAGCCCTTGGTGAGCAGCAGCGTCATGAGGATCGGCGCCGGGATCGTCAGCACGCCCGGCCAGTCGGACGCGGTGACCAGGAAGATGCCCCACCACACGCACGCGTCGCCAAAGTAGTTCGGGTGGCGCGTGTAGCGCCACAGGCCCACGTCCATGATCCGGCCCTTGTTGGCCGGGTCGTCGCGGAAGCGCTGCAGCTGGGCGTCGCCGATCGCCTCGAACGCGACGCCGAGCAGCCAGACCGCCACGCCGAGCCAGCCGACGACACCGAGCGGCCCGGCCTCGTAGGCACCGACGTGGATCGGCGCGGCGATGAGGAACGCGAGCACGCCCTGCAGCAGGTAGACGTTGCGCAGGGCGTACAGGTCGGGGTTGCCCTTCGCCTTCGCGAGCAGCTTCTCGTAGCGCGGGTCCTCGGGCTTGCCGACGGTGCGCCGGCCGATGTGCCAGGCCAGGCGCAGCCCCCAGAGCAGGGGCAGCACGAGCAGCAGCCAGCGCCGCGGCGTGCACCCGTACCCGTCCGAGTGGACGAAGGTGGCGACGGCGACGGCGACGAACAGCAGTCCCCACGCCGTGTCGATGACGCTGTGCTTCCCGGCGATCCGGGCGACCACGAACGTCACGGCGAGCACGAGCAGCACGGCGCCGCCGGCCCAGGGCAGGCCGGCGGCGAAGGCGGAGGTCGGGTAGCTCACCGAGGTGATGATGCCCGGTGTCAGCGCGTCCAGATGTCAGCGCGCCCAGGGACGACGCGCCGGCATGCCGCTCACCCCGAGCGGGCCGGGCTTGACGGCGAGGAACTGGTCGACGCCCATGCGGTTCTGCTCGAAGCTCAGCGCCCCGCCGACGAGGTAGCGCCGCCACACGCGGGCGGTCTCCTCGCCCACGAGGGCCACGAACTCCGACCACCGCGACTCGAGCGTCCGGATCCAGGCCTCGACCGTCCAGACGTAGTGCTCGCGCATCGCCTCGACGTCGCGCACCTCGAAGCCGGCGCGGTCGAGGAAGTCGAGGGTGGCGCCGAGCGGGCGCATGTGCATGTCGGGCGCGATGTAGCTCTCGATGAAGGCACCGCCGCCCGGCGCGGCGTCGGCCTTCCGCGACATCTGCTGCAGCAGCAGGCGTCCGGTCGGCTTGAGCGCGTCGAAGAGGATCGAGGCGTACTCGGGGTACTGCTCCTCGCCGACGTGCTCGCCCATCTCGATCGAGCTGACCGAGTCGAAGACACCGGTGCCGAGCGAGCGGGCCTCGCGGTAGTCGAGCAGCTTCACCTCGACGCGGTCACTGAGCCCGCGGTCGGCGATCCGCTTGGCGACGAAGTCGCGCTGCTGCGCCGAGAGCGTGATGCCGGTGGCGTGCACGCCGTAGTGCTCGGCGGCGTGCAGGATGAGCGATCCCCAGCCGCAGCCGACGTCGAGATGCTTGCCGCCCGGGCGCAGGTCGAGCTTGCGGCAGATGAGGTCGAGCTTCGCGCGCTGCGCGTCGACGAGCGGCTGGTCGGGGCGCGCGGCAGGCGTGCTGCCGCCGCCCTCGAACTCGGCGAAGTACGCGCACGAGTAGGCCATCGTGCCGTCGAGCAGCAGCTCGTAGAACTCGTTCGAGAGGTCGTAGTGGTGGGCGATGGCGGCGCGGTCGCGACGCTTGCTGTGCAGGCGTCCCTCGAGCCGCGCCTCGGACGCGGGCGGGGCCGGCGGCCGGCCGATGGCGCCGAGCCTGGCGGCGGTCAGCGCGGCGCGGGCCATGGTGCGCGCGGTGAACTCGGGCTTCGAGCCGCCGACCGCCCAGACGCGGCGGAACCCGTCGGCGATGTCGCCCTCGACGTCGAGGTCGCCAGACACATAGGCCCGGCCGAGGCCGAGCTCACCGGGCGCCCAGAGCAGCCGGCGCAGCGCACGCCGGTTGTTGATCACGAGCACTGGGCCGCCCGCGGGGCCGGCCTCGCTGCCGTCCCAGGCGCGCAGCCGCACGGGCAGCTCGACGCCCATGTCGGTGAGCAGGCCGGCGAGCCGGGCGGCGGTGGTCTTGGTGGTGGGCACGGTGTCCTCCGAACGGGGATCTGACGGGTGGGGCGGGCGCGGCTGCACGGGCAGCCCCCGCGCCCAGAGCTGGATGCCGTGGCGTGTGATGGCGGCCCGCACGGCGCGGGTCTCGTGCGGGCGGCGCTGGGCCGCCGCGAGCACAGCCCTGGTGGTGTGCTCGCGGCGGACCCCTCGCACCGAGGCGGTGAACGGGCGGCCGCCCGGTCGGTGCAGCGTGATGGTGAGCGCGAGCCGCTCGCCCGGTTCGGGCAGGCTCATCCGGTAGTGGCCGTCGACCGGGTAGAACGGCGAGACGTAGAACTGCTTCTCGGTCTCGGCCCGCCCCGCGTCGTCCGGCCGCAGCAGGTAGCGGTGCCGCTGGCCGTAGGTGTTGTGCACCTCGGCGACGACGGCGACGACGGCGCCGTCCGGGTCGTGGCACCAGTAGACGGTGAGCGGGTTGAAGACGTAGCCGAGCCGGCGCGGCTGGGTCAGCATCGTGACGCGGCCGCCCGCGACGTCGATGCCCTGCTCGGCCAGGTACGCGTCGATGTTCTCGCGCAGCGAGCGGGCCGGGTCGCCGACGTGGTCGGCGGCGTCGAGCCGGGCCAGCGGGCGCAGCGCCCGTGGCAGTCGCGGCAGCTCGTCGAGGTCGACGAAGGTCAGTTCACCCCGCCGGCGCACCACGTGCCGGATCGGGTCGCTGCGGACGTGGACGATGTCGACGTCGTACAGCGCGGCAGCTACCACGTGACACCCAGGCTGGCGGCCGCACGGACGCCGGAGAGCGCGCCGTCCTCGTGGAAGCCCCAGCCGTGGTACGCGCCGGCGAACGCGACGACGCCGTCGTTCAGCTCGGGCAGGCGACCGCGCGCGGCGACCGACTCGACGGTGTAGACGGGGTGCTCGTAGTCCATCCGGTCGATGATCAGGCGCGGGTCGACCGCGTCGTCGCCGTTGAGGCTGACGACGTAGGTGTCGGGCCCGTCGAGCCGCTGCAGGCGGTTCATGTTGTAGCTGACCTGGACGGTCGTGGGTGCGGCGTCGCACGACGGCAGCGCGTAGTTCCACGATGCGGCTGCGCGCGGCGCCTTGGGCAGCACCGAGGTGTCGTTGTGCAGCAGCGTCGGGTTGACGGTGTAGCCGATGGCGCCGAGCAGCTGCTGCTGCAGCGCGGTGGGGGCGCTCAACATCCGCAGCGACTGCTGCGGGTGCGCGGCCAGCACGACGCCGTCGAACTGCTCGACCGCATCGGCCTCGGTGCGGATCTCGACGCCGTCGGCGGTGCGGCGCACCTCGCGCACCGGCGTCGAGGTCTCGACCGCGCTGAGCCCCTTCGCCGCCCGCTCGACGTACCGCGCCGAGCCGCCCAGCACCGTGTACCAGGTGGGCGCACCGGTCACGGTGAGCATGCCGTGGTTGGCGAGGAAGACGAACAGGTAGCGGGCCGGGTAGTCGCCCGCCTGCGTGGGCGCCGTCGACCAGACCGCCGAGATGAGCGGGGTCATGAAGTGGGCGACGAAGTAGGGCGTGAAGCCGCCTCGGGCGAGGAACTCGCGCACGGTGAGCTCGTCGTCGTCGCTCGCCAGCAGCGCCTTGGCGCGACGGTGAAACTTCACGACCTCACCGAGCATGCGCAGGTAGCGCGGGTTGGTCGACGTGCGCCGCGACGGCAGCAGCCCGGACACGCCGCGTCCGCCCGCGTACTCGAGGCCGCAGCCGGCGCACGAGATGGACATCGACATGTCCGACTCCTGCGTGGCGACGCCGAGCTCGTTGAACAGCCGCAGCAGGGTCGGGTAGGTGCGGAGGTTGTGGACGATGAAGCCGGTGTCGACCGCGCGCAGGCGGCCGTCGCGTCCGAGCACCTCGTGGGTGTCCGCGTGACCACCGAGCCGGTGGTCGGCCTCGTAGAGCGTGACGTCCGCGCTGCGCTGCAGGACGTACGCCGCCGTGAGGCCCGCGACTCCACTGCCCACCACGGCGATCCGGCGACGTCCCACTGCTGACTCCTCGACTCGGCCCCGTGTCGGGCCGTCGTCCATCAATTCGGATGATCGAGCGATCCGGATTCATGCCAGTGGTCGGCGGCACCCGGGGGCGAGGGTGCAGAGAGGGGCGGGCGGCACGGGAGGGATGTGCCGCTCGCCCCTTGTCGAGCACGATAGGGCATCCGGTACGCGCGCGTCTCGCAGCCGGTCTGCGAGTGTCGGGCCGATCGTCCCGATCTGCAACGGTTGCACCGTCGGCGAACGGCGCAGTGCAACGAGGCCGATTGCCGATCAGATCGGTAGGGAAGCTATCCTCGTGGTGTGTCCTGGATCGGCTTCCCCAACCCGGTGAATGAGAAGGCGGCCCGCGTGGTCGCCGGCGGCGTGGTGGTCGAGGCCACCGCCACGATCGTCCTGGCCGCCACGGTCGACCGGCAGTGGCTCTGGCTCTCGGCGGTGCTCGCGGCCGGGTTCCTGGCGCGCGTGCTCACCGGCCCCCGCCTGAGCCCGCTGGGGCGGCTCGCCACCCAGGTCGTCGCCCCACGCCTCGGTGCGGCGAAGCTCGTGCCCGGGCCGCCGAAGCGCTTCGCCCAGGCCGTCGGCCTGGCGTTCACCGGCACCGCCGTGCTGCTGACCGCCCTCGGACTCACCGTCGCGCCGATCGTCCTGCTGGCGGTCATCGTGGTCTTCGCGGTGCTCGAGTCGGTGTTCGCGGTCTGCGCCGGCTGCATCGTGTTCGCCCGCCTGATGCGGTGGGGCGTCATCCCCGAGACGGTCTGCGCCGAGTGCGCGGACATCTCGCTGCGCCTCGAGCGGCTGACGCCGGCCGCCTGATCCCTCAACCGCGGTTCGGCAGACTGGCGGGGTGGACGTCGCCACCGAAGCCCCGCCGCCGAGCCGCACGCGTGACCGCCTGCTCGGGCTCGAACTGCTCGCCGTGCTGGCCGTCACCTACGGTGCCGACGGCGTGCGCTCGCTGCTCGACAACATCCACGACCAGCTCATCATCAACCGCGGCCTCGGCCTGAAGCACGTCGCCACCGGCCCGATCGTCTACTCCCCTCCCCCGACCTACGCCTGGTTCGACCTCACCCAGTACCTGGTGCAGGCGGCGCTCGGCCTGGCGCCGGCGTTCCTCGCGGTCGTGCTGCTCGCCCGCTCGCCCGGCGGAGCGGGCTTCTCGATCGGCCTCGACCGCGTGCGGCGGGTCGAGTGGCTGCAGGGCGCCGGCTTCGCCGCGCTCATCGGCATCCCCGGCCTCGGGCTGGTGTACGTCGCCCGGCAGCTCGGCGCGAACGCCCAGATCGTCGTCACCAACTTCCCGGACGTCTGGTACCGCATCCCGGTGCTGCTCATCGACGCCGCGCAGAACGGCATCGCCGAGGAGGTCGTCGTCTGCGGGTTCGTCCTCACCCGGCTCGCGCAGCGGGGCTGGAAGGCACCCGCGGCGATCGGGGCGGCGGCTGTCGTGCGCGGCGGCTACCACCTGTACCAGGGGTACGGCGCGTTCATCGGCAACGCGGTCATGGGGCTGATCTTCGGCTGGTGGTTCCAGCGCACCCGCCGCGTCGTGCCGCTCATCGTCGCCCACACGATCATCGACGCGGTGAGCTTCGTCGGCTATATCTACCTCAAAAACCACGTCAGCTGGATCTGATCGTCGAGGTCGGGCCAACCCGTTTCCGGCGCATGGCATCGTCGCCGCTGTGGACCTCGAGATCCTGAACCCGCTGCCCGAGAGCGAGATCGGCGACTGGTCGCGCGCCCTGGCGATGACGCTGCTGTTCGACAGCGGCGAGAACGACCTCGCGCCGCTGGAGGAGCGCTGGCGGTCGCGTTGGACGCCCGAGCGCGCCTACGCCGTGCGTGACCGCGGCCGGGTCGTCGCCACCCTGCTCACCGACGCCCGCACCATGACCGTGCCGGGGCCCGGCGGCGGCACGGTGGCGCTGCCCGTCGACGCCCTCACCGGGGTCAGCGTCGCCGCGACCCACCACCGCCGCGGGCTGCTCACCCGCATGCTCACCTCGTCGCTGGCGGCGGCGAAGGACCGCGGCGACCCGTGCAGCGTGCTCGTTGCCGCCGAGTGGCCGATCTACGGCCGCTTCGGCTATGGGCCGGCGGTGCGGTACGCCGACTACGTCTACCGCCCGCGCGGTCGCGGCGCCCACGTGGCCGCGTGCGGGCGCGGCACCGTGCGGCAGGTCGAGCCGGCCGAGCTCCTCGAGGTGGCGCCGGCACTGTTCGAACGGGCACGGCGGCGGCGCGCCGGCCAGATCAGCCGCACGGACGCATGGTGGGGCGGGTTCCTCGGCGTGACCATGGCCAGGATCGGGCCCCGCAAGCACTGGTTGCTGCGCGAGGGCGCCGACGGCCCCGACGGCCTGCTGGGCTGGCGCACCACCCGCGACTTCGAGCTCGACGGGGCGTACGCGTCGATCGAGGTCGAATCGTTCGTCGCCGCGGGCGGCGACGCCGAACGCGACCACTGGAACTACCACCCCGAGCGCGCCGTGATCGAGGAGGTGCACCTGGGCATGCGGTCGGTCGACGAGCCGGCACGATTCCTCATGGCCGACGGCCGCGCCCTGCGGCAGACCTTCACCGGCGACTTCGCCTGGGTGCGACTGCTCGACGTGCCGGCCGCGCTCTCGGCCCGCGGGTGGGCCGGCAGCGACCGGCTCGTGCTCGAGGTCGTCGACGACCACCCGGGCGCCCCGGCCGCGGGCCGGTTCGCGCTGGACGCGACACCCGACGGTGCGGCGTGCACCCCGACCACGGCGTCGGCCGACCTCACGCTGTCCGTGCGGGCGCTCGGCGCGGTCTACCTCGGTGGGCACTCGCTCGCCGTGGTGGCGGCGGGTGGTGAGGTCGACGAGCACACCGCGGGCGCGGTGCGCCGGCTCGACGCGCTGCTCGCCACCGCGCTCGCCCCGTGGTGCCAGACGGGGTTCTGAGCCCCGGCCGGACGACGCCGGTCAGTCGGCCGGTGGTCTCGGCGGCGAGCCCTCCTGCGTCGGTGCGCTCCACTCGGTCGCCCCTGCCGGCAGGCCCGTCGCCGCGCCGGGCAGCACGGTCGTGCCCGCCGAGGGCTCGTCCGGCATGCCGCTGTGGGCGGCGAGCGTGGCGGCGTCGAGGTCGGACGCGCGGATGTTCGCGGCCTCGGGCTGCTCGGCCGCAGGGGGCAGGTGCGAGTCGAACCAGCCGCTGGTGTCGATCTTCTCGTCGTCACCGCCGCCGGTGCCGGTCTGCTCGAGCCACGACGGGGCGCCGTCTCCCTCCGCCCCGCCCAGCCGGGCCAGCCCCTCGAGCGCCTTGCTGAACTCGCTGGGCAGGATCCACATCTTGTTCGCGTCGCCCTGCGCGATCTGCGGCAGCGTCTGCAGGTACTGATAGGCCAGCAGCGCCGGGTCGGGCTTGGCCGCGTGGATCGCCCCGAAGGTCGTCTCGATCGCCTTCGTCTGGCCCTGCGCGGCGAGGTAGCGGCTGGCCCGCTCGCCCTCGGCCCGCAGGATGCGCGACTGCCGCTCGGCCTCGGCGGCGAGGATGGCGGCCTGCTTCTGGCCCTCGGCGGCGAGGATCTGCGCCGCCTTCTGCCCCTCGGCGGTCTTGATCGCCGCCTCGCGCTGACCCTCGGCGGTGAGGATGATCGCGCGCTTGTCACGGTCGGCGCGCATCTGCTTCTCCATCGCGTCCTGGATCGACGGCGGCGGGTCGATCGCCTTGATCTCGACGCGCGCCACGCGGATGCCCCACGGCCCGGTGGCCTCGTCTAGCACGCCGCGCAGCTGGGTGTTGATGTCGTCGCGGCTGGTGAGCGCCTGCTCGAGGTTGAGCGCGCCGACGACGTTGCGCAGCGTGGTGATCGTGAGCTGCTCGACGGCCTGGATGTAGTTCGCGATCTCGTAGGTCGCGGCCCGCGGATCGGTGACCTGGAAGTAGATGACCGAGTCGATGGCGACGGTGAGGTTGTCGGACGTGATCACCGGCTGCGGCGGGAAGCTCACCACCTGCTCGCGCAGGTCGATCAGCGGCAGCATCCGGTCGACGAAGGGCACCAACAGGGTCAGGCCGGGGCCCTGCGTGCGGATGTAGCGGCCCAGCCGCTCGACCACGGCAGCACGGGCCTGCGGGATGATCCGAACGCTGCGCAGCAGGGTGCCGATCACCACGATGGCTAGCACGACCACTACGATGAGTGCCGCGTCCATGTCAGTTCCCCTTAGTT
>NZ_JBQCEE010000324.1:0-15825 GCF_051960575.1 Jatrophihabitans sp.
GCGGTGCCGGCGGGGGGGGGGGGGGGGGGTTTTTTCCCGCGGGGGGGGGGGGGCCCCCCCCCCCCCCCGACCGTCGTCTCCTTCGGGCATCAGCGCGGCGTGGCGGGCCCCGGCTCGAAGGCGGCACCGTGTCCCGGGACGATCCGGTCGGCGATGGTCAGGACGCGTTCGCGCTGCTCGCGCAGGACACCGCGGTCCGGCGCGTACGGGTCGTCGGACGGGCCCTCGGACTGCCACCACAGATGCGTCAGCGCCGAGACGCCGTCGGCGGTACCGACCACGACGGTCAGGTCCTGCGGCGTGTGTCCGGGCGTGGCGAGCAGCCGGATCGATGGTGCGAGCTCGACGCCGTCGGCCGGGCGGCTCGTCCAGACGTCGTGCTGGTAGGTCGCCTGGAAGTCGTGCACGGGCACCTCGCCGAACAGCGCGATGTTGACGGTGTGGTCGGGGTGGTGGTGGCTGATCACCACGTCGGTGATGTCGGCGGGGGAGACGCCGAGCGCGGCGAGCGGGTCGAGGATCGCGCCCCGGCCGGGCACCATCCCAGGGTCGACGATGATCACGCGGTCGCCCTCGCGCAGCAGGCTCACCGTGCCGGCCACGCGGTCGTCGGCGTACCCGGTGAAGAGGATGTCGAGCCGCGCGGCGCGAGCCAGTCCGTCGATGTCGGTCATGCCTCGCAGCCAAGCACATCGACTGCCGGGCGCGCGGGCGTCAGGGCAGCGACGAGCCGGGGAAGCCCCGCACCGGACACACCGTGTACGTGAAGACGCCCGCCCGGACCGCCTGGTCGTCACGCATGATCTCGTCGGCCCCCTCGACGCTCGTCGCGAAGATCGCGATACCGGCGAGATCAGGATCGTCGCCGACCGGACACACGATCGACAGCAGCCCGGCCGACACGAGACGCATGTTGCGACGGCCGTGTTCCCAGATGAGCCGGTCGACGCCGCCGTGCCGGTAGGCGTCGGTCTTGTGCAGCAGCACCGCGGCGTACGAGGCGGCGCCGCCGAGACGCGCCCGCATGTCCTCGTCGCTGACCTGCGGCAGCGGCCGGCCGAGGGCCGTGTTGGACGCGTCGATGCGACCGGCGTACCCGTCCAGCCTCCAGCCCCGCGCGACCGCGTCCCGCATCTGCTCCCAGCCCTCACCGTGGCGGTCGAGATGACGGTGGGTGAGCGTGACCCGCGTGCGGGTCGGCGACAGTTCGGTGAAGGCGATCTCGACCTCGCTGCAGCGCTCGGGGTCGGTCTCGAGCTCCCACCGCGTGGTGATGTCCCAGCTGAACACCACCCGGGACGGCGGTTCGTAGGCCAGGACGCGCGACCAGCGGCACTCGCTGCCGTCGACGCCGCGGTCGATGATGTGCCCGCCGACGAAGGGCTCGAAGACCATCTCGGCCAGCGGCGCCTGCAGCAGGTGGTGGCTCTCGTCCCACCAGGTCCCGATCTCGTCGGTGAACACCTGGAACGCGCGCGTGATCGGAGCGTCAACATCTGTTGAGACCGTCACGGTGGTGTCGTCGAGTGTGGTCATGTCGTCTCCTCGGTGGTGGCCGCGGCGCGCTGGAACGATTGCAAGGAGCGCTGCCAGAAGGACTCGAAGTACGAGCGCAGGATCGCCAGGGCGTCGGGGTCGACGGAGTAGATCCGTCGCGTGCCCTCACGCCGGTCGGACACGAGGCCGACCGACTTGAGCAGCTGCAGGTGCTGTGAGACGGCCGATCTGGTGATGGTCATGCCGTCGGCGAGCTCGGTGACCGACGACGGTGCGCCGGCCAGCCGTTCCACGATCTGGCGTCGGGTCGGTTCGGAGAGCACGTCGAGCAGTTCGGATGCGTTAGCCATGGCGAACGAAAGCTACGACTAACGCTTACCCGGGTCAAGGGATGCGCGAGACGGCGAACGTTATGTCAGGTCTTGCTCGTGCCGTCGTGGCGCGTCGATGCCTGGGTGTCAGGAGTGGCGGAGCACCCGAAGGGCACTCGACCGGCCTGGCGAGGCCTGGCGCAGGGAGTGGAGGGTGTGAGGTCGTGACGTCCGTGCCGCGTGGTTCGGACGGCCCGACGTCGTGGTTGGACTACGCCGTCGGCCGGCCAGATCTTCGTGGGTGCGGTTGCGTCCACCGTCATGGGCTGCTCGTGCGTCCCTGGGTCGGTCGTCAGCGCGGTCGCAGGAGCCGATCTGCTCGAGTTCGGCAGGGTCCGGGATGTCAGCCGGCTGCTACCGCATGAGCCGATAATGTACATTATGTCATTCGACAGGAACCGGCAGCCTGCCCGCCCCACCGCCGACTCACGGCAGTGCGAAGCGCTGCCAGGGCGAGGTGGAGTCGAGCCGCCAGGCGCCCTGGCCGATGCCGAGGTCGGCGATCGCGCGCAGCGACGGCGCCGAGCGGATCGTATGCGCGATGTGCTCGGCGGTGAGCTCGTCGTCGTCGTGATCGCCGGAGCCGCAGTCGAAGTACCAGCACTCGCTGCCGTCGTCGGAGACATCCCGGCTGACGAAACCGATCGTCGCTCGTTCACGCCGCACGTGCGTGCACACCACGGCAAGATCGTCGGGCGGGACCGGCAACGGCCACTCCGGGTCGACAGCCGTCGCGCCGGTTCGCGTCGTCGCGATCCGCCACGCTCGCGGCTGTCGACGTTCGAGTTCCGGTGATGCCCCGGGTTGCCACCCGAAGACACCGTGCGTCGACGGCCACACGAGCTGCAGCACCGGTGTCGGCGCGCGGTGGAACCAGCGCGAGAGCCCGCCGATCCCCTGTCCCTCGAGCCCCGTGCGGCTGACCTGTTCCGCGAGCAGTGGCGCGTTGACCAGGTGTCCCTCGAGCAGGTCACCGGGCTGCACCACGAGTCCGCGTTCGACGATGCGCTCGGCGACCTCGTTCAACACCCCGTGCATGAGCGACGCGGATTGCCCGGAGATCGCCAGCTCGGGATGGCCCGCACGGTGCGGCAGCCCGACCGTGTACGCGAAGGACGGCCCGTCGTCGGGGCCGTTCGTGCAGTCTCCGCAGGCGCAGCCGAGCTCGGTGCCGACCGCGATGACGTACCAGCCGTGGCGCTGGACGCCGTCGAGCACGCGCTGGTCCCAGTCGTCCAACACCTCGTTGCCCAGGCGCGGGACGCAGAGCCGGCATCGGCAGAACTTCTTGGCGGGCCTGCTGCCCGCCGCGTATGTCGTCATGCCGCAGATGGTGAGCGCACCCTCTGACAAAAATCGTGCAAGCGTGCGACCTCGTCTCCCCATGGCTTGACGACGTCCGGCCGGCTCGTTACGAGTGCACCATGAGGGTCATCCGGGTGACTGCCGATCTGCTCGTCGCAGACCTCGCCGCTGCCACGTCGTTCGCCACCGACGTCCTCGGCCTCGAACACGAGGACATGGGGTTGGACTGGGTGACGCGCGCGGTGGTGCCGGCGTCCGGTGAGCACGTGCAGTTCGTGACGGCGGACGCGACGGCACCGGAGAGTCCGGTGCTCACGGTGAAGGTCGACGACGTGGACGAGGCGTATGCCCTGGCGCAGCAGCGCGGCGACGAGATCGTGCATCCGCTGACGACCGAGCCCTGGGGTATCCGGCGCTTCTTCGTGCGCATCCCAGGCGGAGGCGTCGTGAACATCGCCCAGGAGAACTGAGCCGAACATGACGATGCCCCGCAGCACCAGGTTCTCGAGCTGGATCTTCTGGTGCTGCGGGGCAAGCGCGAGGTGTGCGCAGGCGCCTGGCGGTCAGCCCTTCAGCAGCACCGTCGCCGTACCGAACTGGAGGCTGCCGTCGGTCGGCAGCGCGGTGCCGAAGGTGGCGTTCAACGCCGAGGCGGCCTGACCGGCCAGCTTCACCTTGATGCCGGACAGCAGCGTGTCGCCGCGCGGCGTCGTCGTGACCTTCAGGCCCGACAGGTCGAGCAGCAGCGTGGCGACCTTCGCGGCGCCGCCGTTCACCTTGGTCGCGTAGACGGTGCCGTCGGCCAGCGAGATGTCGAAGTTGCCGATGGCCAGCGAGGCCTTGCGCGAGACGAAGGTGATGCCGCCGCTGTGGGTGATGTCGCCCGTGCCGGCGGCCAGGTTCGCGGTGCTGCCGGTGATCGGGAAGCCGTACGAGACCTGCACGCCGTTGCGGAACGAGATGCCGAGCTTGGTGCCACGCTGCGGCAGCGGCGCGATGCCTGCCTTGAGCAGCGTGGTCGCGATGCCCGGGGCGGTGGTGACGGTGGTCGTGCCGAGGCTGGTCGACGCGCTCCAGGACGGCTTGGCGTGGTGGGCGGGCGAGACCGGACGGCCCTGTGCGGCCGGGGCGAGCGCGAGGCTGGTCGCTGCACCGACCACTGCGGCGACGACGGCGAGACGCTTCATGACAGCTCCTTCGGTTCGGACTGCTGTGCTCGGACGAGGCGTGCGGATGTGCACCCTCTCGATCTGGCTACGTCCGCCGTCGACGGCACGGATGCAGGTCGGACGAGCGCGGGCTCGGCCGGCGTTCGTCAGGATGCGACGGTGAGGATGCGGGGCCCGTCCGCCGTGACCGCGATGGTGTGCTCGGCGTGCGCGCCCCGCGAGCCGTCGTCGCTGCGCAGCGTCCAGCCGTCGGGGTCGATGCGGTAGGCGTCGCGGCCGCCGGCCAGGAACCAGGGTTCGATCGCGATGGTGAGTCCGGGCTGCAGGCGCAGGCCCCGGCCGGCGCGGCCGTCGTTCGGCACCGACGGGCTCTCGTGCATGGTGCGGCCGACCCCGTGGCCGCCGAAGTCGGTGTGCAGGCCGTACCCGGACGCGCGGGCGACCCGGCCGATGGCCGCGGAGATGTCCCCGATCGTCGCGCCCGGACGCGCCGCCTCGATGCCCGCCTGCAAGGCGCTCTCGGTGCGCTCGACGAGCCGCAGGTCGTCGGCGCTCGGCGTGCCGACGACGAACGAGACCGCGGCGTCGCCCGTCCAGCCGTCGAGCGTGGCGCCGCAGTCGACGCTGAGCAGGTCTCCGTCGCGGAGCCGGTATGCGGTCGGGATGCCGTGCAGCACCGCATCGTTCACCGACAGGCACAGCACCCCGGGGAACGGCCGGTCGGCGAACGACGGCTGGTAGCCGAGGAACGGTGAGGTCGCGCCGGCGTCGGCCAGCACCCCGCGCGCGATCCCGTCGAGCTCGGTCAGTCGCACGCCGGGCTTCGCCGCGGCGCGGGCGGCGGCGAGCGCCCGCGCGACGACGGAGCCCGCCGCGGCCATGGCGTCGATCTCGCCCGGCGTCTTCAACTCGATCATGGTGGCGCGTCCTCGTCGGCGGGATTGTTATCCCGGTATTACTATCACGCCCATGGTGCGACCCCTGCTCTCCCCGGCCGAGCGCGAACGAGGCCGGCGACTCGGCGCGACGCTGCGCCAGGCGCGCGGTGACCGCAGCATGGTCGAGGTCGCGTCGGCTGCGGGCATCCCGGTCGAGACGCTGCGCAAGATCGAGGCCGGACGCATCCCGACCCCCGCGTTCTTCACCGTCGCGGCGCTCGGCGCAGTGCTCGGGCTCGACCTGGCCGCGCTCGCGGCGGTCTGCTCCGAGGTGCCCGAACGGCCGGCCGCGACGGCCTGATCCGACGCACCGTAGCGGGCGGCCTGCCCGGTCGTCGGTGGTCGGACCCGTACCGTGACCGGGTGCTCCCCCGCCACGCGTCCGCCCGCCGAGTCCTGCGGCGATCGGGCAACACCGTCGGCACAGTGGTCGCCCTCGTCGTGCTGAGTGCGTGTGGGACGTCGACGGCCGGGCAGTCCCCCGACGCGACGTCGAGCGCGCCGTCGTCCACGCCGTCGTCCACCGCGGTGACCTCGGCGGCGCCGTCGTCACCGACCAGCGACCCGGCGCCGTCCTCGCCCACGGCCTCGCCGCACGGACCGCCGAGACGGCGTCGGTCGAGCACACCGTCGTCGACCAGCACTCCCCCGGCACCGTCCGTCACCGCAACGCCGACGAGGACTGCGACACCACCACCGTCCGGCGGCGCGCCCGTCGTCGTGATCGATCCGGGGCACAGCGTCGCGGTGCAGGGCACCGACCCGGCCACCGGGCTCAACGTCGCCGATTACGAGAACGAGCCGGAGATGCGCGACGTGGATGCGGTCGCCCTGCTGGTGCGCGACCAGCTCGTCGCCGCGGGCTACCGTGTGATTCTGACCAAGCCGACGCTCGACACCCCGACGACGCTGCTGCAGCGCGCGCAGGTGGCCAACCGGGCGCACGCCGACCTCGCGCTGAGCATCCACGACCAGGCCGGATCGAACGGCGGCATCGGCTTCACGGCCGGCAACAACATCGTCTACTACCAGTCGGTCGGCAACTACCGCGTGAACTCCGCCGGCCGGCGGATCACCTTCACCGACGCCGCGGTCGCCGCGCGCAGCCGCCGCTACGGCACGATCTTCCAGCGCGAGCGCGCCAAGGCGCAGGGCACGTCGGTGACGCTGCTCGGCGACACCGGCTACGACCTCGGCAGTCGCGGCCTGCCTGCCGGCGACATCTGGATCGTCCAGTTGCTCGCGCACGTGCCGTGGATCTACAACGAGGCCGGCGGGAACAGCGCGGGCCAGGTCGGCCTCGACGCCGCCGATCGACAGCGCTACGCCGACGGGCTCGTCGCCGCCGTCGAGGCCTGTCTACCGATCCACCGCTGAACCTGGCGGATCAGTTGATGCAGGACTTCGCGGCGGGATGCGAGACGGTCGGTTGCCGCGTCGTCCCGGACTGTGATGCCCCGCTGCTCGGCGTTCCGCTGGTCGGTGTCCCGCTCGTGCTCCCGCCGGTCGGCGCCTGCGGGGTCGGGTCGACCACGTTCTTGACGAAGGCGCGCACCTTCGCCGGGTCGACCAGGGTCACCTGCTCCTGGGTGCCGGCGACATCGGCCAGGACGTTCGCGCCGGTCGGCACCACGGTGCTGGTGATGTGCGCCGGATCGAGGTCGGTGACCTGACGGGCCAATTGGGTGAGGTCGAAGCCGTCGTCGACCCAGATCGAGTGCTCGAGCTGCTGGATCAGGCTGCTGAGGTGCGGCAGGTCGAGCAGCAGCCCGGCCGAGGTGAATTGCGAGAACGCCTGGGTGAGGAAGTAGCGCTGCCGCGCCGTGCGGCCGAGGTCGCCGCCCTGCAGGAAGTGCCGCTGCCGGACGAACGCGAGCGCCTTCGCCCCACGCAGCACCTGGTACCCGGCCGGCGCCACGAAGCCCGAGCCGCCGTCGAGACCCGCCGCCCGGTTCCGGGCGAAGGAGTCGTCGACCGCATGGCAGAGCGTGACCGGGATGCCATGCAGCTGGTCGGCCACCGTCACGAAGCCGGCGAAGCCGACGAGGATCTCGTGGTCGATGGTGAGGCCGGTCAGCTGCTCGACGGTCGCCTTCAGCAGGCTGATGCCGGCGGCGCGGCGGGTGTCGTCACTCGCATCGGACGGCAGGCTGTCGTCGGTCGAGCCGTCGGCGAAGGCGGCATTGAGCTTGTTCTTCGCGAAGCCGGGGATGTCGACGTAGGCGTCGCGCGGGAGCGATATGAGCGTCGCCCGCGAGCCGTCGGCGGGCACGTGCACGACGATCATCGAGTCGGTCGACGAGCTCACGTCGTTGCCGACCTGCAGCTCGGCGATCTGCTTGGGCGTCAGGCCCGCACGGCTGTCGTAGCCGATGAGCAGCACGTTCTGGTCGCGGCCGTCGATGTCGGGCGGCGCGACGCTCGGTGCGCCGTGCGGTCGGGTGATCGCGAGCCGCGGCAGCTTGTGGTCGAGGGTGCGGTAGGTCGACCACGCGTAGCCGGCCGCGACGACCAGGAACAGCGACACCGCCGCCATCACGGCGAGGCCCGTACGGCGGGCGAGCTGTCGGCGGCGGGCGTCCACGCGAGCGCTCAGTGGGCCCGGCGGTCGCCGACGACGTGCGCCGCGCCCGCGGCCACGGCGGTCACCGCGAGCACCGAGGGCCACGCGCCGATCTGCTTGGCGAGCGGGTGCGAGCCGCCCATCGCGGCGGCGTAGAGCCCGAGCAGCCCGGCGGTCGCTCCCCCGCCGGCCGCACGCAGCCACTCGCGCGCGGCGGCCGCACCTGCGACGGCGAACAGGGCGCCGCCGAGTTCACGGCGGTGGGTGTACCGGGCCGAGGCGAATCCGCCGACGAGCCCGGCGGCGACGAGGGCGGACGTGGGGACGGAGCTCATGTCCGCGACGGTACCGGCAGGCAGTGGCGCGGCGGTCGCGCGCGGCGCAGCAGCGGATCGTCGAAGGTCAGGAACGCGCGGCGATCGGCGAACTGCTGGCGGTCGAGGGCTGCGTAATCGGCGTCGAGGGCCGCGTTCATCGGCCGCCGCTCGCGCAGCACCCAGGGCAGCCCGGCGAGCGCCATCGTCAGCCCGCGGTGCCAGTCGCGGGTCTTCGGGTGGTCGGCGAGCACCAGCCACGAGCGGCGCAGCGCGCCGAGCGGGCGACGGTGCAGCCAGGCGTTCCAGAGCGTGTTGCGCAGCCCGAAGGCGCGCAGGAACGGCGCGTTCGCCACGGACGGCGCGTGGTGCATCACGACCTCGTCGACGTAGCGCAGCTGCCAGCCGGCCATCGCCAGCCGCATGGCGAGCGACTCCTCCTCGCCGCCGATGAACCAGCGCGGGTCGTAGCCGCCGACCGCCTGGAACGCCTCGACGCGGATCACGGCGGCGCCGGCCCTGAAGCTGAGCAGCACGCGTCCGGGCAGGTCGTGGCGGTCGGGCAGCGGGCTCCCGGCCATCACCCGGCTGATGCCGTCGAGGCGCTGCTCGGGCTCGACCACGATGCGGGCGTTCACGACGGCGAGCCGGGCGTGCGTGTCGAGCAGCGCCACGGCGTGCTCGAGGCCGGCGTGCTCGTACCAGCCGTCGTCGTCGCAGCAGACGACGTAGGGCGTGCGGGCCGCGGCGATCGCGGTGTTGCGTGCGGCGGCGCCGATGTTGCGCGGCAGCCGGATCACCTCGACGCCGGCGCGGGCGGCGAGCACCTCGGCGGTGCCGTCGGTCGAGGCGTTGTCGACCGCGATGAGAGGGAGGTCGAGCGCGAGCAGGTGGTCGAGCACGGTGTCGATGCGGTGGGCGCAGTTGTAGGTGAGCAGGACGACGGTGAGGCGGTCACGGAGCACCCCGGTCGCCTACCCGGCCGGCCGACGGGGCACACCGCACCGGGTCGGTGCGGGAGGTCAGTAAGGTCGCTCGGCATGAGGACCGCTCTGGTGACAGGCGCATCGTCCGGCATCGGTGAGGCGACCGCGAAGGCCCTGCTGGCCAAGGGGTATCGGGTGCTCGGCACCAGCCGGAACCCCGACCGCATCGCCCGGCCGATCGCCGGCGTCGAGTACCTCGCCCTGGACCTCGAGGACGATGCGAGCATCGTCGCGTGCGCCGAGGCCGCCGGCGCGGTCGACGTGCTGGTGAACAATGCCGGCGAGAGCCAGAACGGACCGCTCGAGGAGCTGCCGACCGACGCGCTGCAGCGGTTGTTCCAGCTGAACGTGCTCGGACAGGTGCGGCTGACCCAACTGCTCGTGCCCGGCATGCGCGAGCGCGGGTACGGGCGGATCGTCTTCGTCGGCTCGATGCTGGCGAGCTTCCCGCTCGCCTACCGCTCGTCCTACGTCGCGACCAAGGCGGCGATCAAAGGCTTCGCGACGGCCGCGCGCGGTGAGCTCGCACCGTTCGGCGTGTGGCTGACGACGGTCGAGCCGGGGTCGATCAACACCGGCATCAGCGAGCGGCGCACGAAGTACATCGCGCCCGACTCGCCGTACCGCGCCGACTTCGACACCATGCTCGAGGTGCTCGACCGCAACGAGCGCGGCGGCATCGGCGCCGACCGCGTCGCGGACACGATCGTCGGCGCGGTCGAGGCCGACAAGCCCCGCCCGCTCTACGCCGTCGGCAGCCGCGCCCCGCTGGTGTTCACGATCCGGCGCCTGGCGCCGCGCGTGGTCGTCGAGGAGATGATCGCCCGCGCCCACGGCCTGCACGGCCCGACGACGCAGGCCCGCCGCGAGCCGTGACCCGGCTGATCGTCCTCAACGGGCCGCCCGGCGTGGGGAAGACGACCCTGGCGCGCCGGTACGCGTCCGACCACCCGTTCACGCTCGTCGCCGAACTGGACGCCGCACGCCGCACGCTCGGCGGCTGGGAGCGGGACATCCCCCTGGCGACGCGGTTGGCGCGCGCGCTCACGCTCGCGATGGCCCGTGAACACCTGGCCGCCGGACGCGACGTGGTGCTGCCGCAGTACCTCGGCAACCCGGCGTTCCATGCCGAGGCGCAGGCCGTCGCCGAGGCCACCGGCGCGACCTTCGCCGAGTTCGTGCTGACCGACTACCGCGAGACGCTCATCGCCCGCTTCGACCGGCGCACCGCCACCTCCCCCGACCCCGCGCACCGCGAGGCGGGCCGGCTGATCGCTCGGCTCGGCGGCGAGGACACGCTGCAGCGCATGTACGACCGGCTGCTGCAGGTGATCAACGCCCGACCGGACGCGGTGGTGCTGCACTGCCCCGAGGGCGCCGAGGACGAGGTGTACGCGGCGATCACCGCGCAGCTCGCGCAGCTGGACGGTCAGCGCGCGTAGGGAGCGGGCGCCGGCTCGCTCGCGGTGTGCGGGTACGTGACGACCTGCTCGCCGGCCGTCGCACCGACGATCGCGAGGTGGTACGCCGCGGACGCTGCCGAGACACCCGGCAGCAGGCCCTGCAGGCAGACCGCGCGGCTGATGCGCGCCGCCGAGGCCGGCCCGTCGTGGTCGAGCGCGTCCAGCACCAGCGCGTAGGCGACCGGGTCGACCGTGCCCATCGCGATGTGTTCGCTGACGTCGAGCGGGCAGATCGACTGCACGGCGGTGTTGCTGATGCGTCCGGCGCCGGTGCTCAGCGCGGTGCTCGCGGCCGGCCCGAGGTTGGGCACGACGATCTCGTCGGTGTCCGACCACACCTGCGAGTACGAGATGCCGGCGAAGGTCTCGCCACCGGCGTTGAGCGTGTCGAGCAGGTGCGAGTGCTGCTGCTGCTGCCAGATCGACGGCGCGCAGGTGAGCAGGCACAACGCGTTCGCGTCGAGCGTGCCGTGGTTCGAGCCGTCGATCGACACCAGGTCGTCGACCATCGCCCGCGTGTCCGGCCACCACTTCAGCGCCCACCGCGGCGACATGCCGCCCTGGCTGTAACCCACGACGTCGATACGCCGGCCGGCGCGGGCGTGCAGCATGCGGATGCCGTTGACGATGTACTCGGCGGCGGTCTGGATGTCGGCCATGCCGTGGTCGGGCACCGTGACCGCGCACCACGCACGTCCGGCGCGGGTGAAGGCGGGCTCGTAGTTCCAGTCGAAGTTGATCGACGCCGTCAGCGTCGTGCCCGGGACGAGCAGCACCGGCGTCGGCCCGCTCGCCGGATCGCCGCCGCAGGCGAGGGAGGCCGCGAGCGCGCTCGCCGAGGGCGATAGCGTCGGCCCCGTCGACGAGGCCGAGGCAGCGGTGCCGCCGACGCCGAGCGCGAGTGCGGTCACGACGGCGACGAGGCCCGTGATCATCCGTCCGATCATGTTCTGCACGCTAGGGGAAGCCGATGACCTCGACCACTCGGACGCAGGTGCGCTCGCGCGACGGTGTCGCGATCGCGGTGTACGAGACAGGCGATCCGTCCGCGCCGACGATCGTGGCGGTGCACGGCTACCCCGACGACCACACCGTCTGGGACCGCGTCGTCCCCCTGCTCGCCGAGCAGCACCGGGTCGTCACCTACGACGTGCGCGGCGCGGGCGCCTCGGACAAGCCGGAGGACGTCGGCTCTTACCGCCAGGAGCATCTGACCGACGACCTCGTCGCCGTGCTGGACGCGGTGAGCCCGGGTGAGCCGGTGCACCTGCTCGCGCACGACTGGGGGTCGATCCAGTCGTGGCCGTCGCTCGCCGACCCGCGCGTGCGGGGTCGGGTGCGCTCGTTCTTCTCGATCTCGGGGCCGTCGCTCGACCACGCGTCGGTGTGGCTGCGCACGATCCGGCAGCGGCCGCGTGACGTCCTGCGCCAGCTCGGCGACAGCTGGTACATCTACCTGTTCCAGCTGCCGGCGCTGCCCGAGCTGCTCGTGCGCCGCGGCATCCTCGACCGGCTGCTCGAGCGGATCACCACCCGCAGCACGCCCGGTGGTCTTGCCGGCCCGCCGCGCACCCGCGACGACGCGCGGCACGGCATCCAGCTCTACCGGGCCAACGTGCTGAGCCGGCTCGGGCGCGTCAGCCCGCCGCAGCTCGACCTGCCGGTGCAGGTGCTCGCGCCGCGGCACGACCCGCACGTCACCGCGGCCCTGCAGACGCAGGCGCCGGCACCGTTCGTCCCCGACCTGCGCACCGAGGTCGTCGACGGCGGCCACTGGATCGTGTGGCAGCAACCCGACCTCGTCGCCGAGCGCGTGCTCGCGTTCGTCCGGTCGGTCGAAGCTGCCTAACCGGTCGCCTTCTCCAGCGCCAGCAGCTCCTCGTCCAGGTGCGCGAGCAGCCGCTGCAGCCGCGGGGCGGTGCGCCGGCACCCGGTGAGGCCGAAGGCGAGCTGGTCGTCGTAGCTGGTGCAGGTGATGTTCAGCGCCTGCCCGTCGAGCGGGATCGACAGCGGGTAGAGGCCGTCGAGGCGTGCGCCGTTCCAGAACAGCGGCTGCCTCGGCCCGGGCACGTTCGAGATCACCAGGTTGAACGGCGGTCGTGCCTTGCCGACCAGCCCGAGCAGCGGCTGCAGCATGAGCGGACTGCAGCCGAGCGCCGACATGGCGATGGTCTGGGCCGGTGTCATCGCCGCGAACGCCGACTTGCCCTGCTGCATCGACTCGTGCACCCGCGCGAGCCGGTGGGCGGGGTCGCGCAGGTGCGTGGCGAGGTTCGCCATCACCGTGCCGATCGAGTTGCCGCCGACCGCGCCGCCGGTGTCCTCGCCGTGCAGCGACACCGGCACCATCGCGATCAGCGGGTCGTCCGGCAGCGCGTCGAGTTCGAGCAGGTAGCTGCGCAGGGCGCCCGAGCACATCGCGAGGAAGACGTCGTTCACCGTGGTGCCCGAGGCGCGGCCGACCGCACGCAGACGGTCGAGCGGCCACGACTGCGCGGCGAAGCGCCGGGCGCCGGTGATCGGCTGGTTGAGGATGGTGCGCGGTGCCGAGAGGCTCAGTGCCCCGGCCTGGCCGGTGACCGCCTGCTGCACGGTGCGTTGCAGGGCGCGCGGCAGGCCGGCAGCGTCGCCCACGAGCCCCAGCGCGGACGCGACGGCGGAGCGCTCGACCTGGGTGCGGCGCGAGCGCCGTTCCCGCGGCGCCCAGGGCGGTGGCACGTCGAGGTCGCCCGGGTCGGTGGTGAGCTGGCGCGACAGCAGCCGCAACGACGAGACGCCGTCGATGAGTGCGTGGTGCACCTTGAAGTAGACGGCGAAGCGGCCGTCGTCCAGGCCCTCGATGAGGTGCATCTCCCAGAGCGGACGCTTGCGGTCGAGCAGGGTCGAGTGCAGCCGCGAGACGAGGGCCAGCAGTTCGAGCACGCGGCCGGGCTGGGGCAGTGCGCTGAGCCGCACGTGGTGCTCGAGGTCGAAGTCGCGGTCCTCCTCCCACGCCCACTGCCCGAGCGTGCCCGGGCCGCGCACCGGCCGCTTGCGGAACAGCGGCCCGACCGCCCCGCGCTCGCCGATCGAGTGCCGGATCGCGGCCTCGAAGCGGCGGCGCACGTCGAGGGCCGTCGCACCCTCGGGCGGCACGAACAGTTCCAGACCGCCGACGTGCATGGGTTGCTCGCGGGTCTCGAGCAGCAGGAAGACGGCGTCCTGGGGCGGCAGCAGGGTGGCCATCACCCGATCCTGCTGCACGCGAGCTGATCACGAAAGCGTGCGCAGGATCCGGCGGGTCAGGCGTGGCGCTCCGGCGCCAGCTCGGGACTGAGGTGGGTGCCGCCGTGGGCATCGCTGCAGTGCTCGGTGTCGCCCACGGCGTCGAGGTGGTCGACCTGCAGGGTGACGTGATCGATGCCGTGCTCGTCGCCGAGCAGTGCCCGCATGCGTCCGGCGACCTCGTGGCAGTCGTAGGGCGGCGTCACCAGCACGTGGGCCGACATGGCGAGGTCGTGCGGGCCGAGCTGCCACACGTGCAGGTCGTGCACCTGGGCGACCCCGTCGAGGCGGGCGAGCTGCCCGCCGAGCGACCCGGGGTCGAAGCCGGTCGGCGCCGCCTCGAGGAAGACGCGGCCGGCCTCACGGACGAGCTGGGCGCCGGTCCAGGCCATGAGGGCCGCGACGCACAGCGACGCGATCGGGTCGGCGCGGGTCCAGCCCGTGGTGAGCACGACGATGCCGGCGACGAGCGTGGCGAGGAACGCCCACAGGTCGGTCACCAGGTGGGCGATGGCTCCACGGATGTTGAGACTGGCGCGGTCGGCGTGCCCGGCGAGCCACGTCGCGGCCAGGTTGACGACGACACCGACGACAGCGACGACCGCCACGACCCCACCGGTGACCGCGCCCGGGTACACCAGGCGGCGGATGCCCTCGACGGTGAACCAGACCGCCAGCAGCAGCAGGGTGATGCCGTTGGCCTGGCCGGACAGTGCGTCGACCCGGGTGAAGCCGTACGTGTACGCGCCCCGCGCCGGCCGATCGGCGATGCGCGCGGCGATCACGGCGACGAGCAGCGCGGCGGCGTCGGTGAGCATGTGGCCCGCGTCGGCGAGCAGGGCGAGCGAGTGGGCCAGCAGGCCGGCGACGACCTCGCCGATCATGAAGGCGACGATCACCCCGAGCGCGGCGAGCAGCCAGCGCTGCCCGTCGCGGGTCGCCGGTCGGGGCGCGTGGTGTGCGTGGTCGTGGCCCATCGCCGCATCACCAGCCGGCGTACAGCGGCCGGCCCTCGGCGTAGCCCGCGGCGCTCTGCACACCGACGACGGCACGCTCGTGCAACTGCTCGAGCGTGGCGGCGCCGGCGTAGGTGCAGGCCGACCGCACGCCCGCGGTGATCGCGTCCAGCAGGTCTTCGACACCGGGACGCCGCGGGTCGAGGTACTGGCGACCGCTCGAGATGCCCTCCTCGAACAACGCCTTGCGGGCGCGGTCGAACGACCCCTCGCCACTGGTGCGGTTCGCGACGGCGCGGGCCGAGGCCATGCCGAAGCTCTCCTTGTAGAGCCGGCCGTCGACGTCGAGATGCATGTCGCCCGGTGACTCGTGCGTGCCGGCGAACCACGAGCCGATCATGACCGAACTGGCCCCCGCGGCCAGGGCGAGGGCGACGTCGCGGGGGTGGCGCACTCCCCCGTCGGCCCAGACGTGCTTGCCCTCGGCGCGGGCCGCGGCGGCGCACTCGAGCACGGCCGAGAACTGCGGCCGGCCGACACCGGTCATCATGCGGGTGGTGCACATCGCGCCCGGACCGACGCCGACCTTGACGATGTCCGCGCCGGCGGCGATGAGCTCGCGCGTGCCCTCTGCCGACACGACGTTGCCCGCGACCACCGGGACGCCGGGCGCGAGCGAGCGGACGGCCTGCAGCGCCTCGATCATGCGCTGCTGGTGGCCGTGGGCGGTGTCGAGCACGAGCGTGTCGACGCCCGCCTCGAGCAGGTCGGCGGCCTTGGCCTTGACGTCGCCGTTCACGCCGACCGCTGCGGCGACGCGCAGTCGGCCGCCCGCGTCCAGGGCCGGTGTGTAGATGGTGGCGCGCAGCGCGGCGGTGCGGGTGAGGATGCCGACGAGCTTGCCCTGCGCGTCGACGACCGGCGCCAGCTTGCGCCGCGCCGAGTCGAGCGTCGCGAACGCCTTCTCGGGCTCGATCGGCTCGGTGAGAGTGAGCGGAT
>NZ_JBQCEE010000325.1:0-3826 GCF_051960575.1 Jatrophihabitans sp.
CTGATGCGGGCCGAGATCGCCGAGCAGCCGGCCGTGCTCGCCGCGGCCGTCGCCGAGTGCGAGCAGGCGCGGGAGGTCGGTGCGCTGCTCCGCCGCCGGCCGCCCCGGTTCGTGCTGCTCGCCGCGCGCGGCACGAGCGACCACGCCGCCCTCTACGCCAAGGACCTCGTCGAGGTCGAGGTCGGTCGCCCGGCCGGGCTCGCATCGCCGTCGGTGTGGACGGTCTTCGGGGCACGGCCCGACCTGCGCGGCACCCTGCTGTTGGCAGTCAGCCAATCCGGCGCGTCCCCGGATCTGGTCGACTCGGTGACTGCGGCGCGCGAGTCGGGCGCGTTGACCGTGGCGGTCACGAACGCACCGTCGTCGGCACTGGCCCAGGCCGCGCACGTGCATGTCGACATCGGCGCCGGCGCAGAGGTCGCCGTCGCGGCGACCAAGACCTACACGGCCGAACTGGTGGCGCTGTACCGCCTGCTCGTCGGCGACCACGGCATCGACCGGCTCGGCGACGCGGCAGCCGCCACGCTCGCCGCCGGCGACGTCGGTGCGGTGGCCGAGCGCTACCGCTTCGCCGACCGCCTGGTCACCACCGGTCGGGGGTGGTCGTACCCCACGGCCCGCGAGGCGGCGCTCAAGCTGATGGAGACGAGTTACATCGCGGCGCAGGCCTTCTCGGGCGCCGACCTGCTGCACGGCCCGCTCGCGATGATCGACGGCGGGGTGCCGGTGCTCGCGCTGACCGGACGTGGGGCGACGGCCGCCGCGATGTCGCCGGTGCTCGAGCGGCTGCGCGAGCGCGGGGCGGACGTCGTCCGGGTCGGCCCGGGCGGCGACCTGCCGGTCGTGGCCGACGCGCTGCCGGAGGCGCTCGCCCCCGTCGTCGAGATCCTGCCGCTGCAGCGACTCGCGCTGCGCGTGGCGACGGCCCGCGGGCTCGACCCCGACCGGCCCCGGGCGCTGGCCAAGGTGACCCACACATGGTGAGGCCGGAACTCGACCGGATGCCCGCCGCCGAGGTGGTCGACCACCTGCTCGTCGCCGAGCAGCGGGTGCTGCCGGCCGTCCGTGCCGCCGCTCCTGCCATCGCCTTGGCCGCCGAACTGGTCGCCGGGCGCTGGCGGCAGGGCGGTCGGATCGTGCTCGCCGGGGCAGGGACGTCCGGACGCATCGCCTGGTCGCAGGCCGCCGAGCTGCCCGGCACCTTCGGCGTCGAGCGCGCCCGCGTCGTCGCGCTGGTCGCCGGTGGCGTCGGCGCGACCGACGACGACGAGGACGACCTGGCCGCGGCCGCCGCCGACCTCGCCACGCTGGCGCTGCGCGCGGACGACGCGCTCGTCGCGGTCGCCGCCAGCGGCAGCACGCCGTACACGCTCGCGCTGGCACGGGCGGCGGTCACGGCCGGCAGCGCGGTCGTCGCGGTGACCGCGGTCGCCGGCTCACCGCTCGCGGGTCTGGCCGACGTCGCGATCGAGGCGGTGGTCGGCCCGGAGGCACTGCGCGGATCGTCCCGCCTGGGCGCCGGCACTGCGCAGAAGATCGCGCTCGATGCCATGACGACGACGGCCTTCGCCCTGCTGGGCCGCGTGCACGGCGATCTGATGATCGACGTGGTGGCGGCCAACGCGAAACTGCGCGCCCGCAGCGCCGGGATCGTCGCCGAGATCTGCGGTTGCAGCGATGCGGACGCCGAGCGGGTGCTGGCGGCCTGCGGGGGCGACGCACGCGCGGCGGTGCTGGTGCTCGCGCGCGGTCTCGGGCCGGACGAGGCGATCACGCTCGCGGCGTCCCACGACACCCTACGCGAAGCCTTGACATCGTAAAATGGTCTAGGCCAATATTCGTCTACGCCAATTGGCGATGACTCAATGGAGGCAGGCGTGAAGCGACGCATCACACGTGCGGTCGTCCTGGCATCGACGGTCATGGTCGGGGCAGCGGCGTGCAGCAGCTCGGCCGGCTCGTCCTCGTCCGGCGGCTCGGTGCTCTCGACCGACGGCAAGGGCAAGACCATCACGGTGTGGCTGCAGAGCGACGCCCAGAAGGGCTGGCCCGACGTGGTCAACCAGGCCAACCAGCGCTTCGAGCAGGCGACCGGCGCCAAGGTGAAGATCGAGTGGCAGCAGTGGGCGAACTACACCACCAAGCTCGACTCGACCTTCGCCGGCTCGACCGCCATCCCGGACGCCGTCGAGCTCGGCAACACGCAGACGGCCTCCTACATCGCCGGCGGCGCCTTCGCCGATCTCACCAAGGCCAAGGGGCAGTTCGAGAACTCGGGCACCTGGCTGCAGGGTCTGGCCGAGTCGGGCACGTCGCCCGACGGCAAGCTGCAGGCCGTGCCCTACTACGCCGGCAGCCGCGTGGTCATCTACCGCAAGGACCTGTGGACGAAGGCCGGCGTCACGAGCGCGCCCACGACCCTCGACGAGCTCTACGCCGACCTCGACAAGATCAAGGCGGCCAACGCGTCCGACCCGAACTTCTCGGCGTTCTACATGCCGGGCAAGTACTGGTACGGCGCGATGTCGTTCGTCTACGGGGCCGGCGGCAGCATCGCCACCCAGAGCGGCGGCACCTGGAAGGGCGACCTCGAGTCGAGCGCGTCGCAGCAGGGGTTGAACAACTGGGCGAAGCTCGCGCGCACGTACTCGGTGGGTGGCGCGACCAAGGACGAGGCCGACCAGGACAACATCATGGCGCAGGGCCACGTCGCCGCCATCCTCGGCAACGGCTGGGAGGTCGGGGCGGTCACCGACCCGAAAACGGGCGACCCGAAGCTCGCGCCCGACCTGTCGACGTTCCCGATGCCGGGCACCGCGGCGGGCAAGTACACGCCGTCGTTCCTCGGCGGATCTGACCTGGCCGTGCCGGCGAAGGCGCCGAACAAGGGCCTCGGTGCCGAGTGGATCAAGATCTTCACCGACACCGCGAGCCAGAAGCTGCTGGCCAAGTACGCGATCCCGAACACGACGTCGCTGCTGGGTGTGTACGAGCAGCAGGCGCAGGCCAACCAGTCGACCGGTGAGGCGGCGAAGAACACCTGGTTCGTGCCGAACACGCCGAACTGGGCGAACGTCGAGAGCGGCAACGTGCTGCAGAACGCGCTCGAGTCGATCGCGACCGGGCAGTCGTCGGTCTCGGCCGCGGCGGCGTCGGCGGACAAGCAGATCGCTTCCATCCTCAACGCCAAGTCCTGAAGGATCAGGCCATGACGACGACGGCGCAGCGCCCACGACCCCGGGTGCTGCGCCGTCGTGCGTCGGGCGGCCTGCGCGGCGCGGGGCTGCCCTACCTGCTCATCGCGCCCGTCGTCCTCGTGCTCGTGGCCGTGGCAGGCTGGCCGTTGCTGAAGATCCTGCTGCTGTCGGTGCAGAAGCAGGAGTCGGGCAAGTACGCGCTGTTCCACAACGGTGGCACCACCTCGTTCACGGGGTTCACCAACTACGTCGACACCCTCACCGACGCCACGTTCTGGTCGGTCGCGCTGCGCACGGCCGTCTTCACCCTCGTCAACGTGGCGGTGAGCCTCGTGCTCGGCATGGCGATCGCCGTGCTGCTCGGCCGGGTGTCCCGCTGGGCGCGCATCATGCTCACCGCCGTGCTGCTGTTCGTGTGGGCGGTGCCCTCGACGGTGTCGACGCAGGTCTTCTACTGGCTTTTCAGCAACCAGTTCGGCGCGGTCAACTACATGCTGTCTCTCATCCCCGGCGTGCATATGCAGGGTCACGACTGGTTCGCCGACCCACACCAGGGCCTGGCAGTCGTGTCGTCCGTTGTGATCTGGGGTGCCCTGCCGCTGCTGGCGATCTCGCTGCACGCGGGAATC
>NZ_JBQCEE010000326.1:0-38882 GCF_051960575.1 Jatrophihabitans sp.
TGGCAGTCGCAGCGCTGGCGGCTGCCCTCGTGGGTGTCCTGCTGACCGCTGGTGCCGCCTCTGCGGCACCCGTCGCGGCAGCGGCGCCGCGAGTGGTCGCCGGCGCCGCGACCCTCGCCGACCACACGCAGGCGGTCTCCGCCCGCGCGCTCACCCCGCTGTCCGGCCGGGTGCTCGACGCCCCCACTCCGCCGGACGGCCCGTCCGCCCCCACCAGCCCGAGCGGTCCGTCCGACGTGACGGTGAAGCTGCCGAGCAAGCCGAGCACGTCGCTCAACATCCTGCTGCTCGTCACGCTGCTCTCGGTGGCGCCGTCGCTGCTGCTGCTCGTCACGAGCTTCACCAAGATCTTCGTCGTGCTGTCGCTCACCCGCAACGCGCTGGGCCTGAGCACGGTGCCGCCGAACCAGGTGCTGGCGGGCCTGTCGCTGTTCCTGTCGCTGTTCGTCATGGAACCGGTGCTGAGCAAGGTCAACAAGCTCGGCATCCAGCCCTACCTGCACGGCACCAAGACCCGCAGCCAGGCCTGGACCGACGGCATCAAGCCGTTGCGCGAGTTCATGCTCGCGCACACCCGGCCGGAGGAGATCGCGCTCATGCTGCGCGCCGCGCACATGGCGAACCCCTCGAGCCCCGAGAAGCTGCAGCTCACGACGATCATCCCGGCGTTCGTGCTCTCGGAGCTGCGGGCGGCGATGATCATCGGTTTCATCGTCTACATCCCGTTCGTGATCATCGACCTCGTCGTGTCGTCGTCACTGATGTCGCTCGGCATGATGATGCTGCCGCCGGTGTCCGTGTCACTGCCCTTCAAGCTCCTGCTCTTCGTCCTCGTCGACGGCTGGGGCCTCATCGTGACCTCGCTCGTGCAGAGCTACAACACCACCTAGGACGCGCTGCCATGACGGACACCTCGGTCATCCACCTGGCCATGCAGGTCATGCTCATCACCGCCAAGCTGGCGGCTCCCGCCCTCGTCACGGCGCTGGTTGTCGGCTTCGCCGTGTCGCTGTTCCAGTCGGCGACCCAGATCCAGGAGTTCACCCTCGCCTTCGTGCCGAAGGCGATCGGCGTCGGGATCGCCCTGCTGCTCTCCGGGCACTGGATGCTCAACTCGATGATCTCGTTCACCACCGACCTGTTCCACGGCATCCCGAAGATGCTCAGCTGAGGACACGTCCCCCGTGCAGATGTCGTTCTCGCAACCCGAGCTGATCACGCTGCTGCTGATCAGTGCGCGGCTGCTCGCCTGGCTCATGGTGGCGCCGCCGATCGCCACCGCCGGCGTGCCCCGCACCGTGCGGGTCGCGTTGAGCGTCGGACTCGCCCTGCCGCTGGTGCACCAGAATCTCGCGCACGCGCCGTCGGGTGACTTCGCCGCCGTCGCCGGCGCAGTGCTCGAGCAGGTCGTCATCGGCACGGCGTTGGGCTTCCTCACCCGGCTGCTGTTCACCGCGATCGAGGCGGCCGGCGGTCTGCTCGACCTGTTCGGCGGCTTCTCGCTCTCGGCCGCCTACGAGCCGCTGAGCAACACCATGACGTCCATCTTCGGCAAGTTCTACGGCATCCTCGCCACCACGCTGATCTTCGTGACGAACGCCCACCTGGTGATCTTCGGCGGCATCCTGCGCACGTTCGAGGCGATCCCGCTCGACGGCACCATCCACCTGAACCGGCTCGACGCGCAGATCGCCTCGACCGCCAGCGGGCTGTTCGTCGCCGCGCTGCAGATCGCCGGGCCCGTGCTCGTCGTGCTCTTCCTCGCCGACATCGCCCTCGGCGTGCTGAACCGCATCGCGCCGCAGCTGAACGCCTTCTCGCTGTCGTTCCCGGTGAAGATCGGCCTCACCCTCCTGCTCGTCGGCGGCAGCATGACGCTGATGCCGCAGGTGGTGCTGCACCTGGCCGACCAGGCCGACCGGGTCGTATCGGTGGTGACCGGATGAGCGACGTATGAGCGGCGGCGGAGGAGGTGGCGGCGAACGCACCGAACAGGCGACACCGAAGCGCAAGAAGCAGGCACGGCGCGACGGCAGCATCGGCAACACCCCCGACCTCGGCGCCTGGGCCGGCATGCTCGCCGCCACCTTCGTGCTGCCGGGTGTCTTCAGCTCGCTGATGGACACCTCGGTGCAGGCCTTCGTGCGCATCGGCGCGGTGATCCGCAACCCCGACATCGGCAACGCGATGTCGATCGCCGGCGACACCGCGCAGCGGGGCATGCTGGCCGTGCTGCCGCTCGCCCTGCTCATCGCCGGGGTGGGGGTCGCCTCGGTCGCGCTGCAGGGCGGCATCTGGTTCTCGCCCAAGCTGCTCAAGCCGACGTTCAAGCGACTGAACCCGCTGTCGGGCATCAAGCGCATGTTCGGCCCGCACGGCTGGTGGCAGCTGCTGAAGTCGCTGGGCAAGAGCGCGGTGCTCGGCATGGTGGTCTACCTGTCGATCAAGCGTCTCGTCCCGACCATCGTGGGGTCCGGTTCGCTGCCGCTGTCGGATGTCATCGGGCTGGCCGTGAACGGCGTGCTGTCCCTGCTGCGGTGGGCCGCCGTCACCGGTCTCATCACGGCGGTGGCCGACTTCGTGGTCGTGCGCCGCCGCAACACCAAGCAGTTGAAGATGACCAAGCACGAGATCAAGGAGGAGATGAAGGGCGCCGAGGGCGACCCGCGCCTCAAGGGCCACATCCGCTCGCGCCAGCTCGCCATGGCCCGCAACCGCATGATGGCCGACGTCAAGGAAGCCGACGTCATCCTGGTCAACCCGACGCACGTCGCCGTGGCGCTGAAGTACGAGCCGAGCCGCGGCGCGCCGCGGGTCATCGCCAAGGGCGCCGACCACGTCGCCGCCCGCATCCGCGCGATCGGCGACGAGCACCGCATCCCGATGGTGCGCGACGTCCCCCTCGCCCGGACGCTCTACGCCGCGTGCGACGTCGGCCAGGAGATCCCCGCCGACCTGTACCGGGCGGTCGCGACGGTGCTGGCCTTCATCATGACGCTGCGGCGGAAGGGCTCGGCCGCCGGCATGCACTCGGTGCCCGCGCTCGCCGGCATGGTGTCCGCCCCGACCGGGTAGACCGTCGGCATGACCGATCTCCCGGACCCGAACGACCCGGACGCCCGCGTCGACTCACGTGCCGAGCTGCTGCCCGAGGAGGAACGCGTCGGCAGCGAGGACCGCGAGCTGCAGGCACGGGCCATCCTGCAGGACTCCGACGAGCGCACCGAGGACGTCGAGGGCGCGGCGGAGGGCTCGCAGCAGACCGCGACGCGCTGACGCACGCCCGCTCGGGCCGTCGGGACCTTCGGCCCAACCTCGCGCCACCCCGCTCAACCGCCCACCGGCCGCGCCGATAGGAGGCGTGCCAGGACGGCACACATGCGGGACGGATGCCCGGATCAGGTCATTCATAGCCGAGGTGTCGTGAGAACAGGCCGGTTCAGCCAGCTGGCGGTCCCCGTCGGGGTCGTGGCGATCGTCGTCATGTTCGTCGTGCCGATGCCGTCGATGGTCCTCGACCTCCTCATCGCCCTGAACATCACCGGCGCCGTGCTGGTGGTGCTGGTGTCGATGTACGTGCGCCGCCCGCTCGACTTCTCCAGCTTCCCGTCGCTGCTGCTGGTCGCCACGCTGTTCCGGCTGGCCCTGAACATCAGCGCCACCCGCCTCGTGCTCACCGACGGCTTCGCCGGCAACGTCATCAGCGCGTTCGGCCACTTCGTGATCGGCGGCTCGCTGGTCATCGGCCTGGTGATCTTCGCGATCCTGCTGGTGATCCAGTTCGTCGTCATCACCAACGGTGCCGGACGCGTGGCCGAGGTCGGCGCCCGCTTCACCCTCGACGCCATGCCCGGCAAGCAGATGGCGATCGACGCCGACCTCAACGCCGGCCTCATCGACGAGAAGACCGCCCGCAAGCGCCGCACCGAGGTCGCCGCCGAGGCCGACTTCTACGGTGCGATGGACGGTGCCACCCGCTTCGTCAAGGGTGACGCCATCGCGGCCATCATCATCACGCTGATCAACCTGATCGGCGGGTTCGCGATCGGCATCCTGCAACACGGGTTGAGCTTCAGCGACGCGCTGTCGAAGTACAGCCTGCTCAGCGTCGGCGACGGCCTGGTCTCGCAGATCCCGGCGCTGCTGCTGTCGGTCTCGACCGGCCTCATCGTCACCCGCTCGGGCGACACCGACGACATGGGCACCGTCGTCTCGCGCCAGCTGTCCGGCCACAAGCGCGCCACCCAGATCGCCGGTGGCGCCGCGCTGCTGCTCTGCGTCGTCCCGGGCCTGCCCAAGCTGCCGTTCCTCGTGGTCGGCGGCGCGCTGATGATCGCCGCGTCGCGCATCACGCCGCCGAAGGACGAGGACGAGTCGGCCGAGGTCATCGCCGCTCCGGGCGAGACGGTCGACGCCGAAGAGGCGCTGCTGCAGGAGATCCGCGTCGACCCGCTCGAGCTGATCCTCGCCCCCGACCTGATCCCGCTGGTCGACGGCCCCGGCGCCGACCTGCTCGACCGCGTGCGCGCGCTGCGCCGCACGCTGGCCGCCGAGCTCGGCGTGGTGATGCCGGCGGTGCGGACACGCGACAGCGTGAACCTGCCGCACGCCACGTACACGATCAACATCAACGGCGTCGAACTCGGACGCGGCCAGGCGCCCTCGGGCATGGTGCTCGCCATCGGCGACGGCCTCGGCGGCCTGCCGGGCAAGCCGACGCGTGAGCCGGTCTTCGGCCTCACCGCCAAGTGGATCCCGGTCGAGCTCTCCGGCCAGGCCGAGCTGCTCGGTGCCACCGTCGTCGACCGGTCGTCGCTCATCACGACCCACCTGTCGGAGGCCGTCCGCTCGCACGCCAGCCGCCTGCTCGGCCGGGAGGAGGTCGCCGCCGCGACCCGCGCGCTCAAGCGCAGCCACCCCGTCGTCGTCGAGGACCTCACCCCCGCACTGCTCACGCTCGGCGAGATCCAGCGCGTCCTGCACGCGCTGCTCGACGAGAGCGTCTCGATCCGCGACCTCGTCCGCATCTACGAGGCACTGTCGGTGGCGGCCAAGGGCGGCACCGAGCCCGACCGACTCATCGAGTCGGCGCGCACGGCGCTCGGCCCGGCCATCGTCGCCCAGCACGCCCGCGAGAACTCCCTCGATGTGCTCACGCTCGAGCCGCGGCTGCAGCAGTCGATGCTCGAGTCGCTGCGCCCGGGTGAGGGTGGTGCTCAACTGATGTTGGAGCCGGCGCTCGCGGAAGCCGCGGTCAACCAGATCGCGCACCGCTACACCGCCGAGCAGGCGCAGGGTCACCACCCGGTGCTGATCGTCGCCGCGCCCATCCGCCTGCCGCTGCGCCGACTGGTGAAGCTCAGCGCCCCGAACCTGCCCGTCCTGTCCTTCGCCGAGCTCGCTGCCAGCTCGGTCACCGTGAATCCGCTAGGAGTGATCGACGATGTCCGAGACCCTGTACCAGGAGGGTGAGGAGCTCGAACAGCTCCTCGCGGAGCTGGACGAGCGCCACCCCGGCAAGGTCCATGTGCTGTCTGTTTCCTACCCCCGCTCAGGAGGCGTGATGGGTTTCTTCGCTCGGGAACGAGTCGGAGTCGAGTACGAGATCACCGACGAGACCCCCCTCGAGGATCACCTGTCCGGTCTGCTCGAGGCCGCCGAGGGCGCCGAGCACCTGCACGGCGTGCTGCCGCCGGTGCGTGGTGCTGATGTGACTGATGAGGAATCGCTCGACCACACGAACGCGGAGTTCGCTAGCATGTTGCTCGAGATGGCACGCGACAAGCAGGGCGGGCGGGTCAACACCAGGGTGCACCGGAGTGCATCCCGGAACGCCGTGCCCGCGAACCTTCCGACCTTCGAACCGGTCTCCGCCCCCTCGCTGGACGCGGCCGATTTCAACCACTCCAACGGGACGGGTGCTGCCATGACCCAGACTGCCACGACGGGCACCCCGAACGGGCACGCCACGCCGACGCACACGCTGCCGAACGTGCAGGTCGCGCCGCCGGTGCCGCTGACCGTCGAGCACCAGCCGCTGCTCGACCTCGGCATCCCCGAGCGCCTGCTCCCCGGCCCGGGCGTCGACCCGTACCGGGCCGTCGCCGAGCTCTCCCGCACGCTGCCGGGCGTCACGCTGCCCACCGGACGCGGCGTCGTCATCGCCGTCGCCGGCCCGCGGAGTGAGGCGCTGAAGTGGGCCGACAACCTGCGCGAGCGCGCCGGCCTGCGTCCCGAGGACGTCGTCGAGCCGACCACCCTGCTGCAGGCCGCCGAGATCCGCCTGTCCGGCGAGTCGGCCATCGTGCTGATCGACACCACCGACGAGCACGACCCGCTCATGCCGAAGCCGACGGCGGGCGCCCTGCTCGGCGAGCTGCGGCCGACGCAGCTCTGGGCCATCCTCGACGGCTCGCGCAAGCTCAGCGACCTCGAGCACGAGGTCGAGACGCTGCAGGTGCGTCCGGACGCGCTCATCGTGAACCGGCTCAACCGCACGGCCAGCCCGGCCTCGGTGTGGTCGTTCGACATCCCGGTGGCGTTCATGGACAACGACCCGGCCACCCCGACGCGCTGGGCGGCGCTGCTGCTCGACCGACTGGGCGACGCAGGCGTCTGAGCCGGCGATGTTCCGTCCGTCCACGCTCGTCGTGGCGCTGATCTTCGCTGCGCCCGTCCTGTACCAGGGGTTCACCGACCCGCACGCCGACACCGTCGCCGTGCTGCTGCGCTTCCTCGTCGCGCTGCCCGTGGCGGCCGTGCTGCTCGGGCTGGTGCGCCTGGCGGCCGGCCGGGTCACGTCCGGCCCCGCGGAACCTGCCACCCCACGAACCCGCCGCAAGGCCTGACCACACCACCAGCACCCCACGACGGCCGGGAAGCACCACCTTCCCGGCCGTCGTGGTCTGTCCAGGTCCCGGAAACCCGACCAGGACGGCCGGGGAGGCGCTGCTCCCCCGCCGTTGTTGCGGAACGGTGACGCCGGGCGGCCGTCCCTTCCGCCGTCGGCCCGTGCTCGGCATGATCACTGCGGTCACGAGCGAGGGGGACGAGATGGGTGAGGGTGCCGGCGTCACGGCGCTGACCGGCGAGGGCCGGTGGACGAGGGCCAGGGCGGCGCACCGTCTGGGGCCGGTGCGGCACCGCTGGGCGTGGATCGCCGGCGGGCTGGCGCTGCAACTGGCCGCTGTCGGCGGGATCGTCGCCTGGCTCGCCGAACGGATCAAGCACGACGGCCTCACGGGGCAGGCGCTCAAGGCGACCGTGCTGCTGGTCTGGCACGAGATGCTGATGAGCCGCTCGGGCATCGCCGTGCTCGCCGTCTGCGGCATCGTGCTGGTCGCGGGCAGCATGCTCGCCGCGCGACCGTTCGTCCGCTCGGTGACGATGTTGACGGTGACTGTGCCGCTCGCCGCAGTCGTGGGGCTGCTGGCCCTGGGCGCGATCGTGGTCGTGGTGGCGGTCGTCGTCGTCCTCGCGGGCGCCCTCGACAACGTCGGCGGCGGTGGCGGTTCGAGCGGCAGCAGCCGCAAGCAGCGCGCCGAGGAGGGCACTCCACAAACGTTGTGATGGACGGACCCCGCCCGGCTGCACCGGTCGCACGGTGGCCGGACGGGGTCCGTGGGGAGAGGAGGCGGTCAGCCCTTCGGCTGCTGCTCCTGGTGCTTCATCTCCGCCTCGTACAGATGCGGGTCGGGCACCCCGATCTGCGCGCGGGCGTGGTGCTCGACGTCCTTGAAGACGTCGTAATAGCCCTGGTCGTAGTCCTCGACGAGCTGGAAGGTCCACCGGCCGGCGATCACGTCCCGGCCGACGAGCACCTCCTCGATCTCATCGGCCAATCCGCCGTGCCCCGCCTTGCGCAGCAGCTCGACCGCGTCCTGCAGGGTGAGGTCGGCCGTCCCCGAGAGCCGGTGGAAGTTGTAGAGGAATCCGCGCGCGGCCTCGATCGCCTCGAGCGCCTCACCGAGCTTGCCCAGCGCCTCGGCCTCGATGTCCGTGACGCCGTCCGGCCGCTGGTGCGCGACCGGTCGTTCCGGATGCTTGGCGCTGCCGTGCTTCTGCACCAGCGGTGACCGGTCGGTCATCCGCGCGCACCCGTGGGGGTGACACCGGCAGCGGTCACGAACCGGCCTCCACGTCGCCCCGCCAGGCACCCTCTTCGGCGCCGCGCGACTCGATGAACTCCTTGAACCGCTTGAGGTCGGCCTTGACCTGGTGGTCGTCGACGCCGACCGCCGCGCCGGCCTTCTCGACCAGGCCCTCGGGCTGCCAGTCGATCTGCACCGTCACGCGACTCTTCCGCTCGTCGAGCCGGTGGAAGGTCACGACGCCGGCGTGGGTGGTGCCGTCGGTGCTCTTCCAGGCGACGCGCTCGTCCGGGTGCTGCTCGGTGACCTCGGTGTCGAACTCGCGGGTGACCCCGCCGACGGTGGTCTTCCAGTGGTTGTGCCGGTCGTCGGTCTGGGTGATCGAGTCGACGCCACCCATGAACTTCGGGAACGACTCGAACTGCGTCCACTGGTTGTAGGCGGTCGACACGGGGACCTCGACGTCGATCGACTCGGTGACCGAAGCCATCTGCATCTCCTTCGTTTCCACGGGCGGCGTTCGCCCTCGTCAGCCGGTTACCCGCGGGGCCAACCCGACAAACCTGCGCGAAAGCGTGCACACACGACGGGATTCCGCACAGGTTGTTCGATGCGCCACACTGGTCGTGTGCCGGAGAAGCGGCCCAGCGGTTCGGCGCTGGAGAGCGCGTCGCCGCCAGCCACGTTGGGCTGGCCGGTGGCGTACGTCGCCGCGCGCGTCGGCGTCAGCATCTCGACGCTGCGCAGCTGGGAACGGCGCTACGGCCTCGGCCCGAGCGGGCGCACCGAGGGCGGTCACCGGCGCTACACCACCGACGACATCGCGGCGATGCTGCGGCTGCGCCGGTTCGTCGCCGAGGGCATGTCGACCTCCGCCGCCGCGGTGGCCGTGCGCGGCACGCCGAGCACGTCCGTCACGAGTGCCGACGACCCGCTCGAGCAGCAGTTCCTGCTGGCGACCGACGCCCTGGACGCCGCCGGTGTCGCGTCGGCCGTGCGGGCACTGCTCGTCGAACGCGGCGCGGTCAGCACCTGGACGGACGTGGTGACGCCCTTCCTGCAGCGCCTGGGTGCCGAGTGGGCCGGCACGGGCACCGGCATCGAGTGCGAGCACATCGCCGTCGCGGCGATCATGTCGGCGTTCGACCGGTGGACCTTCGACCAGCGCCAGACGAGCCCGGGCGGACGCGCCGTGCTGGCCGCCGTGCAGCACGACCAGCACACGGCCCCGCTACACGCGCTGGCGGCCGCGCTCGCCGAGCGCAACATCGAGCCGATCGTGCTCGGCAGCGTCCCCGAGTCGGCGTTCTCGACCACGGTCGCCCGGCTGCCCGACAGCGCCGACGTCGCCGCGCTCGTGGTGTGGTCGCGCATCGGCGAGACCGCCTCGTCGCTGGCGCTGCGGCGCGTGCGCGCCCTCGGCCTGCCGGTGTTCGCGGCCGGCCCGGGGTGGCCGACGCGCCTGCCGAGCGGGGTCGAACGGGTGCGCACACTGCCCGATGCAGTGGACGCGGTGGTGCGTGCGCACCAGGTCAAGATCCAGTACACGCCGGATTGACACCGGTCCGCCCCTGCCGCAGGCTCATGATCGGCTCGATCTCCGCGACCGTCCCCCGCCGGTCGCCCGGGCCGCAGCATCGACCCCACCGCGCATCGAGCGATCGACGCCCGGGGCCGTCGGGGCTGCCCGCTGTCCGGCGATCACATCCGGGGGGACATCGCCGGAACCGGGCCTGTCCCGGAGGTGGTCGCGGCTGTCTCCGGGACGGGGCCTGAATTCCCGCGGCGTCCCGCGCCCATGCCGCGCACGGTGTCGATCACAGCCGGTGAGCCGTCGTCGCACGACCGGGTAGGCGATCGGCATGCCGACCCTCACCCCTCCCCTGCGAGCCGCCCTCGACTCCGCCACCACCGCCGGTGGGGATGCCATCGGCGCCGTCCTCGGCCTCGTCGGACGCGTGCGGCCGAGCGGCCGGCCGTTGCACCCGAAGGGTGTGGCGATCCGCGCGACGGCACACCGCTCGGGTGTCACCGAGCCGTTCGGCACGGCCCTGCTCGACCGGCCGGGCACGGACGAGGCCGTGGTGCGGTTCTCCCGCAGCGTCGGGCTGCCCGACCGGCTGCCCGACATCCCCGGCATCGCCGTGCGGTTGCAGATGACCGACGGGCCCGTCGACCTGCTGCTCACCACCAGCGGTGAGGGTGTGCCCGCCCGCTTCCTGTTCGTGCCGCGCCGGGGCCGGCTCATCGCGGCCTCGCCGTACAGCAGCGTGCTGCCCTACCGCACGCCCACCGGGCCGGTGGTGCTCGGCGCCCGCCCCGAGGACACGGCGGACGGCGGGGTGCGGATCACGCTGCGGGTGGCGCGTCCGACCGGGCGGTGGCAGGACTTCGGCGTCGTCGACGTGCCCCGCCTCGACGACGTGACCGACGGCGACGTCACCTTCGACGCCGTGCTCAACAGCGCCCCCGACCTCGCGCCGTACCCGTGGTGGGCACGGCTGCGCGAGCCGGCCTACTCGGCCGCGCGCCACGCCCGCGGCGAGGACGACACCGCGACCGTCTGACCCCGCTCGTCCCCCGCCCCGGTCATCCGCGGACCCGCTGCATGACCGGGCCGGGGGACAAGGCGGGGCTCAGCGAGCGGGCAGGGACCGCGCGAGGGCGCGCCCGGCGGCGCGGCCGCTGAAGATGCAGCCGCCGAGGAAGGTGCCCTCGAGCGCGTTGTAGCCGTGCACTCCCCCGCCGCCGAAGCCGGCGACCTCGCCCGCCGCATACAGCCCCGGGAACGGTTCGCCATCGGGACGGATCACCTGGGCGTCCAGGTTCGTCTCGAGGCCACCGAGGGTCTTGCGGCTGAGGATGTTGAGCCGCACGGCGATCAACGGGCCGTGCGCCGGGTCGAGGATGCGGTGCGGCTTCGCGACGCGCGAGACCTTGTCGCCGAGGTAGCGGCGCGCGTTCGCGATCGCCATCAGCTGCAGGTCCTTGGTGTACGGGTTGCCGACCTCGCGGTCGCGCTCGACGATCTGCCGCTCGAGGTGGTCGTGGTCGAGCTGCGGCCCGCGCGCGATCTTGTTCATGCCGTCGACCAGGTCGCGCAGGTTGTCGGCGACGACGAAGTCGACGCCGTGCTGCTTGAACGCCTCGACCGGGCCGGCCGCGCCCTTCGACAGCCGGGTCTTGAGCGTGAGCTTGAGGTCCTTGCCGGTGATGTCGGGGTTCTGCTCGGATCCCGAGAGGGCGAACTCCTTCTCGATGATCGACTGCGTGAGCACGAACCACGAATAGTCGTAGCCGGTCTTGAGGATCTCGCCGAGCGTGCGGGTGGTGTCGAATCCCGGGAAGTTGGGCGCCGGCAGCCGCTGCCCGTTCGCGTCGAACCACATCGACGACGGGCCGGGGATGATCCGGATCGCGTGGTTCGGCCAGATGGGATCCCAGTTGACCAGACCCTCGGTGTAGTGCCACATGCGGTCGCGGTTCACGAGGTTCGCGCCGGCCCGCTCGCTGATCGCCAGCATGCGGCCGTCGACGTGCGCGGGCACGCCGGCGATCATCGTCTCGGGCGCCGGGCCGAGCCGGTCGACCGGCCAGTTCTTGCGGATCAGCTCGAAGTTGTGGCCGATCCCGCCGCTCGCCACGATCGTCGCCGGCGCGCGGAACTCGAACCCGCCGACGACCTCCCGCGAGGACGCCACCCCGCGCTCCGCGTCGCTCGGCTCGAGCACGCTGCCACGCACCCCGACCACCGCGCCGTCGTCCACGAGCAGCTCGTCGACCTGGTGCCGGAACGCGAACCGCACCAGCCCGCGCCGCTCGGCCTCGAGCACCGGCTCGAGGAAGACGCGCACGACCTCGGGACCGGTGCCCCAGGTGAGGTGGAAGCGTGGCACCGAGTTGCCGTGGCCGGACGCCGTGCCCGCGCCGCGCTCGGCCCAGCCGACGATCGGCGTGATGCGCAGCCCGAGGTCGTGCAGGTACTGCCACTTCTCGGTCGCCGCGAACCGCACGTACGCCTCGGCCCACTGCCGCGGCCAGTGGTCCTCGCGGTCGCGGTCGAAGCCGGCCGAACCCATCCAGTCCTGCAGCGCGAGCTCGTACGAGTCCTTGATGCCGAGCCGCTTCTGCTCGGGGCTGCCGACCATGAACAGCCCGCCGAGCGACCAGAACGCCTGGGCCCCGAGGTTCGCGCGGTTCTCCTGCTCGACGACCAGCACCCGGCGTCCGGCCTGCGTCAGCTCGTAGGTGGCGACGAGGCCGGCCAGACCGGCACCGACGACCAGAACGTCGACGTCCTGCGACGACATGGCGACCTCCGCAGCGATGGGCACAGGGCTGACCCGACCCACGGTATTGCACGAGAGGCACCGACCGGGCGCGTCCGGTTCGCGTGGACAGGTGTGACACCGCGTTGTAGGTTCCTGCGGTCCAACACTCGCCGGTGGGGGTACGTCGTGGTTCGGAACGACGACATCGGGCCCGAAGGGGCCCCGTCGCCGCGCCCACGACCGCGTCCGGCGTCCGCGACCGCCCTGGCCGAACTGGATCCGCCGACGCGGGTCTACGTCCCAGCACCCCCGCGTCGCCGCACCGCCGGCGACCGCGTCGGCGACCGCCTCGGCTCGGCGCTGCCCGGGTTCCTGCGCTCGGGGCTCGAGGCCACCGGCGGCCTCTACACGATGTTCGGCGCGAGCCTGTACGGCCTGGTCAGCGACATCGCCCGCGGACGCTTCAAGTTCAACGAGTTCGTCGAGCGTGCCTGGTTCCTGATCAGCGTGACGATCCTGCCGGCGATGCTCGTGTCGATCCCGCTCGGCGTCTCCATCGCACTGCAGGTCGGTGCGCTCGCCGCCCAGATCGGCGCGGCCAGCTTCGTCGGCGCCGCGGACGCGATCGGCGTGCTGCGCGAGGCGGCCCCGATCGTCACCGCGCTGCTGCTCGCGGGCGTCGGCGGCTCGGCGGTCTGCGCCGAACTCGGGTCGCGCACGATCCGCGAGGAGATCGACGCGATGATCGTGCTCGGGCTCAACCCGCTGCGGCGGCTGGTGGCGCCGCTCATGGTCGCCGGCGTGCTGGTCAGCGGCTTCCTCTGCTTCGCCGTGATCTTCGTCAGCGTGCTGTCGGCCTACGTCTTCGACCTGGTGGCACTGCACGGCACGAAGGGCAGCTTCTTCGGCTCGTTCACGCAGTTCGCGACGATGAGCGACTACATCACCTCGTTGATCAAGGCGATGGTGTTCGGGCTGGTCGCCGTCATGATCGCCGCGTACATGGGCCTCAACGCCAAGCGCGGCCCGACCGGCGTCGGCGAGGCCGTGAACCGGTCGGTGGTGATCACCGGCGTCATCCTGTTCGGCCTGAACCTGGTGATCACCGAGATCTTCTTCGCCGTCGTGCCGCAGCGGGCGTTCTGATGGCGATCGCATCGGCGCCTGTGCGGGACGCGCTGAGCCGGGTGGGCGCGACCGGCCGTGTCCTCGAGGACCAGGTGCGCTTCCTCGGCGACATGGTCGTCTTCACCGCGCGCGCCCTGCGGGGTGTGCCCCTGACCCTGCGTCGCTACCGCGAGGAGGTGATGCGCCAGATCGGGCAGCTCACCCTCGGCACCGGCCTCGTGCTGACCTTCACCGGCACCCTGCTCGTCGTCATCTCCGAGGCGCTCTTCGTCGGCATCGAGGTGGGCGTCGAGGGGTTCCAGAGCCTCAACATCATCGGCATCGCGCCGCTCACCGGCTTCGTCTCGGCCTACGCCAACACCCGCGAGATCGCGCCCCTCATCGCGGCCGTGGCGGTGGCCAGCCAGATCGGCTGCAAGTTCACGTCCCAGATCGGCGCGCAGCGCATCACCGAGGAGATCGACGCGCTCGAGGTGATGGCGATCCCGTCGGTGCCCTACCTCGTGACGACGCGCATCATCGCCGCGTTCACGGTCATCGTGCCGTTGTACCTCGTCGCGCTGTTCGGCTCGTACCTCGCGACGCAGTACACCGTGACGATCTTCTTCGGGCAGTCGTCGGGCACCTACCTGCACTACTTCGACCTGTTCCTGCGGCCGATCGACGTCGTCTACTCGGTCATCAAGGTCATCGTGTTCACGGTGATCATCGCGATCATCCACACCTACTACGGCTACAACGCCACGGGCGGGCCGGCCGGGGTCGGCCGCGCCACGGCCCGCGCGATCCGCGCGACGACGGTGCTCATCGCGATCACCGACGTGCTGCTCACGATGCTGTTCTGGGGACTGCACGGTGTGCAGCTCGGGGGCGGTTGATGGAGCGCATCCGCAACCGCCCGCTCGAGATCGTGCTCGGCCTGCTGCTCGCCGCCGCCCTCGTGATCGGCGTCGGACTCATCTGGCTCTCGTTCCGCGGCGACCTCGGCGACTACTACACCGTGGACGCGCACCTGAGCCAGGCCAGCGACGCGCTCGAGCAGGGCGATCCGGTGAGCTTCCGCAACGTGATCGTCGGCGAGGTGAGCGACACCAGCGGCTCGCTCGACGGCACGGCGGTGGCGAGGCTGCGGCTGCACGCCGACCAGGCCCGGCTCATCCCGGCCACGGTCACCGCGATCGCGCTGCCCCGCACACTGTTCGGCGCCGTGCAAATCGAGCTGCTGCCACCGGCGCGCGACGGCGACACGTTCCTGCACGACGGCGGGACGATCGCCCCGGCCACCGGCCCGCAGGCCGAGAGCCTGCAGACGGCACTGGCCAACGCCTACCGGCTGCTCACGTCGATCCACCCCGCACAGCTCGACGCCGCCCTGTCGGCGCTGGCCTCGGCCCTCGACGGGCAGGGCGACCGCCTCGGCAGGCTGGTCACGTCCGCCGACCGGTACCTGCGTGCGATCGCGCCGCACATGGGGCAGCTGGCCGGTGTGATCGGCGACCTCGCGACCGTCACCGACGGGCTCGCCCGGAACGCACCCGACCTGCTCGGCTCGCTGCGCAACCTGCTCGTCGTCACGAAGGGCATCACCGCGCAGAAGCGGGCGATCGCCGAGCTGCTGGCCGTCGCGCCGACCGCCGTCGACGACACTCAACTGCTGTTGAGCCCGCGCAACGTCGACAACATCGTCACCGTCTTCCGCGACCAGGTACCGGTGAGCGCGGCGCTCGCGGCGGACCCGCACGCGCTCGTCGACACCATCGACGGCTTTCGTGCGTTCGGCCAGGCGTTCTCGTCCGCAGCCTCGAGCGGGCCGTACCTGAAGACGAACATCCTGCTCACCGGTGTCGACGTGGCCGAGCTGTTCCCGATCATCGCGGGCGGTGAGGGCCACGCCTTCGACGGCATCGACGACCCGCCGGTGTACACCGGCGCCGACTGCCCCCGCTACGGCGACCGGACCGGGCCGAACTGCGGTGCGAGGGCGGCGACCGCCCGTGCCCGCGTGCTCACCACCGGCACGTCCTACGGCGGCACGGCCGACTCGGTCGGCAGCCGGCGCGAGCTGGACGCGGTGCGTGCGGCCGCGAGTGCCCTCACGGGCCTGCCCACCGCGTCGATCCCGGACGCCGCCGACCTGCTGCTCGGCCCCCTGCTGCGCGGCTCGGCCACGGTGATCGCGCCATGAACTGGAGGGCCCTGGTCAAGGTCATCGTCGCGCTCGCCCTCGGCGGCGTCATGGCGACGATGGAGATCGGCACCCTCACCGGCCCGCACGTCGGCACCGAGCACGCCTACCACGCGATCTTCGCCGGGCCCGACGGCGTCTCCGGCCTGCGGGCCGGCAACCAGGTGAAGGCGGCCGGCGTGGCGGTCGGCCGGGTCACCGACGTCTCGCTCGTCGACGCCCAGCACGCACGCGTCACCTTCACGACCAACGACCACCAGACGCTCACCACGAGCAGCTGGGCCGTCGTGCGGTACGCGAACCTGCTCGGCCAGCGCTACCTCGCGATCACCCAGGACGGACCCGACCCCGGGCGTCCGCTGCCGTACGGCAGCACGATCCCCGCGTCGCACACCCGCCCGGCGCTGTCGCTCACGGCGCTGTTCGACGGGTTCCGGCCGCTGTTCACCGCGCTCACGCCGCAGCAGGTCAACGAGCTGTCGCAGGACATCATCGACATCCTGCAGGGTCAGACCGCCCGCATCACCGACCTCGTGCGCCGCACCGCCTCACTCACCACGAACCTCGCCGACCGCACCGACACCTTCACCGAGGTGCTCGACAGCCTCACCAAGCTGCTGACCACCGTGAGCGCGCACGACAACGACCTCGCCGGTGTCGTGCAGGCGCTGTCGAGCCTCACGGCCGGGTTGCACCAGCAGGGCCCGGCACTGCTCGGCTCGCTCGACGGCGTCGACGGCCTGGCGGCATCGGTCGACCGACTGCTCGCCCGGCTCGGCACGAGCGGCTTCTCACCCGACATCGCCGACCTCGACCACGTCGCCGGACAGGTGGCCGCGAACAGCGGCACGGTCAGCCAGCTCATCGACGGCTTCGTCACCGCCTTCGGCGACTTCGCCCGCACCACGCAGAACGGCGGCTTCGCCAACGCCTACCTGTGCCGGGTCGACGCCCGCACGGTCGGCCGGACGAGTGTGAGCGGCGGCCAGGTGCTCACGTCGATCGAGCACGGGCTGGGGATCCCCGGGCTGAGCCAACTGCTGAACTCGACCGGGCTCACGAGTCTCGCCCTGCTGCAACTGCCGGTCAGCACGCCGCTCGCCCTGCCCCACGGTCACGCGGGCCACCTCGGCAACACGGCGGTCTGTCGATGAGACCGCTGCGCGAACGCAACCAGCTCATGGTCGGGCTGGTCGGCACGCTCGTCGCCGTCGCCCTCGTGCTGCTGGCGGTGAACCTGTCGTCGCTGCCGTTCGTGCACCCGACCGACGACTACCACGCACAGTTCGCCAACGCCGCGGGCCTGAAGGAGGGCGACGACGTCCGCGTGCTCGGCGTGCCCGTCGGGTCGGTCGACGCGGTCGTCGTCGAGGGCGACCACGTGCGCGTCGACTTCAGCCTGGACGCAGGGGTGCACCTCGGCGACGCGTCGTCGGCCTCGATCGAGGTGGCGACGGTGCTCGGCAACCTGTTCCTGCAGATCGAGTCGGCCGGCAGCGGACAGCTGGCCGACGGTGGCACGATCCCGCTGCGCCGCACGACGGTGCCGTACTCACTCGTCCAGGCACTGCAGTCGTTCGCCGAGTTCGGCGACGGCACCAGGACGACGCAGCTGGCCACGTCGCTGCGCACGCTGGCGCGCTCGATCGAGGGCATCGCCCCGGCGGACGCGGCCGCCGCCCTGCGTGGCCTGACCTCCGTGGCCCGCACGCTCGCGGCGAAGCAGGACCGCATCCAGCAGATCCTCGACGCGTCCAACGCGATCGTCGACACCCTCAATGCCAACTCGGGACCGCTGGTGCAGCTGGTGCTGCAGGGCGACGCGTTCCTGCAGCTGGTCGAGCAACGGCGCGCGATCATCACCTCGTTGCTGCGCGACACCGCCTCCCTCGCGCAGCAGCTCGACACCCTCGTGCGCCGCGACGGCGGCCACCTGACCTCGCTGCTGCGCAGCGTCGACACGCTCAGCACGCTGCTCGCCCGTGACCGGACGAAGCTGCAGCGCGCCGTGCTCGTGCTCGGCCAGTTCTCGGTCAACATCGCCAACGCCACCGGGTCGGGGCCCTGGCTCGACCTCTACGTGCCGGCGGCGGTCACGCCGGACAGCCAGATCGCGGCCTGCGGGGCGCACCCCGACTCGTCGACGAGGCCGTGCGGTGACTGACCTCGGCACGCGGGCGCTCGCCCGCTTCGGACTCCGCACGGTGCTCGTCGCCGCCGTGGCCCTCGCGGCGGTCGTCGTCGCCGCGGGCTGGTTCGTGGTGCACCTGCTGCGCGGCGGCGAGTACACGATCACGGCGCGCTTCCCGGCGACCCCCGGTCTGTACGCGGGCAACTCGGTCGACATCCTCGGTGTGCCCACCGGCCACATCACGGCCATCACCGCGAAGGCCTCGTATGTCGAGGTGCGCATCGCTCTGCCGGACGACGTGAAGGTGCCCGCCGGCGCGAAGGCGGTGGTGCTCGCACCCAACCCGGTGAGCGACCGCTACGTCGAGCTGACGCCCTCCTACACCGGCGGGCCGGTGCTGCCGCACGGCGCCGTGATCGATCTGAAGGACACGGTGGTGCCGCTCGAGCTCGACCAGGTCTTCTCCAGCGTCGACACGTTCGCCCGCACGCTCGGCCCGAGCGGGGCGAACAAGGACGGCGCCCTCACCGACGTGCTGCACGCCTTCGCGCAGCTGGCCGACGGGCGCGGGGCCGACGTGCACGACGCCATCACCCAGCTCGCCGCCGCCCTGCCGGCCCTGACCGACAACCCCGACGCCCTCGCGAAGCTCGTCACCGGGCTCGACCGGCTCACCTCGACCCTCGCCCAGCGGCACGACGAGATCGACAGCGTCGACCGCGACCTCGCCTCGGTGACGACCCAGTTCGCCGACGACCGGCAGCTGATCGCCACCGCCATCGCGAACGTGCAGCGCGGCCTCGCGTCGGTCACGACCTTCCTGCGCACCAACCGCGCCCGGATCGGCTCGAGCCTGCGCAACCTCGCCACGACCGTCTCGGCGATCATGAGCGAGCAGCAGGCGCTCATCAAGACCTTCGACGTCGCCCCGCTCGGCTTCCAGAACTTCAACCGCGCCATCACCCTGCACGGCCCGTGCCCCACGGCCACCGGACGCCCGCTCGGATGCCCCGCGCTCTACGCCCGGGTGATCCTCGGGCCGGGCACGCCCGGCGTGGTGACCACCTACTGCGGGCAGCCGTTCAACTCGGTGCTCGCCGTGCTCGCGTTCAACTCGCCGGTGAACCTGGCCGCGGTGCGGCGCGGGGACGCCCTCGACACCCTCTGCGCGGCCGAGGCCGGCCTGATCCAGAAGCGGGCATCGCCACCCGGCGCGCCACCCGTGCCCGATCTCCAGCTCAGCACCTACGTGGGGCGTTGAGATGCGCCGATCACTGCTGCCCGTGCTCGCGTCCGGCGCGCTGCTGCTGTCGGGGTGCGGCCTCACCCTCGAGGACCTGCCCGCGCCCGACGCCCTGAACGGCGCGGCCGCCTACACCGTGACCGCGCAGTTCACCGACGTCCAGAACCTCACCGTCGGGGCGAAGGTCAAGCTGGCGGGCGTCGTCGTCGGCGAGGTGTCGTCGATCAGCACGCACGACTTCGTCGCCGACGTGCGCCTCCGTGTCGAGCAGCGGTTCCCGCTCGCGGCCGACGCGCAGTTCCAGATCCGCTTCACCACCCCGCTGGGCGAGGACTTCGTCGCCGTGACCTCGACGCTGCGTCCGGGCGCGCCACGCCTCGCGGCCGGCACCACCGTCAGGGTGGCGCAGACCAGCGCCGCGCCGTCGATCGAGGACACCTTCGCCGCCGTCTCGACCCTGCTCAACGGCGGCGGGCTCGACCAGATCCACGTCATCGCCACGGAGCTGCAACAGACGTTGCACGGCCGCAACGGCGCGGTGCGCGACATCATCGGGCAGCTCGACACGGTGCTGGCGACGCTCGACGACCACAAGGGCGACATCGACCGCACCCTGGTGTCGCTGCGCGACCTCGCCGGGCAGCTCGACCGCGACGACACCACGATCACGCAGGCGCTGCAGCAGTTCCCGGACGCCCTTCGCACGCTCGCCGACAACACGGCCGGCCTCACCCGGCTGCTGCAGAAGGTGCAGGGCCTCGGCGTGACCGTGCGCGGCCTGCTCGACCGCAGCACCGGCGACATGATCGCGACGCTCGACAACCTGCAGCCGACGCTCGACTCGCTGCGCGCGGCCGACGCCACGCTCGTCCCCACCTTCCGCACGCTGATCCGCTTCGGACAGCTGTTCGACCACGCCGCGCCCGGCGACTACGTGAACCTCTACGGCACGATCGTCGGCCTGTTGCAGTCACCCGGCTACCAGCCGCAGGCGGGCGGCGAGGCGCACGCCGAGGCCGGGGCGCCGGTGACGGCGCCGGACGCCACGTCGTCGGTGTCCGTCCTGCTCGGCGGGGGGCGACGATGAAGCGCGGCACGGTGATCGCCCAGCTGGTCGTCTTCGGGCTCATCTCGGTGGTCGTGCTGAGCGTGGCGGTGTTCCAGCTGCTCGGGGTGCGCGTCGTCGACCGGCCGTACTCGCTCACCGTGCAACTGAAAACCGCCGGCGGCATCTTCGACAGCGCCGAGGTGGCGATGCGGGGCGTGCAGATCGGCCGCGTCGACGACGTGCAGCTGCACACCGACGGCGTCACGCTCACCCTGTCGATCGACCACGGCGTGCAGATCCCCGACAACGCGGTCGCGCGCATCACCGACCTGTCGGCGGTCGGCGAGCAGTACGTCGACTTCGAGCCCGGCGCCCATCCGTCCGCGACGCCGTACCGGGCGGGCGCCGTGATCCCGGTCGACCGCACGTCGGTGCCGCTGCGCACGGCCACCGTGCTCTACGACCTCGAGCGGCTCATCGACTCGGTGAATGCGAAGGACCTGCAGATCATCGGACGCGAGGGCGCGGCCGCCTTCGCCGGCACCGGCCCGGCGCTGACGTCCCTCATCAGCGGCTCGGCGCGGCTGGTCGACGAGCTCTCGGCCAGTCAGGACAGCGCCGTCGAGCTGATCGGCAACGCCGCGGTGCTGCTGCACGACGCCGCCGGCGCGACCGGCGAGCTCACCCGGTTCAGCCGCTCGCTGCGCGCGCTGAGCGCCACGCTGGCGTCGTCGACCCCGACGCTCGACCGGCTGCTCGCCGACGCCCCGGCGACCACCCGGCTGATCGACGATCTCGCGCGCACCAACGCCGGATCGTTCGGCGTGCTGCTCGGCAACGTCGCGACGCTGTCGCAGATCCAGGTCGCACGCGTGCCGGGCCTGCAGGCCCTGCTCGTCGCCGTGCCGACCTTCGGGCGGCTCGCGCCGAAGATCGTCGTCGACGGCACCCTGAACGGCGTCGTCGAGGTCGACCGCAACGACCCGGTCTGCTCGACCGGCCTGCCCCTCACCAGCCCGATCTCGGGCCGGCGCACGCCGCTGCACGAGGTGACCTGTCCGGGCTCGATCATCGCGCGCGGCGCCGCCAACGCCCCGCGGCCCGGCGCGGCCCCGGCCGGCGCGGACGCGTCGGCCCTGCTGGCCCCCGACGGCCGTAGCGAGGTCGGCGGCTACGACGCCGCGAGCGGACTGATCACGACCAGCGACGGCACGCCCCTGCGCCTCGGGCTCACCGGCGGCCAGGACCGCGTGCTCGGCCCGAACTCGTGGCAGGCCCTGCTGCTCGCCGGCGCGCACGGCTGACCTGACGCGTGACCTCCCCAGCTGGAAGGACGAAGATGCCTGCCATGTCCGACGCCCGTCCCGAGGTCTCCGCCGACGCCACGTCCGATGCCTCCGCCGAGATCCTTGCCGAGACGGCGGGAGGCCCGACACCCGACCGGCCGCGTCCGCGACCGTCGAAGGCCGAGAAGCTCGAGGCGAAGGCGGCCAGGTTGCGCGAGGCCGACGCCGCGCGCGCGGCCGCCGGGCCGGCCGGCCCGTCGTCCGCCCGCCCGTGGCAGATCGCGACGGGCGTGCTCACGGTGCTGCTGGTGCTCGCCGTGGCCGGTGGGCTGGTCTGGGGTCTGCGCAAGGACGACGCGTCCGACCCGCTGGCGGGCACACGCGCGACCGTCACGACGGTCGCGAAGCAGGCGGCCACCGACTTCGGCTCGTACGACTACCGCCACCTCGACGCGGACTTCAACGGCGTGCTCGCCCACCTCACGCCGGCGTTCCGGAAGAACTACACGCCGATCACCGCCAAGCTGCGTCCGGCCATCGAGAAGTACCACGGCGTCTCGAAGGCCGGCATCCAGTGCTTCGGCGTCTCGAGCCTCACCGCGACCCATGCCGTGGTCGTCGCCTGCCTCGACCAGACGGTGACCACGACGCAGTCGACGACGCCGACGATCGACCGCAACCGCGCGGTGATCACGCTGGACAAGCAGGCCGACGGCCACTGGCTGGTGTCGGACCTGCAGCTCAAGTAGCCGGCGCGACGCCGCGTGCCGCGGCGGCTACTTGCTGCCGTACTTCGACTGGTACTCGTCGATCAGCGACTGCAACCGCGCGGTCGTCGACGCGATCTCGGACGCGTTGCCCGACTTCAACGCCGCCTGCTGGGCCTGCGTGGCCGAGGCCAGGTCGGCGAGCAGCTGCGACTGCGCGGGCGGGATCGTCGTCACCGTCACGGTCGGCGCGGGCGTCCCCGACGACGACGTGGACGGGCTCGGCGACGTGGTCGGCGGCGACGACGACCCGGACGACGACGGGCTCGGCGAGGGCGAGGTCGACGGCGTGCTCGGCGTCCCCTGGTTGAGGTTCAGCGAGGCACCCGGCGTGCGGAGGTTGCGCAGGTCGTCGAGGGCCGAGGTGAGCGTCTTGTTGTAGCCGATCGCCTTGTTCCCGTACGTGACCAGCACACGCTGCAACCGCGGGAACGCGGCGGACCCGCCGCCGGTCGCCTGGATGTACAGCGGCTCGACGTACAGGAACGAGTTGCCGACCGGCAGCGTCAGCAGGTTGCCGTGCAGCACCTGGCTCTGCGACTGGTTGAACAGCGAGATGTCCTTCGAGATGTTGTCCTCGGTCTTGAAGACGTTGGCGACCTGCGCCGGCCCGACGATCGTCCCGCCGCCCTGCACCTGCAGGACCGTCATCTTCCCGTAGTTCGGCCCGGGATCGCTGTCGACCGAGATGTAGGCCGCGAGGTTCTGGCCGGCGTTGACGACCATCGGCGACGTCAGCTGGAACTGCGGCGTCGGGGTCTTGGCGTTCGGGTCGGCCGGGTCGTTGGCGAGGATGTAGTACGCGGGCTGGCTCGCGCCGGTGGTCGAGAACGGGTCGTCGGGCACCGCCCACTTGCCACGTCCGTTGTAGGCCGCGACCGGGTCGCTGATGTGGTACTGCGCCAGCAGGCCGCGCTGCACGTTGAACAGGTCCTGCGGGTAGCGCACGTGCGCGAGCACCTCCGACGGCATGGCGCTCTGCGGCTGCACCAGGCCCGGGAAGACCCGCATCCAGGCCTTGAGGACCGGGTCGGGCTGGTTGACCTGGTTCCAGGCGTAGAGCTTCACCGTGCCGTCGTAGGCGTCGACGGTGGCCTTGACCGAGTTGCGGATGTAGTTGATCTGCTGGTCGGCCTGGCCCGGCTGCACCGAGGTGTTGGTGAGGTCGGACAGCGAGCTGCGCTCGGAGTACGGGTAGTTCGCCATCGTCGTGTAGCCGTCGACCATCCACATGATGTGGCCGGTCTTCGAGTCGACGAAGGGGAACGGGTCACCGTCGACGGTGAGGAACGGCGCGACCTTCTCGACGCGCTGCTTCGGGTCGCGGTTGATGATGATCTTCGCGCCGGACGCGCTCACCGTGCTGTTCAGGATGAAGTTCGTCTCGCCGTAGTTGGCGGCGAAGGCGAGGCGGGTGAAGAAGTTGTCGAGCTTGATCCCGCCCTTGCCCTGGTAGGTGACGTTGCTGCCACCGTTCGCGTCGAACTCCCGCGGGGTGCCCTTCGCGCCGACGATCGAGTAGTTGTTGCCGAGCTGGCCGTAGTAGACGTCGGGCTGCTTGATGTCCAGCGCGCCCGTCGGCGGGATGTCGCCCTCGGTGTAGGAGTTCTTGTCGCCGTTGGTGACGTCCTGGTCGGCCTGCGCGGCGACGAAACCGTAGCCGTGCGTGTAGACGGTGTGCTGGTTGATCCAGTTGTTCTGCGAGCCGCTCAGGTTGCTGCCGACGGCCTGCTCGCGCACCGCGACGATGTAGTCGTGCTCGGTCTGCGCCTTGGTGAGCGGGTCGGGCAGCGTGTAGCGGTCGACGTCGAGGGTGCCCGAGAAGGCGTAGGGCAGACCGATCTTCTGCGTGTTCAGGAAGGTCGCGCTGACGATGGCCGGGTCGAGGATGCGGATGTTGTCGAGGGTCGCGTTGCCCGCCCCCTGCTGCGGCAGGGTGGTGGCGTCCGGGGTGCCGTTGGCCGGGTACGGCACGTAGGTGACGCTGCCCTTGACCGCCCGGTCGGTGCCGACGGTCTGGATGCCGTACGCGTCGCGCGTCGCGTTGATGTTGCGCGCGATGTACGGCGCCTCCTTGTCGCTGGCGTTCGGGTTCACCGTCACCGACTGCACGATCGCCGGGTAGAGCCCGCTCATCAGCACGCTGAGCACCATCATCACGATGAAGCCGATGCCCGGCAGCACCGCGCTGCGCAGCCAGAGGCTGCCGAGCACCATCAGCGCGAGGATCAGGGTGATCCAGAACAGGATCGTCTTGGCCGGCAGCGCCGCGTGCACGTCGGCGTACGAGGCGCCGGTGAACTTGCTGCGGTCGGAGAAGACGAAGCCGTACCGGTCGAGCCAGTACGCCGCCGCCTTGAGCAGCATGAAGACGAAGATCAGGATCGTGACGTGCCGGCGGGCCGCGATGGTGAACTTCGGCCCCGGCGTCTGCAGCCGGATCGCGCCGGTGAGGTAGTGGACGCCCACGCTGAGGATGAGCGAGAAGATCACGGCGGTGAACCCGAAGCCCAGCAGCAGGCGGTAGGCCGGGTAGTCGAAGGCGTAGAAGCCGATGTCGAGGTGGAACTGCGGATCGGTCTGGCCGAACGACCCGCCGTTGAGGAACAGCTGCCAGGTGGCCCAGTCACCCTGCGCGGACGCGCCCGCGCTGAGGAACGCGATCACCGCGACGGCGGTGAGCACCAGGACGCGGCGCGGCTCGAGCTGGTTCACGTACCGCTGCAGGTTCTGCTGCTCGGGCGACATCGGGCGGAACGGGGGGCGGCTCAGGTAGGCGGCCACGATGTTGCCGCCGATGATCAGCGCCATCACCGCGCCGAACACGAAGAAGAGCACCACCCGCGTCCAGAACATCGTCGTGTAGACGTTGCGGTGGCCGACCTCGCCGAACCACAGCCAGTTGATGTAGACGCCGCTGAACTTGACCGCGAGCACGATCAGGACGATCAGCGCGACGACGACCCCGATGAGGATCTTGGTACGTCGTGACACGGCGAACGGCGGGATGGGCGGCCGCATGGCCACGGGCTGCTCCTGGGGTTCTCGCTCGACTGTCGGGTCAACGTACTCGGCGCCGCGGGGGTTCCGACGCCATCACGTTACGGTCACTGCATGAGCGCAACGCTCGCGACGGCCGTCGCCGAGATCGAACAGCACGTCGCTGCCGGCGGGTGGGACCGCCCACCGATGCTCTACGCGCTGGTCAGCGCGGCCGCGCTGCGCGCCGAGGACCCGGGGCTCGCCGACCGGCTCGGGCTGGCCGACGTGGCCGGCGGCGTGCTCACGCCGATCGAGCAGGAGGAGCTGCCGGCCGGCGAGCTCGACGAGGTGCTCGCGCAGCTCGCCTGGCCCGACGCCGTCGAGGGCTGCGCGCTGGCGCAGGAGATCGTGCTGCTGCCACCGTCCGCTGAGGCGGGCCTGAGCGACGCGGAGGTCGCCGCCCGCGCCGCCGGGCACCCCGACCGTCGCGAGGCCCGGCTCGTGGTCGGCGTGCTCGCCGACGGCACGACCGCCGCCGTGCTGCGTCTGCGCGGTGACGGTGAGGACGACCTGCTCACCGGCCCCGACCTTGCCCCGAACCTCGCCCGCGCCCTGCTCGACACCTTCGCCGACTGACCCGGGCGACGGACCGCCCCCGCCACACCGGCCGGGAAGGTCAGCAGGTGGGTGGGGTGCCGCGTCCGGAGCGGAGTTCGGCGAGGTCGGTGAGCGCGTCGTGGAGGGATGACACCGCGACGATCTGCAGCCCGGACGGGACGTTGCCGCGCACGTCGCCGCAGTTGTCCTTCGGCGCCAGGAACACCGTGGCACCCTTGTCGCGGGCGGCGATCATCTTCAGCGCGATGCCGCCGATGGGCCCGACCTTGCCGGTGGGGTCGATGGTGCCGGTGCCGGCGATGAAGCGGCCGCCGGTGAGGTCCTGCTTGCCCGCCTTATCGATGATGCCGAGGGCGAACATGAGCCCGGCCGACGGGCCGCCGATGTTCGCCAGCGTGATCTTGACGGTGAACGGCGCGAGGCAGGTGACGCCGGCCAGCACGCCGAGGTAGCCGCCCTTGGCGCCGGACGGCGAGCGGCCGAGCGTGACCGTCACGGTGGCGGGCTTCCCGGCGCGTCGAACGGCGACCTGCACCCGCTCTCCCGGCTGGTGCGTGGCGAGGGCCGCGCGCAGCTGGTCGGTCGAGCCGACCTTCGTGCCGTCGACCGACACCAGCTCGTCCCCGACCTCGAGCACACCGTCGGCAGGCCCCTTCGGCACCAGCTGGAAGATGCCGAAGCCCTTCGGGTAGCCGAGCTCGCACAACGCGGCGGCGGTGGCATTGTCCTGCGACGCGGCGAAGTCGTCGGCGTTCTGCCGGTCGACCTGGTCCTGCGTCTGGCCGGGCGGGTACACCGCGGCGCGCGGCACGACGACCTCGTCGTGCAGCAGCCAGCCGGCCAGGGCCTGGAACGCGCTCACCGGACGGTTCGAGACGTTGACCGTCGTCATGTTGAGGTGCCCCGTGGTCGGCGCGGCGGCCCGACCGTCCAGGGTGATGACCGTCGCGCCCGCGTCGTCGACGCCGAGGGTGTTGTAGGTCGGGCCTGGCGACAGGATCACGTACGGCACGGACACGGTGAGCGCCACGACGAACAACACGACGAACAGCACGCCGCCGACGATGAGCGTGCGCACCCTGCGGCTCAGGGCGGCGAAGGCGGCACCGCCCGGGACGCGCTCGATCGAAGGCACGCTGCGCAGCGTACGGAACGATCCTCAGCCGTTCGGACGCGCGCGGTCGGCGGCGCTCGCCGTGGCGTGGTCGAGCACGCGCAGGTACTTCCCGTGCGCCTTGACCGAGCGCACCGTGCCGGGCGTGCGGCGGGGCCGCTCGCGGAAGCCCAGCCACCACGCCCACACGGACGCGGCCGCCGCGGCCACGACCGGCCCGGACAACCACAGCAGCCAGCTCACGACGCGACCGTAACCGCCGGCCGCACCGTTCGCGGGCAGCGCAACGCGGAACGCGCACCCGCGTCCGTTCGTAGTCATTACCGTGGAGGCCGGCTGACGCCGGCAGACGGCAGTGCATCCGTGTGGCACCGAGGAGTGACGATGAGCTTCCCGTTCGGGTTCGGCCCGGGCTCCGGCGGCAACCCGAACGACCCGTCGAACAACAACCCCTTCGCCTTCTTCGGCCTCGGCGGCCCCGGTGGGGGCGCCGGCGGCGACATTGGTGGCATGACGCTGTTCGCGGAGCTGCAGAAGCTGCTGTCGTGGTCGGGCGGCCCGGTGAACTGGGACCTCGCCCGCCAGCTCGCCACGTCCTCGCTCGGCGACAGCAGCACCACGGTCGCCCCCGGCGAGCGGCAGGCGGTCGCCGAGGCGATCCGGCTCGCCGACCTGTGGCTGGACGAGGTCACCGACCTGCCGTCCGGCGTCCAGACCGTCGAGACCTGGACGCGGCACGAGTGGCTGCAAAAGACGGTGCCGGTGTGGTCGTCGCTCTGCGACCCGGTCGCGACGAAGGTGGTCGCCGCGATGGCCGGCGCCGTCCCGGCCGAGCAGCTGGAGATGCTCAGCGGTGCGGGCAACCCGCTCGCCGGCATCCTGAACCAGGTCGGCGGCCTCATGTTCGGCGCGCAGATCGGGCAGGGGCTCGGCGGCCTGGCCCGCGAGGTCGTGTCCGCCACCGACGTCGGCATCCCGCTCGGGCCGGCGGGTGTCGCCGCGCTGGTGCCCGAGAACGTGCGCGGGTTCGGCGAAGGGCTCGGCCGCACCGACGACGAGATCCGGCTCTACCTCGCGCTGCGCGAGGCCGCGCACCAGCGGCTGTTCAACCACGTGCCGTGGCTGCGTCAGCGGCTGCTCGCCGCGGTCGAGGCGTACGCGAGCGGCATCAGCATCGACATGTCGGCCATCGAGTCGGCGATGGGCAACATCGACCCGACCAACCCCGAGGCGTTGCAGGAGGCACTCGGCGGCGGGCTGTTCACCCCGCAGAACTCGCCGCAGCAGGACGCCGCGCTGCGGCGGCTCGAGACGCTGCTCGCCCTCGTCGAGGGCTGGGTGGACACCGTCGTCACGGCGGCCGCCGGCGACCGCATGCCCGCGGCGGTCGCGCTGCGCGAGGCCACCCGGCGGCGCCGCGCCGAGGGCGGCCCTGCGGAGCAGACCTTCGCCACCCTCGTCGGGCTCGAACTGCGCCCGCGCCGGCTGCGCGAGGCGGCCGCGCTGTGGTGGGCGCTCACCGAGCGCCGCGGGGTCAGCGGCCGCGACGCCGTGTGGGGCCACCCCGACCTGCTGCCGACGGCCGACGACCTGGACGATCCGCTCGGCTTCGCCGAGACGCCGACCGCGCCGGACTACCTGCCCGACGACATCGCCGCGGGCATCGACCCGACCGAGCCGCCGGCGGCCGAGGGCCCGAGCGGCTCGTCCGACGGCAGCGAGGAGACCGAGGGCACCGAGGGCAGCCGGCAGCCGGGCGGGGTTCAGCCGGCCGACTGATCGCGCTGCGGCGCGTCCTCGACGTCGTCGGCCAGGTCGCCGTCGAGGGTGAGCTGCGCGGCGGCCGTGACGCCGTCGAGGTAGCCGCGCGCCCGCTCGGTGCGGTCGTAGCGGGCCAGCAACGCCCAGAACGCGGGCCCGTGACCGGGTTCGAGCAGGTGGGCCAGCTCGTGCAGCAGCACGTAGTCCTGCACCCACACGGGCAGTTCCTGCAGCCGCCTCGAGAGGCGGATCGTCCCCTCGGCCGGGGTGCAGGACGCCCACCGCGTGCGCATCGGCGGCACCCACCGCACGCTCGCCGGCACGGCAGCACCGTCGAAGTAGGTCGCCGAGAGCCGCCGGGCACGCTCGGCCAGCTGCTGGTCGCCCGCCGGTCGCGGCCGCGCACCGCCCTCGACCCGCCGCACCATCCGCGCGACCCAGTCGCGCTCCTGCGCCCGGGTGAACGAGGCCGGGATGAGCACGATGATCCGGTCGCCGTCGCGGGAGGCCGAGACCGTGCGCCGGCGCCGAGGGCTGCGGCGTACCTCGACCTGCTGCGTCATGCACTCCCCCGGCGCCCCACCGTCCTGCGCGGTGACCGCCGATCACCGTAATCATCCGGTCGGGCCGCGCGCGAGGTTCTCCACAGGGCGCCGGGTTGTCCACCGCCGCACACCCTCCGTCCACAGCGCCGTCCACAGGTGTGGACATTCACTTGACGGTGACGATCCGGCAACGAAACGCCCACGAATCGGGGGGCGGGAGGCGTCGGCAGGGGGTCGACCACCGGTCACCGGGCACGACCGGCCGGCGGCTGTGGACAAGCGCGGACGATCTCGCCCCCGTGTGTCACCGTCCCTGGCCATGCCCTCTCCTGACCCGGCGGCGCGCTTCGAGCTCGCGCCGGCCACCCGGATGCTCTGGCGCGACGCCGAGACCGTGCAGTTCGAGTGCGGCGACCTCAGCGTGGTCGTCGACGGCCTCACCACCCGCACCGCCCGCAGCCTCACGAACCCCACCGCCGACCCGCCCGACCCGCAGTGCACCGCGGCCCTGCACCGGCTCGCCGAACTCGGCCTGCTCTGGCGGCGCGACGACCGCGCCCTGCAGCCCGTCGCGGCCGACGGCGGGCCGGCGCCCGGCCGTCGCGCCGTCGCCCATCCGACCCTCGCTGGCGAACTCACCGCGCTGTCGACGCGGTCGGGGCACGCCGCCGGCGACACGCTGCGTGCCCGCGGCGACGCCCTGGTGAGCGTGCACGGCACCGGACGCGTCGGCCCGGCCATCGGCGCGGTGCTCGGCGCCAGCGGTGTCGGCCGGGTCGAGTTCACGACCGACACCGACGTGAAGACCTGGTCGACGCTGCCGGGCGGGGTGCTGCCGGACGACGCCGGTCAGCGCCTGGCCGCCGCAGCGCGGGCGGCGGTGCGGCGGGCCACGCCGAGCGCGCCCGGCTCGCGCACCGGCCGGCGGCGCCCGGCGTCGGACGGGCCGCCCGATCTCGCCGTCCTCGCCCTCGACACGCCGGTCGACGACGACCGGCGCGACGCGCTGCAAGCCTTCGCGACCCCGCACCTGCTCGTCGCGCTGGCGCCGACCGGGGCGGTCGTCGGGCCGCTCGTGCTGCCCGGGCTCACCGCCTGCCTGCGCTGCCTCGACCACCACCGTCGCGACCGCGACGAGGCCTGGCCCCGGCTCGCCGTCCAACTCGGCATCGCGCGGCGCCACGGGCCGTCGTCCGAGGTGGCGGTGGCGACGATGGCCGCCGGGCTCGCCGCCGCGCAGGTGCTGACCTATCTCGACGGCGGCCAGCCGGCGACGCTCGAGGGCACCCTCGAGCTGCACCCGCCCGACTGGCGCATCCGGCGACGCAGCTGGCCGGTGCACCCGACCTGCGGCTGCGTGCGATGACCGGACGCCGGCCGGCCAAAGCTCGGCGCACGCCACGTTCGAGCGGTGTCGGCGCCGTACGGCAGGCAGAATGGCGAGGTGTCCGACATCCCCCAGCGCCGCGGCCGTCGCACGGCCAAACTCGCGTCCCTGCCGCTCGGTGTCGCCGGCCGGGCGACGGTGGGGCTGGGCAAGCGGATGACCGGGCGGTCGGCCGAAGAGGTGCAGGCCGACCTGCAGGCGCGCACGGCCGAGCAGCTGTTCAGCGTGCTCGGCGAGCTCAAGGGCGGGGCCATGAAGCTCGGCCAGGCGCTGTCGGTCTTCGAGGCGGCCATCCCCGAGGAGATGGCCGCCCCGTACCGCGAAGCGCTGACCAAGCTGCAGGAGGCGGCGCCGCCCATGCCCGCCGCCGACGTGCACAAGGTGCTCGACCAGCAGTTCGGACGCACCTGGCGCGAGCGCTTCCGCGACTTCGACGACCGTCCCGCCGCGGCGGCGAGCATCGGCCAGGTGCACCGGGCCGTGTGGGGCGACGGCCGCGAGGTGGCCGTCAAGTTGCAGTACCCGGGCGCCGGCCCCGCGCTGCTCGCCGACATCACCCAGCTCACCCGCTTCGCCCGCGTCTTCGCCCGCATCTCGCCCGGCCTCGACGTCAAGCCGCTGCTCGCCGAGATGCGCGAGCGGGTGCTCGAGGAGCTCGACTACGGCCTCGAGGCGCAGGCCCAGCGCGACTTCGCGGCCGCCTACGCCGACGACGACCACATCGTCATCCCGCGGGTGGTCGCGAGCGCGCCAAAGGTCATGGTCAGCGAGTGGCTCGAGGGCACGCCGCTGTCGCGCATCATCGCGACGGGCGACCAGGCCGCCCGCAACCGCGCCGGCACGTTGCTGTCGCTGCTGCAGCTCTCGGCGCCGACCCGGGCGCGGCTGCTGCACGCCGACCCGCACCCGGGCAACTTCCGCATCCTGGCCGACGGCCGGCTCGGTGTCGTGGACTTCGGCGCCGTCGCCCGGCTGCCGAACGGCGCGCCGGAGGGCCTCGGCCGGATGAGCCGGCTCGCGGTCGACGGCGACAGCGCCGGGCTGCTGGCGATCATGCGCGAGCTCGGCTTCGTGCGCCCGGGCGTGCGCCTGACGGCGGACGAGGTGCTCGACTACCTCGGCCCGACCCTCGACCCGGTGCGGACGCCGGAGTTCACGTTCTCGCGCGAATGGCTGCGCAGGCAGGCCAACCGCCTCGGCGACCCGCGTCGCGAGGAGGCCCGGATCGGGCGGCTGTTCAACCTGCCGCCGGAGTACTTCCTCATCCACCGCGTCGCGCTGGGTTCGATCGGGGTGCTCTGCCAGCTCGGGGCGACCGCACCGTACGGTCGGTTGGCGGAACGGTGGCAGCCCGGCTTCGCCGGCGACTCGCCCCGGTTCGACCCGTCCGACCCGCTGGCCGAGCTCGACCACCGGCCGCCCGACCCGGAGGTGCCCGCGTGACCGCACCCGAGAGCGTCTTCACCTACGGCGCACCGCAGCTGAAGTTCGGCGACGGCGCCTCGGACGAGATCGGCTACGACCTCGCGCAGCTCGGCGCCCGGCGCGCGCTCGTGGTCACCGACCCGGGCGTCGCGGCCACCGGGCTGCCGGCCCGGGTCGCCGAGCAGATGCAGCGGTACGGGGTCGAGGCCGGCGTCTTCGACGGCGTGCATGTCGAGCCGACCGACGCGAGCATGCAGGCGGCGATCGACTGGGCCCGCGCGAACGGGCCGTGGGACGCGTTCGTCGCGGTCGGCGGTGGGTCGAGCATCGACACCGCGAAGGCCGTGAACCTGCTGCTCACCAACCCGGGCGAGCTGCTCGACTACGTGAACGCGCCGGTCGGTGGCGGCCAGGCGCCGGTCAACCCGCTGCACCCCCTCGTCGCCGTGCCGACCACGACGGGCACGGGGTCGGAGAGCACGACGATCTGCGTGCTCGACGTGCTGGCCCAGCGGGTGAAGAGCGGGATCAGCCACGCCCGCCTGCGTCCGACCCTCGCGGTCGTCGACCCGCTGCTCACCCTCTCCCAGCCCGCCGGCGTCACGGCCGCGGCCGGGATGGACATCCTCTGCCACGCGCTCGAGAGCTACACCGCCCGCGACTACACCGCCGTCGCGCGCAAGCAGCCCGAGCAGCGGGTGCCGTACTGCGGCGCCAACCCGGTCAGCGACATGTGGTCGGAGAAGGCGATGTCGCTGCTCGCGAGCGCCTTCCGCCGGGCGGTGCAGCACGGCGACGACCTGGACGCTCGCCGGGACATGGCGTTGGCCGCCACCTTCGCCGGGCTGGGCTTCGGGAACGCCGGCGTGCACATCCCGCACGCGAACGCGTACCCGATCGCGGGCCAGGTGCGCGACTTCCACCCGAACGGCTATCCCGACGACGAGGCGATGGTGCCGCACGGCATGGCGGTGTCGCTGACCGCGCCCGAGGCGTTCCGCTTCACCTTCGAGGCGCGGCCCGACCGGCACGTGCGCGCGGCGCAGCTGCTCGACCCGGGCGCCGAGCAGCCGAACGACGCGTCGGCGTTCCTGCCGGACGTGCTCACGCGGCTCATGCGCGACATCGACATCCCCGCGGGCGTCGGCGCGGTCGGCTTCGGCGACGCCGACGTCGACGACCTGGTCGACGGCGCGCTCAAGCAGCAACGGCTGCTCGCCACGGCGCCGCGGCCGGTCGACGCCGATGCCCTGGCCGGCATCTTCCGGCGCAGCATGCAGCTCTGGTGAAGCCGAGGTGAACCGGAAACGGTGATCGGCGTGGCACAGTGGGCACCGTGGACGACAGTGCGGTCTTCTGCTCCCTATGCGGACGTGTGGCGGTTGCCGAGCTCGACGGTGACCCACCCCTGACGTGGTGCGCCGACATGGTCGAGACGCTGGACGGCCCGCGCACCCGCTGGGTGTGCACGGAGTGCACGCGCACCTTCGTCCGGTCGATCGAGGCCAAGCTCGACCAGCAGTGGTGGTGAGCTGACCGCCGCGGACGACAGCGGCCGCCGGATCGCGAGGATCCGACGGCCGCCGTGGCGGTCAGCCGCTGGTCAGGCCCAGCTCAGCGCACGGTCGCGCGACGGCGCGTCCGTGGCCAGCGACTCGGCCTGCCTGCGGTGACGCTGTTCGGCCCGGTGGAAGCGCGAGACGCGCTTCTCCCAGCGCTGTGCGGCGCTGAGGCTCCGGACCATGCGCGCGTGCTGCGCGCCGGCCACCTGCTCGTGCATTCGTTCCCGCACGAGGGCTTCGACGAGGGTGTACATGGTGAGTGCTCCTGAGGTCTGGTGAGGACGGGCGGCGCTCATGCGGCCACCTCGCTGCTTCCGGTGGTGCTGTCGGTCTTGCGCGGGCGTCCGCGCGGGCGCTTGCGGGCGATGATCTCGCCGCGATCGAAGATCTCGCCGCCCCAGACGCCCCACGGCTCGCGCCGCTCGATGGCGCCGGCCAGGCAGACGGCCCGCGCCGGGCAACCGGCGCAGAACGACTTGGCCTGCTCGAGCTCGGCCGGGGTCTCGGCGAACCAGAGCTCGGCGTCCTCGACGCGACAGGGCAGATCGTCGGGGCAGTCCTTGGCCAGCGGGTCGAAACCGTCCCACGTGCCGTCCGACAACCCGTCGGTCCCGAGCGCCGTTGCGAACAACCCGTCGAAGGACGGGCTCTCGATGGCGAATCCGGTCGACATGTCGCCGGTCACCTCCTTCTCCTTGCGGTGTCCGTCCGGTGTCCTGCCGGACGGAGCGATGGGTGCTGGTGATGGATGCTGGAGAAACGACGAGGCCGCGGTTCCCTGGTGGGGAGCCGCGGCCTCGAGGTGCCTTGCCGGTGATCGGTGATCGATCACCCGGTGCTACCTCGAGGTGGGCTCGCCTGCTTGACGTCGTGATCCGCCTGGACCGCTGCCGTCGGAGCCGACACCCCTGCCGTCGTCGCGATGCCCGCCGGCACGAGACCGGTGGCGTACGCGAAGGCGGCCGGGACGACGCGGGCGGCGGCGGGCACACGGGTGCCGTCGACCAGGACGCGACGCCACGTGGCGTCGAGCGTGCGGGACGGCGACATCGCCGGGCAGGCCGAGGCGGGGCGCGACGTCGGCATCAGCATGATGTTCTCCATCGGGGCCACCTCCTCGTTCCTGCTCGGGCCGCGCGGGCTCGCGCGGCGTGATGTCGTGTGTCAGCAGGCTAGCGGGACGCTGCCACGGGCGGCAAACGAATTAAATATCCCGCCTTCGACGCGTCGACCGGAGTACAACTTCGGCCATTACGAACCGCCGCGCCATCGTCGCCACGACCGTGCTGAGCGGCCTCGCGCTCACCCTCGCCGCCTGCACCAGCAGCGCCGGCGGGTCGTCGCCCGGCGCCTCGACCCCGGCGCCGTCGTCGTCGGCCCCACCGGCCTCGTCCGCGGTGTCGACGGCCGCGTCATCGGGTGCGTCGGGTGCGCCGTCGGCGCCCGGCCCGGACGTGACGGCGGCGGTCACCAAGGCCTACAACGCCTTCTTCAGCCCGAAGACGGACCTGGCCGGGTCGGAGGCCGCGCTGCAGCACGGCATGCAGTTCAAGGCGACACTCGAGGCCGAGGCGTCCTCGCAGTACGCGAACCAGGCGACGATAGCGATCACGTCGGTGACCCCGGCGTCGGCCGACGTCGCGGACGTCAAGTTCACCCTCAAGACCTCGGGCCTGTCCCTGCCGGTCGACGGCAAGGCGGTGCGTGAGGACGGCACGTGGAAGGTTGCCGCCGTGACGTTCTGCGGCCTGCTGCAGGCCGAGGGCCACGCACCGAAACTCTGCTCCGACCCGGCGGTCGTCGGCCTGCCCGGCTGAACGCGCCGCGGCGCAGCGCTCAGATCTTCCGCGGGATGCGTAGCCCGAGCCGCAGCCCGCTGTCGACCGCCCGGGTCGGCAGGTACTGCGGCAGCCACCCCTGCAGGCGCGCGCCGCTGCCCACGAGGTAGCGGGCGCGCGGGCGCCGGGCGGTGAGCGCCTGCTCGATCGCGCCGGCCACCCCGTCGGCGGGTGAGGCCATCTTCCGCATGAGCGGGATCGCCTTCCGCATGCCCTCGATGTGCCGGCCGTAGAGCTGCCGGTGCTCGGGCGAGATGCCGGCGATGGTCTCGTCCAGCGCGCTGTCGGCCTGCCGCCACAGATCGGTGTCGATCTGGCCCGGCTCGATGAGGCTGACCGCGATCCCCCACGGCCTGACCTCCACGCGCAGGGCGTCGGCGACGGCCTCGAGTGCGAACTTGCTGGCCGCGTACGGGCCGATCATCGGGTTCGACACGAGGCCGCTGATGGACGAGACGAAGACGACCCGCCCCTTCGATCGGCGCAGCCGCGGCAGCACGGCCTGGGTGACGGCGACCTGGCCGACGACGTTCACCTCGAACTGGCGGCGCAGCTCGGCCAGCGGCACGGCCTCGATCGGGCCGCCGACGACGATGCCGGCGTTGTTCACGACCGCGTCGAGCCGGTCGGGCAGCCGGTCGGGCAGGGTGGCGACGTCGTCGTCACTGGTCACGTCGAGCCGGACGGCGGTGATGCGCGTCGGCGCCTCGGCGACGAGCTCGTCGCCGTCCTGGTCGCGCCGCACGCCGGCGACGACGTTCCACCCGGCGGCGGCCATGCGCAGCGACGCGGCGCGGCCGATCCCCCGCCCCGCACCGGTGATCAAGACGGTCGGCATGCGGGCAACCTATCCGGCTTCGCGACCGGCGTCCTGTCGAACGCGGGCGCCGATCCGGTGGTCCGCCTGCCGCCGTCGGGGCGGCGTGGCTGCCAGACTGGCGCCGACATCGATCTCGGTGCGAGGAGGAGCCGCGGGTGACCACCACGCCGATCGTGCGCCGGGGCCCGGCGCTGGCGACGCTGCTGCTGGTGCTGTTCCTGACGTTCCTCGACACGACGATCGTCAGCGTCACGTTGGGCGACATGGAGTCCGACCTGGCCGCCGGCGTGATCCCGCTGCAGTGGGTGATCAACGCCTACGCCCTGGTGTTCGCGAGCCTGATGCTCACGCTGGGCTCGCTCGGCGACCGGTTCGGACGCCGGCGGCTCATGCTCATCGGCATCGTGATCTTCTGCGTCGGGTCGGTGCTCTGCGCCGTCGCGCCGTCGGTCGGGTGGGTGATCGCCGGACGGGCCGTCATGGGCGTCGGCGCGGCGGCGTCCGAGCCGGGCACGCTCTCGCTGATCCGCCAGCTCTACCCCGAACGCCGCGAGCGCGCCCGGGCGCTCGGCGCCTGGTCGGCGGTCTCGGGCCTGGCGCTCGCGTCCGGCCCGGTCGTCGGCGGCCTGCTCGTCGGGCTGGACGGCTGGCGGGCGGTGTTCTGGTTCAACCTGGCGCTGAGCGTGGTGCTGCTGGTCGCCGTCGTGACGACGGTGCCCGAGAGCCGCGACCCGCAGGCCGGGCGGATCGACCTCGCCGGGTTCGTCCTCGGCACCCTCGGCATCGGCGCGGTGATCTACGCCGTCATCGCCGGCGAGAACAACGGCTACGGCACGGCCTGGGTGGTGGCGCTGTTCGTCGTCGGGGTCGCGGCGCTGGTGGCCTTCGTCCCGGTCGAGCGCCGGGTCGCCGCACCGATGCTCGACCTCGGCTACCTGCGGCGCCCGGTCGTCGCGGTGGCCCTGGTCGCCGCGTTCGCCGTCTACCTCGGCGTCTTCGCCCTCTTCTTCCTCACCGCGCTCTTCCTCGACATCGGCCTGCAGTACTCGGGCTGGAAGCTGGCCGGGGCGTTCGCGCCGATGGCGGCGGCCATCGTCGTCGGCGGGATCGTCGCGGGCCGCTGGGTCGCCCGCCGCGGCTCGCGCACGCCCATGGTCGTCGGCTGCGTGCTCGGTGCCGTCGGCATGCTCGTCGCCCGGCTCGTCGTCGGCGGACTGCACATCCCCGGCTGCGGCAAGGCCTCGACGACGGCCGGCTGCGACGGCACCTTCGGTGCGGCGTTCCCGCTGTTGCTGATCGCGATGGCGGTCGCCGGCTTCGGCTTCGGCGTCACCGTCGTGCCGCTCACGTCCGCGGTGCTCGGCCACATCCCGGCGCGGCTGTCGGGCATGGCGGCCTCGGCGACGAACACCGCCCGGCAGCTGGGCGCCGTCACGGGTGTCGCGGTGCTCGGCGCGATCGTGAACGCCTCGTTGAAGGCCGAGGTGATCAGGTCGACCGGCGGCCTGCTCATCGGCTCGCGCGGCAGCATCCTGTCGATCCTCGAGACCGGCGGCAGCGGCGACACCCTCGATCTGCGCGCCATCCCGGCGAACTACCTCGTCGCCTTCCGGCACGGGCTCGAGCTCTCGCTCGTCGTCGCGCTTGTCGTCATCGCGATCGCCGCGGTGCTCGCGGCGATCGTGCGGGAACCCGCGAGCGCCGAGGGCCAGGACGAGCCGAGCGACGCGCTCGCGACGGGGTGAACGCCGTGCGCGCGGGTGTGCAGTGATCCTCACCGACTGCAGGCGTGCCCTCCCCGTCAGGCATGACCATCGAGTGCCGGCCTTGCGCTGCAACACCTGCTCGCCGTCGGATCGACCGTGACCTCCCTGCCGGCCTGCCGTCGCGAGTCAGCCCACCTCGGGGACGCGGTCGGCGGCGCCGATGCGGACGTGTTCGGCGTGGTACACCGCCTCGTCCAGGAGGGCAGCGACGTGCTGGTCGAACAGCGCATAGCGGGCGGTGCGTCCGACGCGGGCGACGGTGACCATGCCCATCATCCGCAGAAGCCGTAGCTGGTGTGACACTGCGGACTGTTCCATGCCGATGGCCGTGGCGAGGTCGGTGACGGTCGCCGGCTCGTGCCGCAGGCGGGACAGGATCAGCAATCGGCTCGGCGCGACGAGCGCTTGCAGGGTCTCGGCCACTGCGGCGGCGCTGGCGGCATCGAGTTGCGCCGGTGGTGTGTCGCGCCCTTGTGGTCCGTGGCCCATGCACGGCACGGTACGCCGTGGACGGTTCGAATGAACACTTGTACATGCGTTGCTACGGTGGAGGAATGGCGACCTCCGTCGACGAGCCCCGCACCTCGGCCGCTGTGGTGCGCCGCCGTCCGGGTGGGTTGTGGTCGGTGCCGGAGGTGCGTTGGGCGACGCTGGCGCTGGTGCTGTTCGCCGTCGGCGGGGTGCTGCAGTTGGCCGAGGCGCCTTCCGGTGTGTGGTGGACGGCGTACCTGTTCTGCTACGTCGCGGGTGGATGGGAGCCCGGACTGGCGGGGGTGCAGGCGCTGCGGGAGAAGACGCTCGACGTCGACCTCCTGATGGTCGTGGCCGCGGGTGGGGCCGCGGCGAAAATGCAAGTGAAAAAAAGGGGGCAGTTTTTAATAAAAATAACCACCAACCCCCCCTTTGAAACAAAAT